>DATFRY010000140.1:0-27458 GCA_035262925.1 Kofleriaceae bacterium | reverse complement strand
GCCATCGAGGTGATCGGCGAGCCTGCCGAGCGCGGCGCCACCGCGTGCGCCAGCGCGACCCTGGTCGGCCTCCTGCGCCCGTTCCTGGCCGGGCCGGTCAACGAGATCAACGCGCCGATCATCGCCGCGGATCGCGCCATCGAGCTGTCCGAGACCCGCCGCCAGCGCGACCGCGACCTGACGTCGGCCATCTCGGTGACCGCCACCTGCGGCGACCGCATCCGGCTGGTCAAGGGCACGCTCTACCACGTCGGCGGCCGGGTCGAGGCGCGCGTCGTGCAGATCGACGACTTCCTGGTCGAGGCCGCGCCGGCCGGCACCATCCTGGTGGTGGTGAACGACGACCGCCCCGGCGTCATCGGCGCCGTCGGCAGCGCGCTGGGCGCTCGCGGCATCAACGTGAATGGCCTCTACGTGGGCCTGGACCGCGAGAAGGGCGTGGCCCTGGAGCTCTGGTGCGTCGACTCGCCGCTGACCGAGGCCGTGGTGGCCGAGATCCGCGGCCTGCCGCCGGTGTCCAGCGCCCAGGTCGTGCAGCTCTGAGGATGCTGACCACGCCCCAGGCGCGCATTCGCCTGCCGGCCGGCGTGCGCGACTTTCTGCCGCCGGCGGCGGCCCGCCGCCGCGCGCTGACCGAGCGGCTGCTCGGCGAGTTCGAGGGCTGGGGGTTCCAGCGCATCATCACGCCGCTGTTCGAGTGCGCCGACGTGCTCGAGCGCGGGCTCGGGGCCGACGCGCGCGCGGCGGCCATCCGCTTCGTCGAGCCCATGACCGGCGAGGTGGTCGCGCTCCGGCCCGACATCACGCCGCAGGTCGCGCGCCTGGTCGCCACCCGCATGACCGCGGCCGGCGGCCCGATCCGCCTGTGCTACGAGGGCGCGGTCGCGCGCATGGCCACGGGAGCGCGCGCCCAGCGCGAGATCCTCCAGGCCGGCGTGGAGCTGTACGGCGCGGCGGCCCCCGACGGCGACGCCGAGGTCATCGGCGTGGCGGCGGCGGCGCTGGCCGCGGTCCAGGTCGCGGGCGTGCGGCTCGACATCGGCCACGTCGCGCTGGTCCGCCACGCGCTCGAGTCGGTCACCGCGGAGGAGCAGCGGGCAGCGCTGGCGCTGGCCCTGCGCAAGAAGGACCGCGCCGGCGTGGCCCATGCCGCTGCCGGGCTCGGCCGCCCGCTGCGCGGCCTCATCGAGGCCCTGCCCACCCTGTACGGCGAGCCGGGCGACGTGCTGGACCGGGCGCGCGAGCTGCGCCTGCCGGCCGCGCTGCGCCGCGCGCTCGGCCTGGTCGAGGAGGTGCTCGACGCCACCGGGACGGCGGCGGAGGCCGCGCTCGGGCCCGGCGGCATCACGCTCGACCTGGGCGAGGTGCGCGGCTTCGACTACTACACCGGCATCCGCCTGGCCGGCTACGTGGCCGGCGCCGGCGACGCGGTCCTGCGCGGCGGTCGCTACGATCAGCTCTCGGCCCGCTACGGACACCCGGCGCGCGCGATCGGCTTCGCGGTCGACATCGAGGCCATGGCCGAGGCGCAGAGCAGCGCGGGCGTGCCGCTGCCGCCGCGGGCCGACGGCGTCCTGGTCGCCGCGGTGCGCGATCGCCGGCGCGAGGCGGGGCAGGTGGCCGCGTCGCTGCGCGCGGCCGGCCACCGCGCGGCGGTGGATCTCGGCGGTCCGCGCGGCCGGCGCGCGCTGGTCGACTACGCGCACCGGAGCGGCTTCTCGTGGGTGCTCGAGCTCTCGCGGCAGGGGGCCTTCTGGCTCATCGAGGGAGGCGCGGCCGCCGCGGTGTCGGCCGCGGCGGTGCGGCGCGCCATCACGGACGGGGCCGCGCTCGTGCTTCCGGCCGCGCGGGGCGCGGCGAGGGGTGACTGATGCCAGTGGTGATCGTGGTGGGCGCCCAGTGGGGCGACGAGGGCAAGGGCAAGGTGGTGGACCTCCTGGCCGAGCGGGCCGAGATGGTCGTGCGCTACGGCGGCGGCGCCAACGCCGGCCACACGCTGGTCATCGGCGGCCACAAGCTGGTCACTCATCTGGTGCCGTCGGGAGTCCTGCACCGGCACGTGCGCTGCGTGCTGGGCGACGGCATGGTGATCGATCCGCACACGCTGCTGGAGGAGATCGCGGCGTGTCGCCAGCGCGGGCTGCTCGGCGAGGACCAGCTCCTGGTCAGCTCGCGCGCGCACGTCATCCTGCCCTACCACCACTGGCTGGAGGCGGCGCGCGAGGAGCGGGCCGGCGCGATCGGCACCACCCGGCGCGGCATCGGCCCGGCCTACGAGTCGAAGGCGGCCCGCCGCGGCGTGCGCGTGGTCGACCTGGGACGGCCGGCGCGCCTGCGCGAGCTGGTGCAGCAGAACCTCGACGAGATCGGGCCGATCCTGGCCCGCTGGGGGCGCCCGATGCCGTCGGCCGGAGAGATCGACGCGCTGGTGGCCGACGCCGAGCGGGCGGGGCAGGAGCTCGCACCCATGGTGGGTGACGCGGGCCGCGCCGTCGACCGGGCGGTCCGCTCGGGCAAGAACGTCCTCTTCGAGGGGGCGCAGGGCACGCTGCTCGACATCGACCACGGCACCTACCCGTTCGTCACGTCGTCGTCGACCGTGGCGGGGGGAGCCTGCACCGGCGCGGGCGTGGCGCCCACGCGCATCGACCGCGTGGTCGGCATCAGCAAGGCCTACTGCACGCGCGTGGGCAGCGGCCCGTTTCCCACCGAGATGGACCCCGACGAGGCCGAGGCCTGGCGGCAGGCCGGCCAGGAGTTCGGCGCCACCACCGGGCGCCCCCGCCGCTGCGGGTGGCTCGACGCCGCCGCCCTGCGCCTGGCGGTGCGGGTCAACGGCCTGAACGGGCTGGCGCTGACCAAGCTCGACGTGGTGCGCGGGCGCGGCCGCGTGCGGGTGTGCGTGGGTTATCGCCAGGGCGGGGCGTCGTTCGACGAGCCGCCGCTCGACGCCGAGGACCTCGTGCGCCTCGAGCCGGAGTACGTGGAGGTGGAGGGGTGGGACGAGGACAGCCGCGCCGCGCGCCGCATCGAGGACCTGCCCGCGGCCGCGCGCGCCTACATCGCCACCATCGAGCACCTCATCGGTGCGCCGATGTGGCTCGTCTCGGTCGGGCCCGAGCGCGACGAGACGATCCTCCTGCGCGATCCATTTGCGCCCCTGGTCGGGGCCTGACGCCCGCAGCGAAAAAGATCCAACAGGCGGGCCAGCTCTGGGTTCCAAGTCCCTGAGTTGCGCCCGAATCAGCTTCTTTCCTATACTCGAACGGCAACCTGGCGCCGGGCTTCGTGCCGGGCTGCCGGGCGCGCTCGCGGGGGCCCCCGATGAAGATCGTCTGTGATGCCTGCTCTGCCAAGTACTCGATCGCCGACGAGAAGGTCCGAGGCAAGGTCTTCAAGATCCGCTGCAAGAAGTGCAGCAACATCATCGTCGTTCGCGGCGCGGTGAGCGAGGCGTCGGAGACGGCGACGGCGCGGTACGACCAGAAGGAGACGAAGCTCCTCGAGTACCAGGGCGAGCAGCGAGCCGACTCCGCCGCCGAGGTGAGCGAGAGCGCGGTCTGGCACCTGGTCATCGATCAGGAGCAGGTCGGACCGATGACCGTCGAGGAGGTGCGCGAGCGCTTCCAGCGCGGCGAGATCGACAGCGAGGGCTACGTGTGGCGCGAGGGGTTCGGCGACTGGGAGCGGCTGGCCGACGTCAACGAGTTCTCCGGCATCGTGGCGCCCGCGCGCGGCGATGACGGCGGGATGGGCGTCCTTTTCGGCTCCGGGGGCGGCGAGCCATACGAGGACGCGCGCGCCGCGCACAGCGATCCGGGCGACCTGTTCGCGGCGCGCGGCGCCGGCGACGACGCGGGCGCCGCGACCGACCTGTTCAGCGGCACCGGCCTCGGCCCCGCGGGCGACGGGAGCGGCGACACCGACGCGCTCTTCTCCGGAGACGGGGGAGGCGGCATGGGCATGGCGGCCGGCGGCGGCTCGGGCAAGCCGGTGGTCGCGACCTTGACCGCGCAGCGCAACGAGAACTCGGTCCTGTTCTCGCTCAACAACCTGGCGGCGCTGGCCAGCGACGCGCCGCGCTCGGTGCCGATGGCGGCGCCCTCGGTGGCCGCTTCGTCATCGTCGTCGTCGGCGTCGATGCCGGCGGCGGGCGCGTCGGCGCCGACCAGCGAGGGCTCCGGCCTCATCGACATCCGCTCCATGGCGCAGGTCTACCTGGGCGAGACGACGGGGGGCAAGCCGGCGGCCAGACCGGTCGGCTCGGGCTCGGTCGATGATCTCCCGGTGTTCAGCCAGTCGTCGTTCGAGTCGGCCTCGCCGGTGCTCTTGCCGACGGTGCAGCCGGCAGTGAACAACCGGCTCTTGTTCGCGCTCGTCGGGCTGATCGGGCTGCTCGTGCTGGCGGCGGTCGTGCTGGTGGTCGTCGTCCTCAAGGGCGGCGGCGAGAAGCCGCAGCTCGCGTCGGCCGACACGGCCGTGCCGGGTGGTGAGCGCAGCGCGGCCGCCGCGCCCGCGCCCGCGGCGGTGCCGGCGGCGGCACCCGCGGCCGGCGCTGCGGCGGCGGCCCCGGCGGGCGCGACTCCCGCGGCCGGGACCGGCGAGGAGCCGGCGGCCGCCGGATCGAACCCGCCCGCGACCGAGCCGCCGCCCGCGGCGAGCGGCGACTCCGGCGGCAAGAGCGCCGCGCGCGATGAGCACGAGCACGGGTCGCACCGGGACCGGGACAAGAAGGACCGCGACCGCGACCGCGACAGAAGTGACAAGAAGGACCGCGGCAGGGACCGTCATTCCGATCGCCACGCCGACGAGTCGCGCGACCGGGATCCCAGGCCAGCGGCCGCGCCGCCGCCACCCGATCCGACCGCTTCGAGCGGCTGCGACGAGGTGACCTGCCTGGTCGAGCCGGACAAGCCCTGCTGCAAGAAGTACGCGAGGCGCTCGGGCTCGTCGGGCTCGCGCTCCGCCTCCGTCGACACCAGCCTGCCCGAGCAGCCGAGCCGCTCCGACGTCGCGTCCGGCATCGGCGACGTGAAGGGCAGCGTGTCCTCGTGCGGCTCTCGCGCGCCCGGCGGCGGCAAGGTCACGGTCAAGATCAAGATCAGCCCGTCGGGCGGAGTCTCCAGCGCGAGCGCCAGCGGCGGCAGCCCGAACCTGAACAGCTGCGTCGAGAGCGCGGTCAAGCGGGCGCACTTCCCGAGGAGCCAGTTCGGCGTCTCGGTGAACTACCCGTTCATCTTCTGACCGGGCCCGCTCGAGCGGCCGGGGCTCTCGAGCGGCCCGCGCTCGCCCGGCGGTCCTGCGCGGTTCAGGTGCGGCGACCGCGCCGGCGGCGCGCCAGCCACAACGCGGCGGCCACCACCGCGGCCCCGGCGGCCGCCGCGGCGGCGACGAGGCCACGCGGCACGCGGCCCGGAGGCGCGGCCTCGCCGCCCCCGATGCACTCGCTGCCCGCGAAGGTCGCGACGGCCGGGTCGACGGTGAACTCGAGGCGGTAGCCGTCGGTCTCGGCCAGTCCGGGGCCGCCCATCCAGCGGTAGTCGAGGTGGACCGCGCTCGATCGAATCGGCCCGAGCGTCGAGTGCGTGATGCGCACGCCGGGGCTCTCCTCCGCGTGCAGCTCGCTCTCGCCTGGGTCGGGCAGGTGGAAGCCGTCGCGCAGGCGCACGCGGTGAGCGAGCCGCTCGCGCGGCCGCTCGAGGCAGATCCACGCCACCAGGTCGACGGCGAAGGCGCCGGCGTCGGTGACCGGCTGACCGAGGCCGACGTCGACGTCCTGCCAGCTCACCGCGATCGGCCGGCCGTCGACCTCGAGCGACAGCCGGGGCGCGACCTGGGCCGCGAGCTGGTCGCCGAAGTCCTGCGCCTCGCGCTCGCCGATCCGGCCGTCGCGGTTCGCGTCCATGCGCGCGCGCGCCTTGCGCCCCGGCTCCTGGCCCATGTAGACCGTGTAGGCCACGCGGACGCGATCGCCGAGCGGCGCCACGAGCAGGTAGCGGTTGTTCTCGCGGTCCGACGGCGCGACGTGGGCGGAGGCGGCCGCGGCGCCGGCGGCGGCGCCGGCGACGAGACAGACCGCGCGCATCCGGCGCTTTGTCCGCTTCTCGAGCACGGCGTGGCGGACATCTTGGCCCGATTTGGCAGGGAGCGGACGGCCGTGAGCCTCATTTGCTAGCGGCGCGCCTCGAGTGCCGGTGGTCACGCGACCTGGCGGATGTCGATCGCGGGGGCGGAATCCCACCCTCGCGGTGTTGAGCAGGAGCCGCACCGTGCGGCATCCCTACTGCGCAGGAGAGTCCATGTCCCGCCACCGCGTCCTCCCGATCCTCGCCGCGCTGTCGCTGTCCCTCGTCGCCTGTGGCGGCGACGACGACAGCGGCGGCTCCAACGACATGACCGACGAGCCCGGCGACGAGCTCCTCGCTCCGCCGCCGGACGGGCAGGGCGTGCAGTTCAAGATGACCACCTCGCTCGACTCCGGCGTCGAGGCCGAGCACTGCCTGTTCGTCCAGGCGCCCGACCAGGAGATGTGGGTCTCGCGCGACGAGGTTCGCTTCACCCAGGGCAGCCACCACGTCCTGCTCTACGAGACCAGCTATGACGCGATCCCGACCCAGAAGGACGACGGGACCCCGGTCGACACCAGCAAGGTGTTCGACTGCAGCGACGGCGCCACCAACGGCTGGAGCGTCACCAAGCTGGTCGGCGGCTCGCAGAACGCGACCGGCGACTCGATGATCGATTTCCCCGCCGGGGTCGCGATGCCGGTGCGCGCCGGCGCCGTGCTGCTCCTCAACGTGCACTACATCAACGCGACCGACGAGATCATCGAGCCGGAGGCGCGCATCAACCTGTGGACGGTGCCGGAGGAGGAGGTCGACACCGAGGGCGACCTCCTGTTCCTCTACAACCCGCTCATCCGGGTGCCGCAGAACGGCAGCTCGCGCGCGCACTGGCGCTGCCCGGTCCACCAGGACATCACCATCGCCAACGTGCAGTCGCACATGCACCGGCGCGGGGTCGGCTACGCCGCCATGGTGGCCGGCGAGGACCAGCCCTTCTACGAGAGCGAGCGCTGGGACAACGTCGCGGCCAGGTCGTTCGACGGCGGCCTCCAGGTCGCTGCCGGCTCCAGCCTCGAGTACTACTGCGAGTACCAGAACAGCGAGGATCGCGTCGTCTACCAGGGCCCGCGCTCGACCGACGAGATGTGCATGCTGATCGGCTCCTACTACCCGGCCGACAAGCGCACCGCCAACTGCATGGACGAGAGCGGCGAGAACCTGGCCGGCGAGTGGATCGGCGAGGGCACCGCGACCTGCGCCGAGACCATGGGCTGCGTGCTCGGCATCGACTTCACCGACCCCGAGATCGACGCGTTCCAGCTGATCACCGACTGCGCCCTCGAGGCCGACCCCGCCGTCTCGCGCGAGTCGTCCGACTTCCTCCTCTGCCTGTTCTCGAGCGACGACCCGATCAACGACTGCGCGGCGCAGATCGAGACCTGCCAGGCGAAGTAGCGGGCCCGCTCGACAGGGCCGGACCCCAGCCCCGGTCAGCGCTGCTTCTCGAGCGCCTCGGGGGTGGGGTGGCCCAGGATGCGCCAGGGCTCGCGCTTGAGGATCTTGCCCAGCTGCTTGGCGTCGTCGATGAACTCGGGGTCGTTGAGCAGCGCGCCGACGGTGCCCTGGCCGCCGCGCAGCCGGGCGACAAGGTCCTGGGCCACGGCGACCGCGTGCTCGAGCCTGGTGACCGACGCTCGCGCGCTGGCCACGCTGCCCTCCAGCCGCGCGCGCAGGTCGCCCGGGATGCGAGCGCGGATGCGGCCGACGTCGGCCAGGAATCGATCGAGGGCCGCGCCGGTGGCGCCCAGCTCGGCGCGCACGCGGCCGGTCAGCGCGGCGGCCTCGGTCGCCACCCGCAGCGCGTCGCGGCCGCGCAGGCCCTGGCCGGCCAGCCCCGCCGCGATCCCGTCCGACAGCGCGCCCCACTCGCGGCCCAGCTCGCGGAACGCGCCGCCGGTGACGGCGTAGGCGCCCGGCTGCGGCTCGATGAGCTGGAGCGTGTCGCCCAGCTCGGACAGCGCGGCCATGAGCTCGCGCGCGGCCGGCGCCGACTCGTCGAGCAGCCGGCGGAACTCCATCATGTTCTGGAAGCTCTTGACCAGGACCTGCTCCATGCGCGGCGGATCGATCCCGCGCACGTGATCGCCGTCGGCCAGCGCCCGCGACGGCGCGGCCTCGCCCGGCGGCGGTCCGATCTCGATGTAGGCGTCGCCCAGCACGCCCTTGACCGCGATGAAGAACTCGCCGTTGGGGGCGGCCCAGCCGGCGTAGCGCTGCTGGATGCGCAGCCGGACCGCGACGCCCCCGCCCGGATGGAGCGGATGGGACGGATCGCGCACCGCGTGGGCCGTCAGGAGCTGCACCGCCTGGACCTTCCCGATCACCCGCCCGGCCACCTGCACGTCGGCCCCCTCCTCGAGCGCGCCGATGTGCGCGTAGTAGGCGGTGACGTCGATGCCGCGGCGAAGCCCGGAGCAGTCCACGGTCAGGACCGCGGCCGCGGCCAGCCCGATGAGCGCGATCACGACGGCGCCCACGCGGCGCGATGTCCGGTCATCGAACACGCGGCTCGCCCCTCACTCCTTCCAGAAGAACTTCCACGGATTCCGCTTGAGGTCGCGGATCATCTCGCGCAGGTCGGCGTAGAGCTCCTCGCGCACCAGCAGCGCCCCGGCCGTGCCCTTGCCGCGCCGCAGATCGCCGACCAGTCCGTCGACGTTGTCGATCAGGTGGCCGGCCTTGCCGGTGGCGGTCACCGCTCCGTCGGCCACCTTGATGGCCCGCTCGATGCGGTCCTCGGTGAGGTTGCGCGTGACGCGCAGCGCCTCGGTCAGGAGAGCGCGCGCCGCCGGACCGAGATCGCCCAGCGCGCCGTTCGCCGTGACCAGGAGCGCGTCGGCGTGGCGCACGGTGCGGCCGATGATCTGGGGGTCGCCCAGCCCCTCGTTGACCTTGCCGAGGGTGACCGCGCCCTCGCCGGCCAGGTCGCCCGAAGCCGCGATGAGGCGGCCCAGCTCGGCCCGGTTCGCGGCCAGGAGCTGGTTGACCTCGCGGACCGCCCCCGCCCCGTCCTTGAGCAGGTTGCCGATGAAGTCGCGGTCCTCGGTCAGCACGCTCGAGAGCGAGTCGAGCACCACGTAGAGCCGCGCGATGATGAGATCGGTCCGGGGCGGATCGACCCCGCGCACCACCGCGCCGTCGGCCAGGGCCGGGCGCTGGTAGTCGTCGCCCGGCACGATCTCGAGATATTGCTCGCCCAGCACGCCGGAGGTGTTGATGAAGAACTCGGCGTCCCGGCGCACGGCGTCGCGGATGCGGTCCTCGACCCACACCTCGACGCGCACCTGCACGCGCCGGCCGGTGGCCCGGTCGACCTGGCCGCCCAGGAACGTCACCTCCTTCACCTTGCCGACCTTGATGCCGGACACCTTCACCGGCGCGCCGGCCTGGATGTTGCCGCTGAAGTTGTAGTCGGCGTAGAGCGTGTAGCCGGAGCGGAAGGAGAAGTTGCCGAGCAGGAAGATGAAGGCGGCGAACACCGCCAGTCCGAAAAGGATGAGCAGGCCGACCTTGAACTCGGTGCCTCTGTCGCGCATGTCCACCTCGAGCAGTTGCCTTGATTGCCTAGAAGCCGGGAGTCTCCATCTCGCCGGTCGAGCGGCCGGTGATGAACTGCTGCACCACCGGATCGGGCGAGCCGCGAAAGTCGGCCGGGGCGCCGACCAGGTGCACCCGGCCCTGATAGAGGAACGCGATGCGATCCGCGATGGAGAAGATCGACGCGAGATCGTGCGACACCACGATCGAGGTGACGCCCGACGAGTCGGACAGGTCGCGGATGAGCCGGTCGATGCGCCGCGCGCTGACCGGATCGAGCCCCGTGGTCGGCTCGTCGAACAGGACCACCTCGGGATCGAGGGACAGCGTGCGCGCGATGGCCGCGCGCTTGCGCATCCCGATCGACAGCTCGGCCGGGTGGCGCCGGGCGAACTCGGCCATGCCCACCTGGTCGAGCCGCGCCTCCGCCTCGCGCAGGGCCTCCCGCATGCGCATCCCCTTGTGCTTGCGCAGCGGCAGGGCCACGTTCTCGGCCAGGGTCAGCGAGTCGAACAGCGTGGCGTTCTGGAACACCATCCCGATGCGCTTGCGCAGCGGCATGAGCTCGGTCTCGCCCAGCGCGTCGAGCCGCGTGTCGCCCCAGTGGATCTCGCCGCGGTCGAGGCGCAGGAGCCCGACCAGGAGCTTGATGGTGACCGACTTGCCGACGCCCGACGTCCCGATGATGAACATCACCTGGCCGGCCTCGATCTCGAGCGACATGCCGCGCAGGACCGGCTTGTCGCCGAACGCCTTCCAGATGTCCCGAAACTCGATGTTCACCGATCGCGCCCCACCAGCATGAGCCCGGCGCCGGAGATGACGAAGTCGAGCACGATGACCGCGAGCGAGCTGCCGATCACCGCGGCGGTGGTGGCCGCCCCCACGCCCTCGGAGCTGCCGCGCGCGCGCAGCCCGCAGAAGCCGGAGATGACCGGGATGGCCATGCCGTAGCTGCCCGCCTTGATGAGCCCGAGCGCGAGGTCGAAGAAGCGCACCCGGCCGAGCTCGAAGAACAGGCGCGGGTTGAGGTCGAACGAGCTCCACGCGGTCAGCCCGCCGGCCAGGAACGCGACCGCGACGCCGAACACGCCGAGGATCGCGCACATCACCAGGGTCGCGATGAAGCGCGGCGCCAGCAGGTAGTCGATCGGCGTCACCCCCGACATGCGCAGCGCGTCGACCTGCTCGGTGACGACCATCGAGCCGATCTCGGCCGCGATGCCGGCGCCCACCCGGGTGGCGAGCATGAGCGCGGTGATGGTGGGGCCGAAATCCTGGACCAGGAGCTTCAGGAACTCGGGCCCGACCTGCGACAGGTCGCCTGTGATGCGCTCGAGCTGGAGGCACGACTGGTAGACCATCACCATGCCGATGAAGCCGAGCGTCACGCCGATGAACAGGAGCGACTTGTTGCCGACCACGAACATCTGGTTGGCCACCTCGCCGGCCGGGCGCCCGCCGCGCACGACGCCGCGCCAGGTCAGCGCGAAGGTGCGAGCCAGCTGTCCGCCTGCGGCCAGGGTGTCGAGCGCGCCCGCGCCCAGCCGCTCCACTCGCTCCCTCACGCGCTCTCTCCTGGGGGCCGCGCCGCTCATGGCAGGAGATAGGTGAGGAAGAAGTCGAGCAGCATGATGGAGACCGCGGCTGCGACCACGGCGGCGTTGACCGCGCGGCCCACGCCGACGGCGCCGCCGCGCACCGACACGCCGAAATAGCAGCTGGTCAGCGCGATGGACAGGCCGAACACCGCCGCCTTGACCAGGCCGTGCACGAAGTCGGTCCAGTTCAGGTTGTCGATGAGGCTGTAGTAGAACGTCGAGTACTCGAGGTCGAGCAGGAGGCGCGAGAACAGCGCGCCCCCGGCGATCGAGACCAGGTCGCCGACCACGGTCAGGATGAACAGCATGACCACCATCGCCACCACCCGCGGCACGATGAGGTAGCGGATCGGATCGATGGCCAGGGCGCGCAGGCCGTCGAGCTGCTCGGTGACGGTCATGGTGCCGAGCTCGGCGGTGTTGTTGGAGCCGACCCGGCCGGAGAACATGAGCGCGATGAGGACCGGGCCGATCTCGCGGAAGATGGCGTAGCCCGCGCCCCAGCCGACCAGCCCGGCCGCGTTGAACCGCCGCACGTACATCCCGGCCTGGATGACCATGATGCCGCCGACGAAGAACGCGGTCAGCGCCACGATGGGCACCGACCGGTTGCCCATGCGGTAGAGGTTGCGCACCAGCTCGCGCCCGTCCATCGACGGCGGCACCAGGCAGCGGGCCGTGCGGCCGGCCAGGATGGCGATGCCGCCGGCCTCGCGCGCCACGTGCATGGCGGTGGCCCCGAAGGTCTCGATCGGCGCGCGCAGGGCCGCGCGCAGGCCCGCCGGCGCGGAGCTCAAAGCGGCCCCTCCAGCTCGCCGCGCACGAACTGGCGCACGACCGGGTCGCCGGCGTCGCGCACCTCTCCCGCCGGTCCCTGGTGGCGGATGACGCCCTCGTGCAGCATCGCCACCGTGTCGGCGAACCCGACCAGGGCGTCGACGTCGGACGAGACCGCCACGACGGTGCAGCCGGTCTCGTCCTGGTCGGCGCGCAGGAGGTCGTAGATCTTCGAGGTGGTCACCGGATCGAGCCCCGCGGTCGGCTCGTCGTAGATGACCAGGTCGGGGCGCGCGACGGTGGCGCGCGCGATGCCGACCCGCTTCATCATCCCGCCCGACAGCTCCGACGGCATCTTGTCCTCGCTGCCGGCCAGGCCGACCGCGCGCAGCCGCTCGCGCACGCGCTCGTCGATCGCCTCGCGCGCCACGCCGCGCCGCACCAGCGGAAACGCCACGTTCTCGCCCACCGACAGGAAGTCGAACAGGGCGTAGTTCTGGAACAGCATGCCGATGCGCCGGCGCACCGCCATGAGCGCCTCCTCGCCCATGCTGGTCACCACGTCGTCGCCGATGGCGATGCGGCCGCCGTCGGCGCGGATGAGGCCGCACAGCATCTTCAGGAGCACGCTCTTGCCGCTCGCGGCCGGGCCGATGAGCCCGAAGCGCGAGCCGGGCGGGATGTCGAGCTCCACGCCGGCGAGCAGCCTCCGGTGGCCGAAGGCCTTTTCGAGGCGATCGACTCGAATCGGCGGCGCGGCGGGCACCGCCCGCACTATAGCCCAGCTCGGGAGCCCGGGCAGCCCAGCGCCCGCTGGCTGGCCGGCGCCGCGGTCAAGAGCCAGCGCGAGTCGGGGAAGCGCCGACCCAGCTCGACCAGCGCGGCGCACGCTCGCCGCGCGTCTCCCATCTGCTGGAAGGTCTGCGCGCGCTCCCACAGCGCGTCGTCGCGCAGGACCGATGCCGGATAGTCGCGCGGCAGGCGCGCGAACGCGTCGAGCGCCGCGCGCGGGCGGTGGAGGTCGTCGCGCAGGACGCGCCCGAGCTCGAGCTGCGCGTCGTCGAGCCAGACCGAGAAGTAGGATCCGGCCCCCCACGCGACCTCGCGCGTGGCAAGGAGCGCGCGCAGCCGCCTGGCCGCGCCGGCCCCGTCGCCGATCTGGCGGGCCAGGCGCGCGCCGCGCCACAGCGAGTCGTCGCGCAGCCCGCTCTTCGGATAGTGCGAGGCGAGCGTGTCGTGAAACGACAGGGCCAGGCGCGGGTCGCGGCGCTCCTCCTCCGCCAGCTGGGCCAGGGCGAAGAGCAGGTTGTCGCCGATCTCGGTGTCGGCCATGCGCCCGTACAGGTCGGCCAGCACGCCGTAGAGCTCGTCCGGGTCGCGCCGCCGGCCGTCGCGCAGGACCAGGGCCAGCGCGTCGGCGGCGAACGCCTGCTCCGGCGCCTCGGTCACCACGCGCCAGAGCTGCTCGTACGCGCGGCGGTCGTCGCCCAGATCGAGGTGGAGCTGGCCCGCCCGCAGCAGGGCGCGCGCGCGCGGCGCCGGATCGTCGGCCAGCGCGAGGGCGGCGCGCTCGAACGCCGCCGCCGCCTCGCGCTCGCGGCCCATGTCGACCAAGAGCTCGGCGCGGCCCAGGTGGGCGTCGGCGCAGGCGGCGCGCCGGCGCGGCGGATCGTCGATGCGGCGGCAGGTGGTCTGCGCGGCCAGGTAGGCGCGCAGGGCCGCCTGATCGTCGCCGGCCCGCTCGCGCGACTCGGCCCGATCGAGCTCGTCGAGCCTGGGCGCGCCGGAGCAGGCGGCGATCGCGACTGCGAAGGTGGAGGCGGCTGCCGGGGCGCGCAGCCGGCGCTTCATTCGGCGACCAGCTCGCGCAGGATCGCGACCGCGCGCTCGCAGGCGGCGCGGTCGACGTCGAGGTGGGTGACCAGGCGGAACCGGCGCGGCTGGGTGGCGCCGAACAGGAGGCCGCGCGCGCGCGCCCGCTGGCTGAGCTCGGCGGCGCTGCCCAGCGAGGGGCGGTCCACGTCGACCATGACGATGTTGGTGTCCACCCGGCCGGGATCGACGGCCAGGCCGGGCACGCGCGCGATGTCGGCGGCCAGGAGCGCGGCGTTGCGGTGGTCGTCGACCAGGCGGGCGCGGTGGTGGTCGAGCGCGTGGAGGCCGGCCGCGGCCAGGATTCCGGCCTGGCGCATGCCGCCGCCCATCATCTTGCGGATGCGGTGCGCGCGGGTGACGAAGTCGCGGCTGCCGGCCACCAGCGAGCCGACCGGCGCGCCCAGCCCCTTGGACAGACAGACCGACACGCTGTCGAACCCGGCGGCCAGCTCGCGCTCGCTGCGCCCGGCGGCCACCGCCGCGTTCCACAGGCGCGCCCCGTCGAGGTGGAGGGCGAGGCCGAGCTCGCGCGCGGTCGCCTGCACCTCGGCCAGCTCGGCGCGGTTCCACAGCAGGCCCCCGCCCATGTTGTGCGTGTTCTCGACCAGGACCAGCCGGGTCGGCGCGTGGTGGTGGTTGTCGGGCTTGTGGGCCTCGCGCACCGCCGCGGCGGTGAAGCGGCCGTCGCCGTCGAGGATGCTGACCTGCACGCCGCCGAACGCGTTGGCGGCGCCCGACTCGTAGAGGAACGTGTGGGCCCCGCGCCCGACCAGGATCTCGTCGCCCGGGCGGGTGTGGACCTGGATCGCGATCTGGTTGGCCATGCTGCCCGACGGCACGAACAGCGCGGCCTCGGTGCCGAGCAGCTCCGCGACCTGCGCCTCCAGGCGGTTGATGGTCGGGTCCTCGCCGTAGACGTCGTCGCCGACCTCGGCCTCGGCCATGGCGCGCCGCATGGCGGGGGTCGGCCGGGTGACCGTGTCGGAGCGCAGATCGATCGCGTGCTGGGCCATGGGGCGCAGCTTACCGCGAGCCGCGCCCGCGGCCGGCCGTCCGGCTACTGCTTCGGCGGCGTCTTCGGCCTGGCCTTGGGCGGCGGCGCCTGCTCGGGCGGGGGCGGCGGCTCGCCGTACTCCTGGCGCAGCTTCTCGAGCATCCGATCGAGCACGCCGGCCTCCATGTACGCCGGGCGGTCCCCGATGCGCAGGACCAGGCGCACCGCGGCGCGGCCGGCCCGATCCTTCTGCCGCACCACCTCGAGCGTGCCGGAGAACGACTTGCCCTCCTCCTTCACCTCGAAGACGATGTAGCCCGCCTCGGCGTCCTTCTCGACGATGGTGAAGCCCTCGTCGACCCGGAGGTGGCGCAGCGCCGTCGGCCACGCCTGCTCGAACGAGTAGGTGGCCGAGCGCTCGGTCTTGGCCGCGGCCGCGCCGGCCCCGGCCAGGGTGACGGCGAACACGATGGCGGCGCTCGCGGCCCGCCTGGCTGGCTCACGCATTCTCGGCGTCCCCCTCCTCCATCACGTGGCGCGATTCTACAACCTCGGCGAACGACACGTGGCGGGTCGCCAGCGCCAGCGCGCCCACCGCGATGTACCAGACCACTTGAAGCCCCCACAGGAGGTGGGTGAACGCCTGGCCGCCCGAGCGCATGACCGCGGGGGCGAGATAGAGGCCGAGCCCGAGCCCGGCGAACCACTGGTACTGGCCGGTCAGCCCGGGCGAGTTGGGCAACGTGATGCCGACCGCGACCAGCCCCATCACCGCGAAGGCCGCCATGAGCGGAAGGTCGAGCCCGAAGCCGCGCGCGAGCACCCACAGGCTGACGCCGTTGGCGCCCCAGTAGGCGATGCTCCAGGCCAGGAAGCGGAGGAAGTTGGCCGGGTCCTTGAGCACCAGGAACCCGCGGATCATGCTGTGCAGCTTCTCCTCCAGCTTGTCGGCCACGCGCGGCGCGAACCGGCGCGCGAGCGTCATGGCGACCGCCGACCTGACCGCCCGCTGGGGCCACCGGAGCGCGCACACCAGGAACAGCGCCGCGGCCGAGAACACGCCCAGCGCCGCCCACGCGGTCGGCATCATCCAGTGCGGCGCGCGCGGGCCGCGCCGCTCGAACAGCGCGACGAAGACGAAGATCGAGACCAGCAGGCCGTCGACGATGCGCTCGACCGCGACGGTGCCGAGCGCGGCCGAGGCGGAGACGCGCCCCCTCTGCCGGATGAGGGCCGGGCGCACGAACTCGCCGAGGCGCGCGGGCAGGGCGAGGATGGCCATGAAGCCGACCGACGAGATGGCGAGCAGCCGCGCGCCGCCCAGCTTCACCCCGATGGGCTCGAGCAGGTTGTTCCAGCGCCACGCCCGGCAGAAGTGAGTGACCGCCAGCAGCGCGAGGAAGCCGGCCAGGTAGGGCCAGAACGCGTGCCACTCGAGCTGGCGGAACGCGCGCGCGACCTCGCCCGGATCGTCCGGCCACACCGCCCACACGCACACGACCAGCATGACGAGCGACAGGGCGATGTTGATCGCGAGCTTCATGCGAGACGGCGAACGAGCGGAGCGGGCGACGGAGGAGGCGATGGAGCGGACGGATGAAGGAGGCAGCAGGGAGCAGGGAGGGGGGGCGAGGGCCGGAGCGACGCGTAGACTACCTGTCCGGGTGCTCGCCAGCCAGGATGCGGCGCGGGTTCTCGTCGAGCAGCTGTGACAGCGCGCGCTCGCCGAGGCGCTTCTTGATCCAGGCCACGCCCTCGGCCGCGCCGCGCAGGTCGGCCGCGCTGTGGATGTCGCTCGCCACCGCGTGGGCGAGGCCCTGCTCGAGGAAGCCGCGCGCCGCCTTGCCCTCGCGCCGGCCGTGGTAGCCGGCCACCGCGGCGAGGTCGACCACCAGCGCGCAGTCGGCGCGCAGCTTGATGACCAGGTCGGGCGCGGACCACAGCGGCTGGTAGCGCTCCGGGTGCGCGATGACCGGCAGCCGCCCGCGCCGCCGCAGATCGAACACGCTCTGGAACAGCGTCGGCGGCAGGTGGCTGGGCACGAACTCGACCAGGAAGGCCCGCCCGTCGTCGTACGACGGGATCGCGTCGGACTGGATGCGGGCGAACAGCGTCGAGTCCCACATGTTCTCGGCGGCCAGCGCCAGGCGCAGGCCGATGCGGTCGGCGGCCAGCGCCTCGGTCACGCTCCGGTGCGCGGCGCGGATCGCCTCCTCGGGGGGAAGGAACTGCCCGGTCTTCTGATGCGGCGTGGCGCAGACGGTGTCGAAGCCGAGCGCGGTCAGGCCGCGCAGCATGGTGAGGCTCGTGGCCATGTCGGGGGAGCCGTCATCGAGCCCTGGAAGGACGTGACTATGGAGATCGACGAAGCCCATCGCGCATACCAGGACTTACCTTACTGACCTCCCGAGGGTCCGGCAACGCGGACAGAGAGAGCGTTGCCGTTCCCCCGGGTGAATGATAATGTGATGATTTCATGGATGTTGGGTCGCTGGCGCGGCACAACCGCCGGTCGCTAACCCGGCACGAGGTCGGCCCATGGCTGAACGGAAAGAAAGCTCGGTCCTCTTTTCTCTGCGCGAGCTGCGCAGCATCGAGGAGGAGCGGATCGCAGAGGAGGAGGCGGCCCGAAGGCGGGCCGAGGAGGAGCGGAGGCGAGCCGCCGAAGATGCCGAGCGAAGGGCGCGCGAGGAGGAGGCGGCGCGCCGCATGGCTGTGGAAGAGGCCGAGCGCCGCGGCCGCGAAGAGGTGGACCGCCGGCACCGGGAAGAACGGCTGCGCGTCGAGGAGGCGGAGCGCCGCGCCCGGGTCGAGGCGCAGGCCAGTCTCGAGCAGCAGCGGCTGCACAAGGAGATGGAGCTCCGCGCGATGGAGCTCCAGAAGAAGCGGCCGACCGCGCTCATCGCGGTCGCGGCGGTCTTGCTTCTCGCCGTCGGTGGGCTGGGATTTCTGGCCTACAAGAAGAGCCAGGAATCGGAGCAGCTGGACAAGCAGCTCGTCGCGCTGCAGGACCAGATGAACCGGACCAGCGGCGAGGTGAAGGACCTTGCGGGCAAGCTGCAGCAGGACTTCGAGGCGATCCGCGCGGCCAAGACCGCGGAGGAGCGCAAGGCGGCCGAGGCCAAGGCCGAGGAGACCAAGCGCAAGCTGGCCGAGAAGCAGGAAGCCCTCGACAACCTGCGCCGCAAGGCCAAGGAGAAGCAGACCGGCGACCGCGGCGATCGCGACGACAAGCCCAAGCGCGACGACAAGACCATCAAGACCAACTGCGATCCCAACGACCCGCTGTGCGGGTTGCCGTCGCAGTAGCCGCTCGCGTGGCGTTCGCGTAGCAGCAGGCACCAGCAGGGCCCCTCACCGACGGGGCCCTTCGCATTTTCGGCCGACCGATCGGCGCGTTCGCGTTATGCTGGTCGCATGAAGCCGACTGGGGGTGGGGACGTGGTGTCGCGGCAGCTTGCTCCGCTCCGGCGCGAGGTCCTGGTGCCGGTGCCGTCGTACCGGAGGGCGTCCTATCTCGTGGCGCTGGGCGTGCTGCTCGTGCTGGTCGCGAGCGCCGTGGACGCGGTCGTGTGGACCTATCAGTCGCAGCGGCGATTCTGGCGCCAGGAGGCGGTCGAGTCGCTGCGGCCGGTGGCGACGCGACTCGAGACCCACCGGCGCCACGCGTCGCGGTCCTCGTGCCCGCACTGGTCGCACGCGATCGGCTCCGCCACGGGGCAGTAGCGGGCGCCTCGTCGGGCGACGAGCTGGCGGAGGAAGCCGCGCCAGAGCCGGGCCCGACGGGGCGATCGGACCCGCCGACGGATTCGCCGTCGCAACGCGGAGTCGGGCTCCTACTGCGGCTGGCGGTGGTCGGGCGTGTCGTGCGGCCCGGGGCGGCGCGGGTCCCGGGCCTGGTCGGGGCCCGGCACCGTCGGCGCGAGGACCACGAACGGACGCCGCTGCTCGCTCACCAGGCCGTCGGCGCGCGCGCTCAGCATGTGCGGCCCGGGTGACAGCTCGCGCGGCACCTCGACGACGATCGACCCGCCGCGCACATCGCGCCGCACCACGCGCGAGCGGACCTTGCCGAACAGGATCTCGGTGGCGTCGGTGAACCAGCGCCCGCGCACCGTCACGTGCTCGCCGGGGCGCGCCGACGGCGGCTCGGCGGCGGCGATGACCGGCGCCACCTTGACCTGGAAGGTCTGCTCGGAGCGCGCGCGCGCCCCGAGGCCCTCGAGGTAGAGGTGGTCGGAGCCGGCCGCCCCTCTGGGCAGCTGGACGGCGATCTCGCGCGGCGGCGTCACGCGCACGACGCGCAGCCGCTGCCGGCCGAAGTAGGCCGCGGTCCGCCAGTCGATGTGATCGCCGCGGATGACGATCTCGGTGCCGGGCGGACCGTCGGTGGGCTGGAACTGGAGGATGACCGGCCCGGCCAGCACCTCGAAGCGCCACGGGGTCTCGTCGCGCCGGCCGAAGCTGGTCCACGCGACCGGCGCGGTGCGCGCGCCGTCGGGCACGCGGCAGGTCGCCGTGGTGTTGTCGCGCGCGACCAGCTCGAGGCGGGTCGAGCCGATGTAGAACTCGCCCGCCTTGTCGAGGTGGCGACCGCGCAGGACCACGGTGGTGCCCGGGACGCCGGAGCGCGGCCGGGCGTCCTCGATCACCGTGTAGTACTGGACCTGGAACGGCTGCGGCGACTCGGCGGTGCCGGCGGGGGTGGTGACGCGGAAGCGCTCGCTGCGCGCGGCGCGCGGGATCTCCACGGCGATCGAGGTGTCGCCCACGCGCGCGCGCACCGCGACCCGCTCGCGCCCGTAGAAGACCGCGGCCGCATCCAGGTGCGTGCCGCTCAGGGTGACGCGCGTGCCCGGCTCGCCGCGTGTCGGCGTGAACGCGGTGAGCGTGGGCGGGTTCATGACCTCGAAGCGGCCGACCGCGACGGTGGCGTGGCGCTCGCGTCCGACCACGAGGTCGCCGCTGTCCGAGCCGATCGGGACGGTCACGCTGATGCGCCGGGCGGTGAGGGTCACGATCGGGAGGCGCTTGCCGGCCAGCGACACCCAGTCACCGTCGAGGAAGTGGTCGCCGCGCACGTCGAGCTGCGTGCCGGGCGGGCCGCGCCGCGGGGAGAAGCCGGTCACCACCGGCGGCAGGTCGAGCGCGAAGGGCTGCTCCGACGCCGCGTTCCCCGCGCGGCTGCGCACGCGGAACGGCTCTGCGCGGCGGGCCCGGCGCGGCACATCGACGTCGACCCACCCGGCGCCGCGGCCGAGGACCGGGGTCGCGATCGAGCCGTAGAGCACGCGATCGCGCGGGCTGAAGCCGGAGCCGGTGATGCGGACCCGCGTGCCGGGCGGACCGCCGGCGGGGACGAAGCGGGCGATCGCCGGTCGCTCGGGCAGGATGCGGAAGCGCACCGGGGTGCGCGCGCGCTGGCTGCCCGCGCGCGACAGCGAGATGAAGTCGCTGCGCGCGCCCTCGGGGATGGCGACGACCACGCGCTCCGGCGTCCACTCCGCCACCTCGAGCGAGCGGCCGGCCATCATCCAGGTGTCGCCGCGCTCGAAGCCGCGGCCGGTCAGCTCGACGCGCTCGCCGGGCCGCCCCGAGGTGGGCGCCATGCGCTGGACGGTCGGCCTGGCGCCGAGGTGGAAGGTGCCGGCCACCAGCTCGCCGGGGCGGCCCGGCTTGCGCAGCGCGATGGGCGCGTCGCCGGTGATGGCCGGGACCTCGATGACGATCTCGGTCGGGCTGGCCGCGGCGATCACGGCGTCCTTGCCGCCGACCTGGACCGAGGTGGTGCGGGTGAAGCCGCGCCCCTCGATCGTCACGCGCGTGCCGGGGCGGCCGCTCTCGGGTGAGAAGCGGTCGACGCGAAATGCGTCGGCGCGATCCGGACGCGCCGGCGCCGCGCGCCGGGCCGGTGCGGTCTTGCCGGGCCCGGTCTTGCCGGGCGGCTTTGCGGCGGCCGGTTTGCCGGAGGCCGGCTTCGCGGAGGTGGGCCTGGCGGGCGCGGACTTCGCGGAGGTGGGCCTGGCGGGCGCGGACTTCGCGGGCGACTGTCCCGACGCCGGCTTCGTCGCCGGCTTCGACGACGGCTTCGCCGGTTCGCCCTGCCCACCCTGGGCGGCAGCGGGTGCGGCGACTGCGGCGAACGCCAGCGCGGCCACGGTCGCGGCGAACGTGGGGCCAGTCAGTCGAGTCATCGTTACCCTCCCTCGCCACCCGCGCGTGCTCCGCCTGCGAGCGGCGCACCGGCACGTTATCACAGGCGAGAGGGAGATGCCGCGCGGCCCCGGTCAGCGGCCGCGCGGCCCCGGTCAGCGGCCGCTACCTGCCGCGGCGGATACGTCCCGCATTGAGCCGCTCGAGCGCGGCGCCGATGTCGAACAGCGTGTCGCGCGAGTGGGCGCGGTGGTCGAAGTGGCCGAAGAACCCCGTGTCGGCCAGGTGCTCCATGTCGTTCACGTGCAGCATGACGCCGGGGTTGCATTCGTCCTCGATGGTCGACTCATCCACCACGATGGCTGGCATCTCGGCCGGGGGTGCCGGATCGAGCGCGGCGAGGCGCTCCTGATCGATGAGCTCGGAGAGGTCCTCGGCCGCCGCCGCGCGCGCGGTTGGCGGCTCGAGGTCGAGCGCCCCGCACAGGTGCTTGATGACCGAGGTGTGGTCGCGCACCACCGAGCTCAGGTACCCTTGCTTGACGTAGGGGCCGGCCGCGAGCATCGGCACGCGGAAGCCGAGCTGATCGAAGCCCTGGTCGGCCCGGTCATCCACGGCGAGGGGCGGCGCGACGTGGTCGAAGAACCCGCCGTGCTCGTCGTAGGTGTGGATGAGCATCGTGTTGTTCCACTGCGGAGAGGCGGCCAGCGCGGCGTAGATCGAGGCGAGGTAGGCCTGGCCGCGGATCGGGTGGCGCGGCGGGTGGTCGTCATTGCCGAACGGCCCCACGAAGATCGCGTCGATGATGGTGACCGGCGGCAACCTGCCGGCCGCCGCGTCGTCCATGAAGTCGCCCGGGAAGGTCTTGTAGTGCGTCGACGCGAGATCGGAGAGATCCGCGAACAGCGCGAGGAAAGGAAGGTCGCTGTAGTAGTACGTCCAGGGGATTCCCGCGTCGCTCAGCTGGCGCGGGAAGGACGGCCAGTCGGCGGCCATGAAGCTGTTGTCCATGCGCCCGCCCGACTGCCCGGAATGGAGATAGAACCGGTTGGGGAAGGTCGGGCCCAGGACCGACGAGAACCACCGATCGGAGGAGGCATATTTATCGGCGAGTGCCCACGAGAGCGGGATGTCCTCGCGCCCGAAATAGCCCATGACGTACGGCAGGAGCTTCTTGCCCTCGTGCGCAGCACGATACGCGCGCAGGAAGCCGTCGTTGGCCCCGGCGTCGAACTGGTTGCGCGACGGGTCCCAGCCGTGCGGCGGATCGGCCACGCAGTAGTCGGTCTCGCGGTAGATGGGCACGATGGTGTCGTCGACGTCCGGGTTGGCCATGTCGGCCGTGAGCCCGTCGCCGGGCAGACCCTCGAGCAGCCCGCGCGCGCCCAGGTAGTGGTCGTAGGAGCGATTCTCCATCATCACCACCACGTAGGTGGTGATGCCCTGGACGGCAGCGTCGGGTCCACCGGCGTCGGGTCCGCCGCCGGCGTCGGGTCGGCCGCCGGCGTCGGCGCCAGCACCGCCCGCGGCCCTTCGCAGATCGTCGCCGCATCCGGCGAGAAGGCGGGAAGCAGCTCCCGCGCCAGCGAGAGTCCCGATGCTCTTGAGCGCGTCTCTGCGTCGCATCGGGCGAACGTATCACCGCTCGGTGCGCTGGCGCATCCGCTGCGAAACGTGATGAAACGCCCGCTATCCCCGCGACCGCGACCGCGCCCCGAGGCACCGCCGCGAGATCACGGTATCACCGCCTCGCCGCATCGCGACATCAACCTGTCACCGTGGCGGCGCCGCCCAGTTCCGGTCTGGACGGCGCCGCCCGGTGCAGGAGGCGATACGGCGCTCGGGTAGGGGCGAGGTGGCGCCGCTTCGCGTGTCGAGATGAGTCGGGGTGTGCTGACAACCTGTGTGGGGGGCGTGGATGTTCCTTCGAGTCTAGATGCGCGGGCCCTGCGTGCCGTTACCTGGGCCTCGCGCCGGAGGCCGGTCGGGGAGGCGGGACGGGTGCTCTGTCCACTCCCCTCATGTCGGGGTCCTCGTCCTGATCGCCGACGCGTCCGCGCAGCGCATCGTAGGCGGATCGTGCACGCGCGAGCGCGGTCTGCGCTTGCTGTCTCACTCCGGCCTCCCGCTCGGAGGTCGTCCGGCGAAAGCGGTCGAAGGCGGCCCTGGCCTGGGCCCGCGCATCCTCCATCTCGGCGAGCTCCTTCTCGATCTCCTGGCGGGCCTCGCCCTCGAGCTCGGCCCCGCGCGCCTTGGCCTGGGACCGCAGCGCTGCCATCTCGCCGTCGAGGCGACGGAGCGTCGACTCGGTGGCCGCGATGAACTTCGCGCGGTCGGTGGCCACCTTGCCCTGATCGCGCTCGATCTGCTCCTGCTTGTCCTGGATGTCGGCGCGGGCCTCGGCCGCCTCGTCGCGCGTCTCGTCGATGACCTTGCGCGTGTCGTCGGCGCGCTCCCGCCTGTCGTGGCATCCGGCCGCCGCCGGCGCGGTGAGAGCCAGGGCGACGGCGGCGGCGAGCGGCGTGAGATGGACGTGCATGAGACGGTCATTGCTGAAGCAGGGCGCATGCCAGCCGCGATCGGCGCGTGTGGCCGGTTTGCGGGCGCGCGGCTGTGCAGCCCCGCCACGCTGGGGCGCAATGCCGCGTGCGAGGCCCGGCTAGATCGGCGTGATGCCTGGGTTCCCGTGGAGTGCAGTCCTTGCACAAGGATTGCGCAGGCCGGCTCAGCCGACGAAACCCGATCTCGGGGGAGGGAAAAGGAGAAGGAGTCCAGATGACAGTCAGTCGCACAGCACGCTGGTTGAACGTGGCGTTCCTCGGAGTCGGCGCCCTCGTCGGTGCGACCTGCACCCGGACCGTGGCGCGCGAGGACCACCGCACCGAGTCCTCGCCCGCCGCCCCGGTCGGCCCGCTGTTCGCCGCATCGCCGGCGTTTGCCCAGGCGGCGAGCGCCGGATCGGGCGCCACGCTGGCGGACATCGCTGCGCGGGCGGTCCCGAGCGTGGTGAACCTGTCCGCCACCCGGCGCGTCGACGCCGCCGACCAGCGCAAGCAGCTCATGCGCGATCCGATGCTGCGCGAGTTCTTCGGCCAGCGCGGCATGCCCGACCTCCCGCGCGACCGCGAGACGCGCAGCCTGGGCTCGGGCGTCGTGGTCGGCGACGGGGTGGTCCTGACCAGCGCCCACGTGGTCGAGAAGGCCGACCAGGTCGAGATCAGCCTGAAGGATGGCCGCGAGGTCGACGGCACCGTGGTGGGCGCCGACGCCCAGAGCGACCTGGCGGTCGTGCGGCTGAAGGAGAAGGTGAGCGGCCTCGCGCCGCTGCCGCTGGGCGACTCGGCCGCCATGCGCGCCGGCGACGTGGTGCTGGCCATCGGCGATCCGTTCGGCGTCGGACAGACCGTCACGATGGGGATCGTGTCGGCCACCGGCCGCTCGAGCATGGGCATCGTCGACTACGAGGACTTCATCCAGACCGACGCCGCGATCAACCCGGGCAACTCGGGCGGCGCCCTGGTCAACATGAAGGGCGAGCTCATCGGCATCAACACCGCCATCCTGAGCGGCACCGGCGGCTCGATGGGCATCGGCTTCGCCATCCCCAGCGCGATGGCGAGCCCGATCATGAAGAGCCTGCTGGCGAAGGGGCGGGTCACGCGCGGCTTCCTCGGCGTCGCCATCCAGGACCTCGACCGCGACCTGGCCGAGGGCCTCGGCCTCCACGAGCACGACGGCATCCTCGTCGCCGACGTCGGCGACGCCAGCCCGGCCGAGAAGGCCGGCCTCGCCCGCGGCGACGTCATCCGTTCGATGAACGGCCACAAGCTCGACGCGGCCTCCCGCTTCCGCAACGACGTGGCCGCGACCGCTCCGGGCACCGAGGTAACCCTCGAGGTCGTGCGCGACGGCGCGCCCCGCACCGTGAAGGTCCGGCTCGAGACCCTCAAGGAGAAGGAGGACGCCGCGAAGGTCCAGCCGGGCAACAGCGGCCCCGCCGCAACTGGCACCGACGACAACCGCGGAGGCGCCGAACACCATGACGCCGCCGCCCGCAACGACCTCACGACCGGCCTCGCCGTGGCCGACCTCGGCACCCAACTTCGCCGCCGCCTCAACGTCCCGTCCGGGGTCCGCGGCGTGGTCGTCACCGACGTGGCTCCACAGAGCGCCGCCGACCGCCTCGGCCTCCGCCCGGGCGACGTCCTCATGGAGCTCGATCGCCATCCCGTGACCTCGCCCGACGACCTCCGCCGCCAGGCCCGCGCCGCCGCCGCCCGCACCCGCCTCGTGGCCCTCATCTTCCGGCAGGGCAGCAGCGTCTACCTGGCCACCCACGAGTAGGCAAGCGGGGTTGCGAGCCGCCCCACCGCTCTGGTACACCCTTGCACGCTCTTCCCCAGGGAAAGCCCGGTGCCATAGCCAAGCGGTAAGGCAGAGGTCTGCAAAACCTCCATCCCCGGTTCAAATCCGGGTGGCACCTCCAGGATCAACCCTGCCGAATGGCAGGGTTTTTCGTTTTCGGGTCGCTCGGTCGATCGAGCTCGTTCGCTGCCGCCACCCCTTTTTCCACCCCTTTTCCGCCCCGGACCACCTCGAACACCCGGGCCACCGCCGCGCGCTTTTCCTCCTCGTCGACGTGGCTGTAGTGGTGGGTCATGCGCTCGGTCGAGTGCCCGATGATCGCGCGGGTCACCTCGGCGCGAGCGTCGCGGCGGAGCAGGTCGTTCAGCGTGTGGCGGAAGCCGTGCGGCGTCACCTTGCGGCCGGTCTTGATGGCCGCGCACGCCCGCCTCAGCACCTTGACCAGCGGCGAGCCCTTGTGGAGCTCGCCGTTCCGGTTCGGGAAGACCCATCCGGCGGTGAGGCCTGGGTGCTGCGTCGCGACCAGGCGCCGCCGGTGTTGCCGGAGCGCGTCGGCGACTTCCGGAAGGAGCGGCACGACCTTCTTCTTGCCCGTCTTGGTCGTGGCCTGCTCCTGGCCCTTCCAGTTCCCGCGGACCACCCGGATCCGGCCGCTCGCTTCATCGATGTCGTCCCACCGGAGGGCCGACAGCTCCCCCCAGCGGAGACCCGTGAACGCGTCGAGGATGACGGCCGGGTACCACTCGGGCGCCTTCTTCTCCACGAACGCGAGCACCTCGCGCAGCTCGTCGCTGGTCAGGTAGTTGTCGTCCCGCGCGCTCGCCGTTGGCGGTTCGACGCCTTCACACGGGTTCGGCAGCCGATACCTCGCCGCCGCGGCCCGCATGATCGTGCGCAGCACGCGGTACTGCCCGAGGATCGCCATGCTCGAGTACGGCCGCGCCTGGGTCGACTTCCGCGAGCGTGCCGGGCCCTTGCCCGGGACGTACCGCTTGCGACGCTGGCCCTCCAGCCACTTCTCGATGTCCACCGCGCTGACGTCGTCGACGTACAGCTGACCGAGCTCCGAGGGAGCGATGTGCAGGTCGAACACGCTCGCAATCTTCGCGGCGCTCGACGGCTTCAGCCTACCTGCGTCGATCCTTCCACCCAGCCACGAGGGCGCGAAGTCCGCCAGTCGAACCCGGGCCGTTGCCTCGGACTGAAGACCCCGCTCCAGCTCGTCTCTCCACTGCTTCTGCAGCGCGCGCGCCTCCTTCAAGGTGCACAGCGCTTCCCTTCGCACCTCCTTTCGCCGCCCGGTGCGCGGGCAGGTCGCCCGCGCCCGGATCTCGTATCGGTTCTTCGCCAGTTCCACGATGCCTCGATGCTGCGTCTTGCGTGCCATGGTCGACTCCAGGCACCGGACGCGACACCAGCCGACCCAGCGACTTTGCCCGCGCCCGGGCGAACCGATCAAGCGTTTCCTTGGTGAAGAGGTGCACCCCGCGCGGCCCCGCACCGTCGGGAACCAGCTCCCCGCGCCGGACAGCAGCACGGATGCCGCTGGAGCCCCGGAAGCGCAGATACACGGCCGCCTCCGCGCTCGTCAGGTAGGGCAGGGCGAGTGCGATCGTCATCGTCTCCTGCGCGTCGAGCCCACAGGCGGCGTGACGAGCGCGATCCGCAGACCAGCCGGTCCAGGTTTCGACTTCGCCGGGGCTGGCTTGTCAGACGGAAGGGCCGCGCGCAATCGCGCGATCAGGACATCCAGCGCCTGCCCCGGATCGATGCCTGCGAGAGCGCTCGGCGCGGGTGCGCCCGGCGGAGCGAGCGGCTTGCCGGCTTCGGCCTCGAGCGCGGTCAGGATCGTGCGGCACGCCTGGACGCCGGCGGCCTTCTCCTCGGCCGTGGCCTTCTCGGCGGTCGCGGCGCGGATGGCTTCGAGCAAGTCATGCATGGGTGAGTAGTCCTCCTCGGGTCGTCACTGGTTTGAGCCTTCGTTGCTGGACCACGGATTCAGAGGTCCAGGAGATCGGGAGACGCGCGGAC
>DATFRY010000139.1:0-18796 GCA_035262925.1 Kofleriaceae bacterium | reverse complement strand
CCGCGAGGGCATCATCCAACACACCGTCAGACCTCGCGCATGCAGGAAGCGCTCCCCGCGCACCCCGAGCAGCACGCCGACACGGGCGACCTGCAGCCGATCTACGCCCTGCTCGTTGTCAACGCGACCATCGCGCTGGCTACGTATATCGTCAGTCGGTACGAGTCGATCCAACCATCCGCTGCCGACGCAGCGCCCACTGGTGCCATGGCCCTACCGGGCGTAGGTGACAGGTGAGCGACCTGACCCGCATGGTGTGCTCAATTCGGCGTATGCAGCGGCCGAAGCGGCTCAACCAGCGCGAGGATCCGCGGCTGCGCTCGACGGGCGAGGTCGACCGCGATGGCCAGCTCGTTGGCCTGGTACCTCCGCAGGACCGCCTGGGTGCCCGCCCTGGCTGGCCGATCGCAGCGGCGGCGCGGTACCGCGAGCACTTGTCGCGCTACCGGTACCGGTACCCAGCCGGCCGGCCAACCCCATCTATCGCATCGAGTGCATTCTCGCCCAGGTCAACAACAAACCGGCCGACTGAACCACCTCATCCAGGCCGACATCCGCAGCGGCGCTCTCGCGGACCTGACGCCGCTAGCCGGGCTCAAGGTCCGGCTGGTCGGAGTCGCCGGGCTCGTGCCGGAGCGGCTCGTCATCACGATGAACCAGCGCGATCCGACGCTGGCCGATGCGTACCGGGTGGATCTCCGGACCGGCAGACTCCAGGAGGCCGTCGAGAACCCGGGCCACTTCGTCAGATACCTCGCGGATCGCCGGGGCCAGGTGCTGGTCGCGACGTCATACAACGACGAGGGCGGGGTCCGGCTTCACCACCGACCGGACGAGCAGACGCCCTGGCGGGAGGTCGCGAGCTATCCGGTCGAGGACACGGTCTCGCCGATCGCCTTCAGCGAGACGCAGGAGCGCATCTACGTCGCCTCCGACCATGGTGCGGATCGAACGCGACTGGTGTTGCTCGACCTGGCGACCGGCGAGGAGGAGGTGGTCGCGGAGGATCCGGCCGGCCGGGTCGACCTCGACGAGGCTCTCATCGATCCGAGCAGCGGGCGCTTCGTCGCCGCCCGGTTCGTGGAGGACGACGTCCGCTGGGTCAGCGCCGATCCGGCCTTTCGCGCGCTGCTCGCGGAGCTGCCGGCCGACGCACATAACCTGGAGGTTCTTTCGCGCTCGCGCGACGGACGCCGGTGGACCATCAAGACGAGCTCGCCCACATCGCCGGGCCGCTACTATCTCGCCGAACCAGGGCGAGGGGTGCTGATCCTTCTGTCCAGGGCGTACTCTGACCTCGACGACTACCAGCTCGCCCCCATGGAGCCGATCCGCGTGCGCGCACGCGACGGCCTCGAGCTCCCCGGCTATCTGATGCGACCGATCCAGAAGGTGCGCGCGCCCTATCCGACCGTGCTCATCGTGCACGGCGGACCCTGGTCGCGCGATCGCTGGGACTTCGACCTCACCAGACAGTTTCTGGCCAGTCGCGGCTATGCGGTGCTCTCCATCAACTTCCGAGGCTCACGCGGGTTCGGCAAGCAGTTCCTGCAGCGAGGCCGCAGGGGCTTTGCCACCACCATGCAAAACGATCTGCTCGACGCGGTGGACTGGGCGGTGGCCCGGGGACTGACGGATCCGCGCCGGGTCGCCATCTTCGGCGGATCGTACGGAGGATACGCCGCGGTCGTCGCCATGACGGACACGCCGGGTCGCTTCGCCTGTGGCCTCGACATTGCGGGCCCCGTCGACCTGGTCAAGCTGATCCAGTCCTTCCCGCCCGCGACCCGGTCCATACTGAAGGGGATGTGGTACCCCTTCGTCGGCGACCCGCGCATCGCGTCGGATCGGGAGGACCTGGTGCGACGCTCCCCGATCTTCCGGGCGGACGCGATCCGCGCGCCCCTGCTCATCTACCAGGGCGCCAACGACGTCCGGGTGACGCGCGAGCAGTCCGACGCGCTCGCCCTCCATCTCCACCGCCGCGGCGTGCCGGTCACGTACCTGGTGGCGCCGGACGCCGGACACCGCACCGTGTCGTCGAACCGGCAGGCGATCGACCGAGCCGCCGAGCTGTTCCTGGCCCGCTGCCTGCGCGGATACGCAGCTCCCCAGGCACCCAGATGGACCGAGCAACGGCTGAAGGAGCTCACCGTCGATCTCGACCAGCTGGCCGCCGCCCACGCGCGCCGCTGACCCGCCAGGCGGAGCCGGTCGGGGCGCCGTCGGGCGAATGCCGGTGGGCGCCGATCACGCGTGCAGGAGCTCTTCGCCCGGCGGCGCTTCTCTTCCAGATCGAAAGCCCGGTCCGGCCGGTGTCGAGGCACGAGCGCGACTGGGCGGGACCGCGCGGGCGACACAGCTCGTAGGCGCGACCGCGGGGCCTGCTTGAACGTCGACCTGCTCGCGCAGGTGATCGACCCGCAGGGGCAGGTCGTCGTGGGCGAGGTCGGTCGCGCAGCGCTTCGGCGAGGGCGTCCAATCGAGGCCGCGGCGCGCCTCGGGGTCGGCGAGCCCACCCACCGCCCAGCAGGCCACGAGGCGCTGTGCTGTCACGGGAGCTGATCGCGATCCGGAGCGAAGATCTCGACGGCGGTCACTCGGCGTCACATCCGGAGAGCGCGGGCCGACAGACAATCTGCCCGGAATCGACCGCGCGCGGTAGTAGGCTCGTGAGATGTCGCTGTCTCGGAATCTGGCCACTCTCTCCTTGATGATGGCGGTCTGCGCGGCCGGCTGCGCGCAATCGCCGGAACCGATCGGGCGGCTCGGCGCCGCGCTCGAGGTTGGCCCCGAGCGAGAGGTGGAGCCACCTGTCACCGTTCGCGCCCCGGCGTCGTTCGTCGGTGAGCTCTTCGCCAAGCAGAACGTCCTGAGGGGCCTCGCCTACGATGTGCAGAACGACACCTACGTGGCCGTCTGGAGCGATGGTCGCGAGTACTTCCCAGCGGTCCAGGACTCGGCGGCGACGTACGGTGCGCGCATCAGCCGGACAGGGACGCTCCTCGATCCGGCCGGCTTTCGCGTCGCCGAGCCGGAGATCCTGGACGGTGCGCCCGACAGCGGGTTCGTCAACGACGTGGCATGCAGCGACAGCGGAGTCTGTCTCCTCGTCGGGGACCGGCAGAGCTCGCAGTCTGGACCGCACGCCACGCGCGCCGTGCGCATCGCCGGCAATCAAGTTCTGGACGATGGGCCGTTCGTCATCGCGCAGAACATGGAGGGTGCCAGTGTGGCCTGGGATGGGACCGCGTTTCGGGTCGCGATGGGCGGCAGCGGCCCCGATCGTCGGGTCTACATCGCCCGTATCGGCGTGGACGGGCTGGTCGAGGCCCCGTTCCCGATGACCCCCCAGAACAGTGACAGCGGCCGTGTGGCATGCGAGGGCTCGCGCTGCCTGGTCAGCTACCGCGACCAGGACTCCCTGGCCAGGATGGTGCGGGTCGTGGACGTTGCTGGACCGGTCAGCGACGAGGTTCCGCTTCCCGCGTCGTGGCCCAGGTATGGGGGAGGCGAGCCGTGCTGGGACGGCACCCAGTACTGGTTGGCCTACATCGACGCGGCCCCCGCGGTTCGCGCCGTGCGGGTCGCGGCCGACGGCACCCTGATCGATCCGATCGGCGTCGAGGTGGCGCCGGTCAGCGGTTTCATCAGCCTTCCCGGACGCACCGCCATCGCCCTGGCGTGCGCCGACGACCACGTGGTCATCACGTGGTCCACCCCGGTCGACAACGACTCGCTGACGCCGCCGCACCGCGCGTGGGTGGCACGCGTCGCCCTCGACGGGACGGTGCTCGACCCCGGTGGCGTGGAGATCGCGGCCACCCAGCTCGTGACCGGTCCGGGAGCCCAGGGCGGAAACCCCGTCGCGTGCGGAGCCGGCCAGTGCCTGGTCACGTGGAGGGGCGAGCGCAACTGGGCCGGGACCGCCCGGGCGACACGGCTCGTGGGCGCGACCGCGCTCGATCCCGAAGGCATCGACCTCATCACGTCTCCACCGGGGCAGGCCGCGGCCGTCGCTGCCCACGCCGGCGAACGCACGTTCGTGGCATGGAACGACAGCCGGCCGGCGAGCACCGACTCCAGCGATCGGCAGCTCCGTGGATCGGTCCTGACGTCCGACCTCGAGCCGCTCGCGTCCGTCGAGCCCGGAGTCGAACCGACGTGCCCGGGCGGGGCAGGCGATCACCAGCCGGCGGTGGCCGCCTCCGCGACCTCGTTCCTGGTCGCGTGGCGGGGGGGCTGCTTGAACGGCGGCGTACTCGCGCAGGTGATCGACCCACAGGGCCAAGCCGTCGCGCCCACGTTCGCGCTCAGCACCACGCCCCCAAAGGAGGAGCAACCCGCGGCGGCCTCCGACGGGGCCGGGTTCCTGGTCGCCTGGAACTCCGGCGCGTCGATCCGGGCTCGCCTCCTCGATGCCGCGGGATCGCTGCTCGGAGCCGACAGCTTCGCGGTGGCAGCCAGCGGAGCGAGCGCGGTCGCCGCATTCGACGGCGCGAGCTATGTCCTCGTCTACCAGCGGGCCTCGGACCTGTTCGCGGCGCGCGTCTCCACCGACGGCGTCGTGCTCGACCCGCAGGGCATCGCGATCGCGACGGACAGCGCGCGCGAGCAGGAGCAGAGCATGGCGTGCGGCGGCGGCGAATGCCTGGTCGCCTGGCGGCGCGGCACCGCGACCGGCACCCGGAGCGTCATCCTGGCCGCGCGCCTCGCGCCCGACGGCACGCTTCTCGATCCCGGCGGCTTCCAGGTGAGCCTGCCCAACCTGCACGGCGGGACGGCGGTGGCCTTCAGCGGGCAGTCGTTCGTCGTCGCCTGGCGCGAGGGCGAGGGCGAGGTCCGCGGGGCCGAAGTCGCGCTCGACGGGACGCCGATCGGGACGGCCGGCTTCCTCATCTCGCCGTCGGGCGAGCTGGCGGACCGGCCGGCGCTGGTGTCGAACGGCGCCGCTCTGACCATCGCGCTCTACGACCGCTTCGACGACTCGCCCGCGTTCCACGTCCGCCGGGTGAGAGCCAGGGCGATCGCGTCGGGTGCGCCGGGCGCGAGCCCATGACAGTCGCTGCGCTGCGCCGCGCCGGCCGGCGCGGACGGCTCGGGCTCGACGCGTCCGGCGCCTGCCACGACGATCGTCCCACCACGCCGGCACGCGCGGCAGACGTAGAAAAGCCGAGGTCGGGGACCTCGGCTTTCGATGTGAAGCGGGGCGGACGGGACTCGAACCCGCGGCCTCCGGCGTGACAGGCCGGCGTTATAACCGACTTAACTACCGCCCCAGAAATCGAGTTGTCATGCCTCGCCGGTGGGTGGAGCAGGGATCGAACCTGCGACCACCGCCTTGTAAGGGCGGCGCTCTACCGCTGAGCTATCCACCCGTTTCCCTTTGAGGCCGGAGTGTTCTAGCGGTAGCGCTCGGCTTTGTCAACCGCGATCGATTAGCATCGCCGCCGATGGCACCGGTGTCGCACCCCAGCGATGAGACGCTGCGCATGCTGCTGGATAGCGCGCCCGATGCGATCAGCATCCTGCGCGGGCCGACGGTGCTGTACATGAGCTTGCCGGGGGCGCGGATGCTGGGGTTCGAGCAGACGACGGAGGTCATCGGCAGGAGTCTGGCGGAGTGGCTGGAGCCGGAGGACTTCGCGATCGCGGCGCGCCGAATCGAGGAGGTGACGCGGACGTCGCGGCCGAACAGCCTGAGGGAGTACCGGATGCGCCGGAACGATGGGCGGCTCCTGCTCATCGAAGTGGCGTCGGTTCCGGTCACGTACGAGGGTTCGGCTGCGGTGCTGTCGTTCGTCCGTGACGTCACCGACCGGAAGGCGCTGGAGCGCGAGCTGGCGGAGTCGGCGCGACTCGCGTCGCTGGGGCGGCTGTCGGCAGGCGTCGCGCACGAGCTCAACAATCCGCTGACGCACCTGGTGCTCGCGGTCGACGTCCTGCGCCGGACGCTCGCGCGGACCCCGCCGGAGTCGGCCGCCGCGGCGCTGGCGATGACGCGCGACAAGCTCGACGTCATCGCGCAGGACATCGACCGGATGGCGGTGATCGTGCGCGAGCTGCGGCTGTTCGCCAGCCCGCAGTCGCGTGCGCGCTGCCCCGTCGACCTGCGCCAGCCGCTGGAGAGCGCGCTCCGCTCGGTGCGCGACACGCACCCGGCCGCGGCGCGACTGCGGGTCGAGCGGCGCTTCGAGGACGCGCCTGCCGTCGAGGCCGACCCGATCCGCATCGAGCAGGTGTTCGTCAACCTCCTCACCAATGCGTTCGATTCGCTCGGCGATGCGGCCGGCGCGGCCAGCGCGGCCGCGGGCTGCGTCACCGTCGAGCTGGTCCCGGCCGGCGGCGACGCGGTGGCGGTGCACGTCCGCGACGAGGGCGCCGGCATCCCCGCGCACATGCTCGAGCGCGTGTTCGAGCCGTTCTTCACCACCAAGGCATACGGGCGCGGCGCCGGGCTCGGGCTGGCGATCTCGCGCAGCATCGTGCAGGCGCTGGGCGGCTCGCTCGTCGTCGAGAGCGCGCCGGGGCGCGGCACCACCTTCACGGTGACGCTGCCGGTGTGGCACCGGCCGTCGGATGCGCGCGACGCTCGCGCGCCGTCGCCGTGCAAGCGCCTGCGCGTCCTCGTCGTGGATGACGAGCCGGCCATGTGCCGCGCGCTGGTCGCGTCGCTCGAGGAGCACGAGGTCGTCGTGGCCGCCAGCGCGTGCGAGGCGCTGGCCTGCCTCGAGGGCGACGCCGGCTTCGACGTCATCCTGTGCGACGTGGTCATGCCCGAGGCGTCGGGCGTGGAGTTTCACCGCGCGCTGGCGGCATCGCACCCTGCCCTGCTCCGCAGGCTCGTCTTCATGACCGGCGCCACCCTGGGGAGCGACGACGGGCGCGCGCTCGCGGCGCTGCCCAACCCGGTGCTCGAGAAGCCGTTCGACCTGGGCCGCCTCGAGCGCGTGCTCGAGGCGGCGGCGCTGCGCTGAGCGCGCCGCTCACAGATCGCCGAGAGTGCACTCCGGGCCGCAGGCCGGACCGGTCACCGTGCCGAGCAGACGGCCGACCTGGTAGACCACGCCGTCGACCTGGCCGCTCTTGAGATCGTTCGGGTCGCAGCGCGAGAACAGGCAGCCGGCATAGGTGTAGCCCGGGCCCTTCTTCTTGATCCGGCGAACGTAGCCGAAGGCGTCGTGCCAGACCGCGTGGATGGCGACCGCCTCGGCGAGCACCGCCGCGATCTCGGCCGTGCGCTTGCCGTGGAAGGAAGCGACGATCGGCGCGCACGCCCTGACCATCTCGAGGCCGAGGGTCAGGTTCGAGCACTCCGGCCCGCTCCAGCCGCCGCACGGCATGTCGCGCAGTGCCTGCTCGGCGCTGATGGGCGCGCCGAGCTGCGCCGAGATCTTGGCGACCGCGTGCGCGAACTGCTGGCGTCGCGCCGCGGTCTTGGCCGCATCGACCATCGCCAGCCGAAGCACCGCCTCCAGGGAGATGGACGCCGGCGGCGCCGACGCGGCGAGCGGGGCGGCCGCGGGCGACGAGCCCGGCGTCGGGGCCGGCAGCGAGCCGGTCGGCGACCCGGCAGAAATGCCCGAGACCGGGCCCGTCTCGGTGCCCGGAGCGACGGGGCCGCCGCTCGCCGGAGCCGCGACCGCGGGCGACGCCGCGACAACGCGAGGTGCCGCCACCGGAGCCGCCGCCGCGGCGGGCGCGGCCGGCACACCCGCAGACCCGGCCGCCCCGCCCGTCCCCATCCCGGCCGGCGCGGCCGCCGACGCGACCGGCTCGGGCCCGGCCTGGCCGACCCGGCGCACCCCGCCGCACCCGACGCCGATCAACGCGGCCGCGACCAGCGAGGCCGCGACCGCCGAGCTCGAACGCCACCCCCCCATGGCCGCGCGATCGATCAGTGAGGCTCGACCGGCGTGGCCGAGGTCGAGTCCGACGCGCTGGTCAGGGACAGCCGCCAGTCGATCGCCGCGGTCGGCTGGGGCAGGAACGCCTCCGGATGCTCGTGGGCCAGCGCCAGCTTGAGGACCTCGTCCATGTGCGTGACCGGATGGATCGTCATCTCCTTGAGCACGCGCTTGGGGATGTCCTTCAGGTCCTTCTCGTTCTCCGACGGGATGATGACGTCGAAGATCTCGGCGCGGTGGGCGGCCAGGATCTTCTCCTTGAGCCCGCCGATCGGCAGCACCCGCCCGCGCAGCGTGATCTCGCCCGTCATCGCGATGTCCTGCCTGACCGGCACGCGCAGGAGCGCCGACGTCACCGCCGTGGCCATGGTGATGCCCGCCGACGGCCCGTCCTTCGGGATGGCCCCCTCGGGGAAGTGGACGTGGATGTCGACCTTGAGCTGGAAGTCGCGCACCAGGCCCAGCGACTCGCAGCGCGAGCGGATGTAGCTCATGGCCGCCTGCGCGCTCTCCTGCATCACCTCGCCCAGCTTGCCGGTCAGGGTCAGCTTCCCCTTGCCCGGCACGATCGTCACCTCGGCCGGCAGGAGGTCGCCGCCGTGCATGGTGACCGCCAGCCCGTTGGCCAGGCCGATCTCGTTGACGTCCTCCTTGCGGTTCTTGCGGTACTTCGGGATGCCGAGGTACTTGCCGAGCTGCTTGGGCGAGAGGACGTACTTCTTGCCCTCTTCCTGGTTGGTGGCCAGCCACTCCTTGGCCAGCTTCCTGATGATGGCGCCGATCTCGCGCTCGAGGCTGCGCACGCCGGCCTCGCGCGTGTAGTCGTGGATGATCGAGCGCAGGCAGTCGTCGGTGAACGCGACCGACACCGGCTTGCCCGACATCCCGTTGGCGTCGAGCTGCTTGGGGATCAGGTACTCCCTCGCGATGGCCAGCTTCTCCCACTCGGTGTAGCCGGGCAGGTTGATGATCTCGCACCTGTCTTGCAGCGGCAGCGGGATCTGGTGCTGCGTGTTGGCCGTCGTGATGAACATGACGTCCGACAGGTCGTAGTCGAGATCGAGGTAGTGGTCGTTGAAGCTGTTGTTCTGCTCCGGGTCCAGCACCTCGAGCAGCGCGCTGGCCGGGTCGCCGCGGAAGTCCTGCGACATCTTGTCGATCTCGTCGAGCAGGAAGACCGGGTTGTTGGTGCCGACCTTCTTCAGCGACTGGATGATCTTGCCGGGCAGCGCGCCGATATAGGTGCGCCGGTGGCCGCGGATCTCCGCCTCGTCGCGCACGCCGCCCAGCGACTGCCGCACGAACTTGCGGCCGGTCGCACGCGCGATCGACTTGGCAAGCGACGTCTTGCCGACGCCGGGAGGCCCGACCAGGCACAGGATGGGGCCGCGGATCTTGTCGACCAGCGCCTGCACCGCCAGGTACTCGACCACCCGCTCCTTGACCTTCTTCAGTCCGTAGTGGTCCTCGTCCAGGATGCGCTCGGCCGATGCGATGTCCTTGTTGTCGGTCGTCTTGTCGCCCCACGGCAGCGCCAGGATCCAGTCGATGTAGTTCCTGACCACGGTCGCCTCGGCCGACATCGGCGACATCATCTTGAGCTTCTTGAACTCCTTGAGCGCCCGCTCCTTGGCCTCGGCGCTCATCTTCTTCGTCTTGATCTTCTGCTCCAGCTCGTTGAGCTCGTTCTTGAACTCATCGCGGTCACCCAGCTCCTTCTGGATGGCCTGCATCTGCTCGTTGAGGTAGTACTCCTTCTGCGACTTCTCCATCTGCTTCTTGACGCGCGTCCGGATCTTCTGCTCGACCTGCAGGATCTCGATCTCGGACTGCATGAGCTCGTAGAGCCGCTCGAGCCGCTTCTGCGGCGACTCGGTCTCCAGGATGATCTGCTTGTCGTTGAGCTTGAGCGAAAGGTGGGCGGCGATGGTGTCGGCCAGCCGCCCCGGCTCGTCGATGGTCTGCACCGAGACCAGCATCTCGGGCGGGATGCGCTTGTTGAGCTTGACGTAGTTCTTGAAGACGCCCTGGATGGAGCGCATCAGGGCCTGGAGCTCGACGCTCTTCTCGTCCGGCTCGTCGATCTCCTCCACCTCGGTCAGGAAGAACGGCGCCGTCTGCGGGTAGCTGACGATGCGGGCCCGCCGCTTGCCCTCCACCAGGACCTTCACCGTGCCATCTTGAAGTCGAAGGAGCTGGATGATGAAGCCGATGGTGCCGAGGCGGAAGATGTCGGCGTCCTTCGGGTCGTTGGTCTTCGCCTTCTTCTGCGCCGCCAGCAGGAGCTCCTTGTCCGAGGCCATCGCCTCCTCGAGCGCCGCGATCGACTTTTCGCGCCCGACGAACAGCGGAACCACCATGTGCGGGAAGACGATGATGTCGCGCAGGGGCAGGAGCGGGACCGTGCGCACGGAAGCCCCCCCTTTGGGGGGGTTGTCATTTTTGAAGAACATGGGCGTGATGAAGGCTCGGCCGGCGAGAATCGCGCTCGTCGCGGCCGGTCGACGCGACGAGCGATCCCGTACTCTACGACGTGGGGGTTCGGGCGCAACCAATCGACCAGACAACGTCTGGTGGCCTCTCACCGGGTATTTGGCGCATCGCAGCGGTTCCTTTGCCACAAAATCGTGTGGCGTTCCTGCCACGCTACCTGAATGTACATTCTCCGCTTATTCAAATAGTTAGGTACCGAGTTCGCGAATCCCTTACTGGACTCTCAACGGGCATCCAAGCTGCCTTCTCCTCGGTCCCGCCCATGGATTCATCGCCAGGCAGTTCGTCCCAACCGACGGACCTCTTCATCGTCCTCGAGCCTTTTCGGTCGGGCTTTGCCGACTTCGTACGGGCGCTGGAACCGCTGACGGGACCTCCCGGTGAAGCGCCGCTGGTCGGCAGCTCCGACGTCTACTATCGGGCCGACACCGACATCGCGCTGCTCACCATCCGGCTCGACCGATCGGGTCTGACGCCGCAGAAGCTGGCCTGGCTGACCTCGGTGGCGGCGCGCGCCGACCTGCCGGTGCTCGACCCTTCGCGCCTGGGTTACAGCGACCGTCGCGCGTTCTACGAGGACTACCTGCCGAACTACCGCGTGCGGGTCGAGGCGCGCGGAGGGCCGCAGGAGGCGCTCGAGGAGCTGGCGCGTCTGCTCGCGCTGCCCGACGCGCCGCCGGTGCGACCCTCGACCAAGCCGTCCGCGCCGGTCAGGCCGCCGGGCCAGATGGACGCGGAGGACTCGTCGCGGCGCACCGGCGCGGTGCCCGCCCCGCCGGAGCCGAACGGGCGCTACGGCGCCGCGCGCACCGTCGGCCACAGCGCGGGCGCGCGATCCCACCGGCGCGGCTCCGGGCCGCCGCCCACCAAGACAGGCCCGCGCGCCTCGGTCGGCCCGCCGGCGCGCGACTCGAGCGGCACCGGCAACCACGGCCGGCAGAAGACCGCCGACTACACGGCCGAGCCGCGGCCCGCCGCCCGCCGCCGCCCGGGCCCGGCGCTCACCTCGCCCGAGGAGCCGCGCGTGCGCGCGCCGGAGCGCGGGGCGCCGATGCCGGCCGCGAGCGAGCCGAGCATCTCGCCGCACGGCGCGGCGGTGTATCCGCTCGCGCGCGAGGTGGCCGGGCAGTCGAGCGCGTCGCGCAGGGCGACGCCCTCCCCGCCCGATGGCGCACAGCCTCCGCCGGTGCCGTCGCCGACCCCGTCGAAGGTGGTGGTGCCGGTGCCCCTGCCCGTGCGCGCCGGCGCCCCGCGCAAGCCGTCGGGCAGCATGCCGGCGAGTCTGCCGGGCGGGGTGTCATCGAGCGGGCTGCCATCGAGCGGCCCGCCATCGGGCGGCCCGCCGTCGGGCGGCGTGCCGGGGAGCGGGGCGCGGTCGAGCGCGATGCCGGCGAGCGGGATGCGGTCGAGCGGCGCCGCGGCGAGCAGCGTCGCGGCGAGCAGCGTCGCGGGCATGCCGGCCAGCGGCGCGCCGGGCAGGCTCCCGGCCAGCGGCCTCCCGCTCGGCAGCGTGCCCGCGGGCGGGCTGCCGCTCGGAATGCCCGCCACCGACTCCGACATCCCGATCCCCGAGGAGTCGACCGCGCCGACGGTGGCGTCGGTATCGGCGGGCGTGGTCCCCTCCGCGGGCCGCGACTGGGGAACCGAGACGCCGGCGGCCCCGCCTCGCGCTCCCCACTCCGCGCCCGCCGCCCAGGCCGCGCGGGACAGCGGCTCGATGCCGGTCACCAGCCCGCCGCCGGGCGGCAAGAAGCAGGCGCTGATCGTCGAGGACGACGAGTCGCCCCTGCTGGTGCGCTTCCTGCGCGGCGACCACTGGGCGCCCGGCCGCCTGCGCGCGCTGAGCGTGCAGGCCGCGCGGCTCGCCGCGGCGGCGCCGCCGCGGCTGGGTGAGCGCGTCCAGCTCGCGATCGGGCTCGATCACCTCGACCTCCAGGTCACCGGCGAGGTGACGCAGGTGACGAGCGCGGCCCAGGCGGCGGGTACCGGCGAGCCGAGCGGCTTCTCGGTCCACTTCGCCCCGCTCGAGGGCGCGACGCGCACCAAGCTGGTCAACCTGCTCAAGCGCGCCAAGCAGGCCGGCATCGCCCTGCGACCGCCCCCGCCGCGCGCGTCGGTGCGCTTCCCGGTCAGGTGGCCGGCCGGCATCATCACCTCGTGGGGCGAGCTCGCCACCGCGGCGCTCGACGTGTCGCGGAGCGGCCTCTTCCTCGCCTCCGGCACGGCGATCGGCTCGCGCGAGATCATCTTCCACCTGCCGATGGACACGACCGGGCGGGCGCTGTCGGGCCGCGCCCAGATCGCGCGCGAGGTGACCGAGGAGATGGCGGCGCAGCGCGGCCTCGAGCGCGGCTACGGCGTGCGCATCCTCGACTTCACGCGCAACGACGCCGAGCGGTACGACGCGTTCCTCGAGCGCATCAGGCTGCGCACCGAGAAGCGCATCATGGTCGTCGCGCGGCGCGAGCGCGCCACCGAGCTGGGGCGCGGGCTCATCGCCGCCGGCTACGCGGTCCACTCGGGCGACGACCTCGTCGCGCTGGCCGAATCGATGAACGAGGAGGGGCCGGCGCCCGACGCCGCGCTCATCGAGTCCGCCCTGCTGGCGGCCGATGCCAACGCCGCCGCGCTCAAGCGCGCGCTCCACGCCAAGCTGGTGCCCTGCCTGACCCTCGGCAACGAACAGGCGGAGCGGGCCCGCGCGGTGGTCGACCATCTGCTTCACATCGCCTAGTCGCCTGGTCGCCTGCTCGGCGGAGTCGACCGAGCTGGCAGTGAGCGGCAGACCTTGCCGGTCGGTGTGAGCGGCGCTTCGCAAGCGAGCGCGTGCAATCGCTTGCCGGGAACACTCAGCCAATTACACTCGTTCCAGCCTGTCGCGATCGCGTCGACCGTCCGTCCACGAGGCCCACTGCATATGAGACTCATCGTTTCGCGTTCCGTCCGCGCGCCAGTCATGGCGGTCGCGGCCCTTGCCGCCCTGGCGGTCCTCGCCGCGCCGTCCAGCGCAGGAGCGCAGCCGGGCGCGCCGCCGCCGCCGGGGTACGGCGGAGGAGGGTACGGCTACTACGGCCCGCCGCCCGATGCCGCCCGCCGCGGGCTCACCCTCGGCGTCGGCCTCGGGCTCGGCCTCATGGACAGCGACTCGAACCTCACCGACTGCTTCGGCTGCGGCGACGACCAGCCGCTCGCGCTGGCGCTCGACGCACACCTCGGCGTCATGCTGAGCCCGCACCTGGCGCTGCTCGGCGAGGTCTTCTGGCAGGGCCAGGGCGTGGACGGCGACACCTTCGACTGGATCGGCCAGACGATGCTCATGGGCGCGATCCAGTTCTGGCTGACGCCGCAGCTCTGGATCAAGGGAGGGCTCGGCGTCGCCAGCCTGACCCTCCACTACGAGGACTTCGACGACGAGCTCGACACCGGCGTGGCCGTCATGGGCGCGGCCGGCTTCGAGCTCCTGAGCTCGCCCTGGTTCTCCATCGACATCCAGGGCCGCCTGGCCTCGGGCAGCTACGACGGCATCGACGACCACGTGAACGTCGGCACCGTCGGCCTCGGCTTCAACTGGTACTAGCCGAGTACCAGCCGAGTCCCAGCCGCCAACCGGCCGGGTCGAGCCGAGCCCGGCCCGGGCCGGGCGCTACCCGGTCTGGGCTTCCTTGGCGTAGGTGACCATCGGCGAGGCGTGCTTCTCGATCACGTCCTCGTTGATGATCACCTCGCTGATGTTCGCCTGGCTCGGCGTCTCGTACATGATGTCGAGCAGCGCGCCCTCGAGGATGGCGCGCAGGCCGCGGGCGCCGCTCTTGTGCGCCTGCGCCATCTTGGCCACCTTGTAGAGCGCGCCGCGCGTGAACTTGAGCTTCACGCCGTCCATCTCGAACAGCTTCTGGTACTGCTTGACCAGCGCGTTGCGCGGCTTGGTCAGGATCTCGACCAGCGCGTCCTCATCCAGCTCGTGGAGCGGCGCGATGACCGGCAGGCGCCCGATGAACTCCGGGATCATGCCGTACTTGAGCAGATCCTCGGGCTGGACCTCCTTGAGCAGCGCCCACTGGTCCCGCTCCTTCTTCGGCTTCACGTCGGCGCCGAAGCCGATGAGCTTCTGCCCGATCCGGTTCTCGATGATGTCCTCGAGCCCGGTGAACGCGCCGCCGCAGATGAAGAGGATGTTGGTCGTATCGACCTGCAGGAACTCCTGCTGCGGGTGCTTGCGGCCGCCCTTGGGCGGCACCGCCGCGATCGTCCCCTCCAGGATCTTGAGCAGCGCCTGCTGCACGCCCTCCCCGCTCACGTCGCGGGTGATGGACGGGTTGTCGCTCTTGCGCGCGATCTTGTCGATCTCGTCGATGTAGACGATGCCGCGCTGGGCCCGCTCGATGTCGTGGTCGGCGTTCTGCAGCAGGCTGACGATGATGTTCTCGACGTCCTCGCCGACGTAGCCGGCCTCGGTCAGGTTGGTGGCGTCGGCGATGGCAAACGGCACATTGATGATGCGCGCCAGCGTCTGGGCCAGGAGCGTCTTGCCCGAGCCGGTCGGGCCGAGCAGGAGGATGTTCGACTTCTGCAGCTCGACGTCGTCGTCGTCCAGGCTGCCACCACCCGGCAGGCCCGCGCCCACGCTGCTCGACGCGCGGCCGGTGACCGGCTTGGCGTCGATGCGCTTGTAGTGGTTGTGCACCGCGACCGCGAGGATCTTCTTGGCCCGCTCCTGGCCGATGACGTACTCGTCCAGGATCTTCTTGATGGCGGCCGGCTTGGGGATGTTGTCCCCGCCGTAGGCCTGCTCTTCCTTCTCGATCTCCTCGGCGATGATGTCGTTGCACAGGCCGATGCACTCATCGCAGATGTACACGGTCGGGCCCGCGATGAGCTTCTTCACCTCCTTCTGCGACTTCCCGCAGAAGGAGCAGGTCAGGTTGGCCTGGGTGGTGTCTCGCTTTTCCGGCACGGTTCTCGGAATCGTAACCTACGGGGCGCTCACTTGTGGTCGGGGGCGAGCTTCTTGTGGGGCAGGACCTCGTCCACGATCCCGTACTCCTTGGCTTCACCCGGCCCCATGAAGTAATCGCGCTCGGTGTCGTTCTTGATTCGATCGATGGGCTGCCCGGTGTGGCGCGACCACAGCGAGTTCAGGCTGTCGCGCATGCGAAGGATTTCCTTCGCATGTATGTCGATGTCCGTGGCCTGGCCCTGATACCCGCCCAGCGGCTGGTGAATCATGATGCGCGAGTGGGGCAGCGCGCGGCGCTTGCCCTTGGTACCGCACGACAGCAGGAACGCCCCCATCGAGGCCGCCTGCCCCATGCAGATGGTCGACACGTCGCAGCGCACGTACTGCATCGTGTCGTAGATCGCCAGACCCGCGGTGACGTGACCGCCCGGCGAGTTGATGTAGAGCATGATGTCCTTCTCCGGCTCCTCCGACTCGAGGAACAGGAGCTGGGCGATGACGATGTTGGCCACGTCGTCGTTGATCGGCGTGCCCAGGAAGATGATGCGGTCCTTGAGCAGCCTCGAGAAGATGTCCCACCCGCGCTCGCCGCGGTGGGTCTGCTCGATCACGGTCGGGATGAGGATGCTGTTTCGCGGGTCCATGTCCGACAAGCGTAGGCCCCGGCCGGCCCCGGCGCAACGCCGCCGCGCCGCTGGCAGCACCTACTTCGATTCGGCGGCGTCGGTCTCGTCGTTCTCGTGGGGCGCGGGTGCGTCGGCCGTCTCGGCCGATGCCGCCGGCTCGGCGGGCGCGCCCTCGTCGGGGCGCGGCCCCATTGCCTCACTCGCCGCCTCACTCGCCGCCGCCTCGCCGGCCGCCATCTCGGGCGCGGACGCCGGCTCGCGCTCGGTCACCTCGGCGTGCTGAACCAGGAGGTCGAGCGTCTTTTCCTGACGGATCTGAAACCGCAGCGAGTCCAGGCGGCCGTCGCGCTCCATGTCGGCGCGCAGGCGGCCCGGAGCCTGGCTCTGGGAGCGAGCCAGCCGGGCTACCCGATCGTCCAGGTCCTCGTCGGCCGCCTCGATGCCCTCCTGGGTGGCCACCGCGTCGAGCAGGAGCTGGCCGCGCACGTCATCGATGGCGCTGTCGCGCAGCTTGTCGCGCAGCTCGCCGTCGAGCTCGCGGTCGTCGTCGGGCGACATGCCGAACAGCTGGCGCAGGCGGGCGTACTTGGAGTCGATGGAGCGCTCGACCAGGCTGCCCGCGACCGGGATCTGATTGCGCTTGACGAGCTCGGCCAGCGCCTCCTTGCGGACCTCCTCCTGGATGTCCAGCTCCATGCGGGCCTCGAGCTCCTTGCGCACCACGCCGCGCAGCTCCTCCAGGCTCTCGGCGCGGCCGGTGTCCTTGGCCAGCTCGTCGTCGAGCTCGGGAACGTCCTTCTGGCGCGCGTCCAGCACCGACACGGTGAGCGAGGCGGTGCGCCCGGCCAGGTCCGGATCCGGATGATCGGCCGGGATGGTGAGCTCGATGCGCTGATCGGTCGTCTTGATCGGGAGACCGATGAGGGCGGCGGCCAGACCGGGCAGTGGCTCGCGCTCCGGCTCGCTCAGATCGACCGGCATCTGCGGCCTGTCCACCTGGTGCTCGCCGATGGTCCCCTTGATCGACACGGCCGCGATGTCGGTGGCGGCCAGCTCCTCGCGCCCCTCGATCGGGCGCAGCTCGGTCTGCTCGCGGCGGAGCTGCTCGAGCGCCATGGCGACCGCGTCGTCGCCGACGACGAGCGGGCGGCGGCCGAGCGTCATGCCCTTCCACTCGCCGACCGCGATGTCGCCGCGCACCTCGACGATGGCGGTGAACGAGAAGGGCTGGCCCGACTGGATCTCGGGCGCGTCCTCGACGCGCGGCTCCGACACGGCCTGCAGCTTGTGCTCGGTCACCGCCGCCACGAAGCCCTCGCGCACGAGCTGACCGGCGACCTCGGCGCGCACGCGCTTGCCGAACATGCGCTCGAGCACGCTGCGCGGCACCTTGCCCTTGCGGAAGCCCTTCAGCTGGACGCTCCTGGTCAGCTCGCGAAAGGCCTCGCCCATGCGGGTGTCGACCGCGTTCCAGGGGACCGAGACGGTGAGCTTCTTCTCGACCGGAGAGACGTCTTCGACAGTGACCTGCATCGCTGGCGGGTCCTACCACATGGCCGCCAGAAGGGCCAGACTGGCGGAAGGCTAGCGGACGGCCAGCAGCGGGGCCTTGGCGGGGCCTAGCGGCGCAGCACGTAGGTGGGCTCGCCGGTGCGCGCGGTGCCGGTCGCGACCAGGTCGAGGCCGAGCTCGGAGAGCTTCATCTGGAAGCGCTCCATCCACGGCACCGGATCGCTCGCGCCCACGATGCGGCCGATCTCGTCGGCGGTGAGCGCCGGCGCGCGGCCGAGCGCGTTGAGGACGTCGCGCTCCGACTGGGTGAGCTGCAGCCCGAGCGGCATGGTGCGGCCGACCAGCGAGGCGAAGCTCATGTGCGTGCTGGCCGCGGCCGGCGCGCGCGGCACCACGGCCAGCTCGCCCGTGCGCGGCGGCGGCGGCGGGGCGGGCATGAAGCCGGGCCGCGTGCGCGAGCCGACCGAGATCGCGCTGGTCGACGTCGTGGCGGTATGCGACGCGACCGGCGACGCCGCCACCTGGGCCGCGCCGGCGAACAGCGGCACGTCGGTGAGCGTGGCCGAGCGCGAGCGGCGCTCCGCCGCCTCGGCCAGGCCGTCGTCGCGCGGCGCGAGCACCGTCGCTCGGTCGGGCGCCGCGAACCCGCCGCCGCCCATCGCTGCGAAGGCGGACTGCGCGCGGCTGTTCTCGACCAGGATGGGGCGGGCGGTGCGCGCCACGACCTCGGCCGGCTCGTAGTAGCCGTAGCCCGCGCGCGTGGCCGGCACGGGGCCGGCCTGCACGTCCGGCGCGGTGCCCGGCGCCCACAGATGGGTGGCCTTGTTCTCGAAGCGCGACGCCTCGTCGGCCAGGCGCGGCGGGTTGCCCTTGGTGCCGGCCAGTCGGCGCGCGGCCAGCTCCAGCTCGTTTCTCAGCTCCTGCGCGCGGCCGTCGACCGGCGGCTCGACGTGGATGCCCCACTCGCCGTGCGCGGCCAGACCGGCCGGGCCGATGGCGAGCTCGACGCCGTAGAGCACGATGGTGGGCCGGGTCTGGTCGGCGGAGGCGGCGAACGCGCGCATCAGCACGCGCTGCTCCGACCACGACTCGGCCACGACCATCACCGCCCGGTAGCGAGACGGCGACGCCACCGGGCTGCGCAGCCACTCATCGATGATGCGGATGCGCGCCAAGCGCACCTATAGTACACGAGCGCGTCCGCGCGTTCCCAGCGCGCGGCGGGCAGAGCAACCGGTGACGAGCCGGAGATGACCCGGAGGACGATGATGAGCTACGCGGCAGCGCCCGGTCGGTACGAC
>DATFRY010000138.1:0-13655 GCA_035262925.1 Kofleriaceae bacterium | reverse complement strand
CGAGCGTCTCGCCCTCGAGCAGCTCCGTCACCAGATAGGGCACGCCGTCGTGCCAGCCGCTGTCGAGCACCGCCACGACGTTGGCGTGCGAGATCGCCGAGACCGACCGCACCTCCTGCTCGAAGCGCCCGAGCCGGAGCCCATCGCGCGCCAGCACCCGCGGCAGCACCTTGATCGCCACGACGCGCCCGCCGCGCGCGTCCCGCGCGCGATACACCTCGCCCATCGCGCCCCGGCCGATCACGGCGTCGATCTCGTACGGACCGACCCGCGCGCGCGCGGCGAAGCTCAGCCCGGCCGGCGTCTCGGCAGCCGAGCTGATCGTCGACCCGTCGGTGAACGCCCGGCTCGGCAGAAAGCTGCCCGCCCGCTCATGCGCACCGAGAAAGCACTCCACCTCGCCCCTGACCGCGTCGTCGCCGGCGCACTCGGCGTCGAGGAACGCTTCGCGCCTCTCCGCCGGCATCTCGAGCGCCGCCAGGAACAGGCGCTTGACCCGGGCCCACCGCTCCACCGCCGTGTACGCCGCCTTCGCCCCGCCAGGAAATGACTCCGTCGTCTGCATGCTTCACCCTCACTGGGGGAGACGGAGCCGGCGAGGGTTCTTCGCGAGGGCCGGAGCGGATGGATGATTCGCCCGAGCCGCTGGCTTTCGATCTACTTCTTGCGGTCGGGAAAGCCGAGCGACACCTCGAACTTGAAGACGAACTTCTTCGGAGGATCGGGTAGAGGCTGTCTGTCCCTGTCCGCGGGGTCCGGGGGCCTTGGCGGGTCCTGCGGTGCTCCATTGCTCATCACACGCTCCTTGTCGATCTAGACCACGTCCACGTCATTGAAAGGCGACGAGACGATCGATCCAGATCCGCTCGCCGGAATTGCCGTGCGCCAGGCGCTCTGCTCGCAGCGCGGCCACGGGCGTCTCGCCGGCGGTCACACGGGCGCGGAGCGCCGAAAAGAAGGCCCCCGCGCCGGCGTCCTGGATCGGATCGGGCGAGGCGATGACCGCGCGGGCGCCGGCCTCGATGAAGGCGTCGGCGAGGCCCCAGGTCGAATGGAAGGCGTGGCCGATCGCAGACGCATGACATGACGCCAGCACGACCACCGGTGAGCCTCGCAGTCGCGCGCGCCGGATCTCCGTACCGCCGAGCGCATAGCGCCCCTGCGCATCGGGAGCCAGGACCAGGAGCGAGGTGTCCTCCTCGCCGACGGCGTCCCAGCCTCCGCCGCCGAGCAGGCCGTGGGCGTGGATCTCGAGAAACGTCGCGCTGGCGGCCGCCGCCATGACGCGATCGGGAGTGGCCGCGGGCCCCTCGAGCAGCGCCGCGCCAGGCGCATCGGCGATGGGCCTGAGCGGCGCGAGGCCCAGACTGGCGGGCGGGTCGATGTTGGCGACGACGACTGGACGCGCGGGACCGGTCGGCGCGGCCCGCTCCGGTGCGCCGGTGCGAAACGCCCACGCCATCTCGCGCGGCAGCAGCTCGGGGCGCCCGTAGTAGGGCTGGCTGGCCAGCACGTCGACCGACTCGCAGCCATCGAGTGCTGCCAGGATGGTGACCGGCACGGCCTGCGCGCCGGCCTGGGTACCGGGCTCGCGGGCGAGCTGAACGCCGACGGCTGCCCCGCTGGCCCCGCGCGCGACGAACGACGTGGTGGCGATCTCGGACTGAGCGCCGAGCGCGCAGCGGGTGGGCGCCGGGAGGGCGCGCTGCTCCGCCAGGAGAGCGAGCGCCTCGTCGCTGGCGCCCCGAGCCACCGCTTCCTCGATCAGGATCGAGTAGCTGTACGACCGCGCCTTGATGGCCGCGACGTCTCCGGGCAGATCGTCCGAGGCCTCGATCGCACGGCGCAGCAGCCCGCGGGCCTCGGCCGGCGAGCGGTCGGCGAGCAGCAGCCCCTCGACGTAGTCGAGGAATGCGCGGTCGCCGGGGCTGGTGTCTCGCGAGCCGCGAAGCCCCGCGATCTCTCGCCGCAGCGCGAGCACCGCGCCGTCATCGCCGCCGCGGCGGAGGAGCTGGGCCGGAAGGTATGCGCGGCCGGGCGTCAAGGGCACCTTGCACGCGCTCGGTTCGAGAGCGAGCTCGCGCCGGGCGGCATCCAGGCGATTCCGGTTGATGAGCGTGATCGCCTTCCACTGGCGCGCCATGTGCTGATCGGCGCAGTCGTCGCTCTCCCGGCTCCACTCGTCCAGGTACGCGGTCGACAGGTCGATCAGGCTGGCGGAGGTGTCGTCGGTGAACGCCGCCACCTGGTACGAGTAATAGAGAAGCTCGGTCTCGCGCGTGACGTTGCCCGAGGAGCGGGCGAGCTTCCGGCTCCGATCGAGCGCGCTCCGCGCCGCATCGGGGCGGTGGAGCAAGATGTACACGTGCGTGAGCAGCCTGTAGATGTCCATGCACAGGTAGTCCATGGCCCCGGCGGCTTCACAGCGCGGCGCGACCGCGGCGAGGACGGTCTGCGCGGTGGCGGAATCTTCCGTCTGCAGGGCGGTCCACGCCCGATTGGCGGCGGACTCGAGCTCGAACCACGGATCACGCGTGGCCTGCGCCAGCGCCACGTACTCGCCCAGACGCTCCCTGTCCGGCCGCCAGCCCGTGGGGCTCGAGTGGAGGAGCGCGCCGAGCAGCATGTCGTCCTGGTGGGCCGCTCGCAGTGCAGCGAGCAGCGCCTCGACCGCGCCCGGGTCGGTGATTCCCCCGCGGGCCAGCTCGGCGTAGCGCGCTGCGAGCGGTCCGCGGCGGCGGAAGTCGACTCGCGCGATCCGATCGACGTAGGCCGCGAGGTCGTGGCCCTGCGACCGCGCGTCGAGCGCCGCGGCGAGCGGGCGCAGCGCCCTCACGCGGTCGGCCGACGCGGCCGCGCGCACGGCGTCGTAGAAGTAGAGGCGCATGAGGCCCGGGTACGCCGCGGCGGTCGCGTCGTCGGGCGGCCCGCCGGCGACCATGCGCTCGCCCGCCGCGCTGGCGTTCTTCCATGCGGCCTGGCGCCGTGCGAGCTGGGCCCGCAGCCCGGCCGCTCGCTCGGATGCCTCCTGGCTCCAGCCTGGCTCCTTGCGCGACGCCACCGCCTCGAACGCCTCGGCAGCGGTCAGTGGCATGCCGAGGCGCTCCAGTGCCAGTGCACGATTCCAGGTCGCCTGGACGTGATGCGGATCCGACTCGAGTGCGGCGGCGGCGGCCAGCAGCGCCTCCTCTGGCCTGTGTGCGACCAGGGCGATGGTCGCGCGGTCGCTGTCGGCGTCTGCGGAGTGATGAGTCGGGAGCGGCGGGGCGACCTGCGGGCCGTTCCCGAGCGCAGGCGCGTCCTGCAGGCTGTTCGCGAGCACTCGCGCGGCGGTCATGGCGCGGGGGTCGCGGAGCTTCTCGATCCGGGCGAGGAGGTCGAACGAGAACGTCTCGGCGGGATGCTCGCCGGCGGCGCGCGCCGTGTCGTAGGGCCGCCACCGGTCGGCCGGTTGCCACGACAGGCGGGGCTCGATGCCGCGTCTCGGTGACAGCGCGCCGGCGAACGCGGACTCGGCGCTGGCGACCAGGCCGCGGCTGTCGTGTCTGCCGCCGCCGCCCCAGAAGGCGAGGACCGCGGCCGCGGAGAGGAGTGATGTGACGACCGCGAGCACCACGGTGCGGGTCCGCGGGCGGCGAGGTGCGCGCCTGATCGGAATGACGTCGGGCGCGGCGGAGTCTGCCGTCGGCTCGACCGCGAGCTCGGCCCAGCGATGGGCATCGCTGGCGGTGGCGCGGAGGGCGTGGGCAAGCGCGGCCAGCTGCAGGCACTCGTCGAGCTCGGCCCGGGCGCGCGGGCTGCGGGCCAGCGCTGCGCGCACGCGTGTGGCGTCGTCGGGCGACAGCTCGCCGTCCACCAGGGCCTGGATGTCCTCAGCGCTCGGTTCGTACGAGTTCATCGCCTCTCGCCTCCTCGCTCGACGACGCGAGCAGCTGATCTCTGAGCGCCTTGCGGGCGCGGAACAAGCGGCTGGCCACGGTGTTCTCCGGTATCGCGAGCCGGATCGCGACCTCGCGGTAGCGCAGCCCTTCCAGATAATGAAGCTCGAAGACCGCGCGCAGGTCCGCATCGATGGCGGCCAGGGCGGCGCGTACATCGCCCGCCGTGACGTTGGCCCACGGCGGCTGCGGTTCCGGCTCGCTCGCCGGATAGTCGTCCACCTCGGACGTGGGGTGCTCGGCGCGCACGTGATCGATGAAGACGTTGCGCAGGATCGTCACCAGCCAGGCGCGCAGGTTGCGAACCGGCTCGTGGCCGCGGTGCAGGTGGCCGAGCGCGCGCACGAACGTGTCCTGGACCAGGTCCTCGCACTCGGCGTCGTTGTGGCATAGCGCCGCGGCGGCTGCACGGAGCGCGGGCCTGTACTGGTCCAGCCCGCTCTCGGTCCAGGAGGTCGGACGGGTGTCAGGACGACGGGGCCCCCCCACGTCGGTCATTGCACCGGGAGCGTCACACGGAGCCGAGCGCGGCGTCAAACGCGCATATCGGGACACCGGTGCCGCAAGCGTTCTCGTCACTCCTCTTCCACGACGTGTCTGGCGCGGTTTCTTCTCGCCCCGAAACCGCGCGAGCCACCGATATGGCGTTCCGCATCGGCGCCGCAACTCTTGCGTCGAGGCCGCCGCCGCCCATGAGCCGCTCGCGCGCCCCTTCTCGCGTGAACCGGACAGGGGGCCGCTCGATCAGCGAACACATCGATCGAGCGCATGAGGAGGAACACGTGACATTCATCAAGATCTATCTCTCCGCTCTTCTCGCCATCGCGGCGCTCGGCTGCACCGATGACGGGGACGAGACCGATGGCGGCCTGGTGGTTCCGCCGCCGAGCTGCCAGCCAGAGTGTGTGGGCGACGACATCTGCACCGAGGAAGGCTGCCAGCCTGCCTTCGACCGCGACTATCAGGTTCGTCTGGCCACCTACGGTGGCGGTGCGGGCGTCGCGTCGTGCCCGGTCACGGACGATTGTGGGCGGAGGCCGCCGTACGTCGCCGTCTACTTCAGCGAACAGGCCGGCCCGATCCTCGAGTCGACGAAGGCCCGGGTCGCCGAGATCACGGTCACCAGGGGGAGCTCTCTGGGCGTCCACGTCGGGAACGTGCACTGCGACATGGAGCTCACGGCGGCTCGTCTGCGCGCCGGCTCTCTGACGTGCAGCACCTCCGGCATCTCGGCACGCGTGTCGATGGTCCCGATGCCGCTCTGAGCGCGGTCCTTGGGCGAGGCAGCTGTCGCGAATGAGCCGTTCGCGGCGCCGATCTCGCGTGATCGGAACAGGAGCCGCTCGACGAGCGAACACTTGAGTCGAGCGGCATGGAGGAACACGTGGCATTCACCAAGATCTACTTGTCCGCGCTTCTCGCCATCGCTGCGCTCGGCTGCACCGATGACGGAGACGACGTCCCGGAGCCGAGCTGCCAGCCAGAGTGCGTGGGCGACGATATCTGCACCGAGGGAGGGTGCGAGCCCGCCTTCGAACGCGATTATCGGGCTCGTCTGACCCTCTCCCGGTACGGCCAGGGCTTCGAGGTGTGCCGGGTCACGGGAGAGTGCCAGCTGCCGTACGTGGCCGTCTACCTGAGCGGAAAGGACGCCCCGATCCTCGAGTCGACGGGTCCCGCGAGCACGGAGATCGGGGTCACCAAGGGGAGCTCTCTCGGCATCGACTTCCCGACCGAGCGCTGCGACCTGGAGCTCACGGCGGCTCGTCTGCGCGCCGGCTCGCTGACGTGCGGCACCGTCGGCGTCCTGGCGCGCGTGTCCATGGACCCGATGCCGCTCTGAGCGCGACCTCAGCCGCGGTCGCCGTCGCCGCACAGCGCGCGGATCTCTCCGTCGCCGAAGCCGTACTCGGCCAGCACTTCGCGGCTGTGCTCGCCCAGGAGCGGGGCGATCCGATCGGTGCGCGCCGGCCCGACCGGCGTGCGGACCTGGAGAACGGAGTCACCCCCGGCCGCCACGCGCGTGAAGACCTCGCGCGCGCGGTGGACCGGGTGGTCGAGGATCTCGTCGATCTCCAGCACCGGCTCGCAGCAGCAGTCGTGCGAGGCCAGGATCTCGGCCCACTCGTCGCGCGTGCGCGTGCGCAGGATCGCCTGCACCTCGGCCCGCACGGCGGCCTGCCGCCCGGGCGGCGCGACCAGCTCGCTCACGTCCTCGCGCCGCCCGATGGCGCGGTTGAAGGCGAGCCAGAATTTCGGCTCCAGCGCGCCGACCGACACGTACTTGCCGTCCGCGGTCTCGTAGACGCCGTAGCAGGCCATGCCCCCGTTCAGGGTGGCGCTGCCGCGCGTCGGCACATGGCCGCCGGAGTCGACGTTGCCCAGCTCGGCGGCGAGGAGCGCGAGCGCGCCCTCGGTCATCGAGATGTCCAGGTGGGCGCCGCGGCCGGTGCGCGCGCGCCCGACCAGCGCGCCCAGCACCGCGGTCGCGCCCCACAGCGCGCCTCCCGCGAGGTCGGCGATCTGCACGCCCGGCATCCCGGGCGCACCGCCCGCCGCGCCGGCCGTCCCGCCCATCGCCAGCACGCCGGCCAGGGCCAGGTAGTTGAGGTCGTGCCCGGCTCGCTCGACATACGGACCGTCCTGCCCGTAACCGGAGATCGAGCACAGGATGACGCGCGGGTTGCGCCCGGCGAGCGCGTCCCAGCCGACTCCGAGGCGCGCCATCACACCCGGCCGGAAGCTCTCCACCACCACGTCGGCGCGCTCGACCATGCGCAGGAAGGCGCCGCGCCCGGCCTCCGCCTTGAGATCGAGCGCCAGCGATCGCTTGCCGCGATTGACCGCCAGGAAGCGGCCCGACATGCCCGCCTTGACCGGCGGGATCTGCCGCATGTAGTCGCCGATGCGCGGGTCCTCGATCTTCACCACGTCGGCGCCCATGTCGCCGAGCACCATGGTGAGAAACGGGCCGGGCAGGAGCCGCGACAGGTCGAGCACGCGGATCCCGTCGAGCGGCCGTGCCGCCCTGTCGATCGTCATCGCTCATCGCCTCCACGAAAACGAAACGGGCGGATGACCTCTCGGCCACCCGCCCGCAAGCATCGCATGATCAGCTTCGCGCGCGACTACGGCGCCGGCCGCGCCATGTCGAACACCTGCTGGAGCTTCATCGCCAGCATGGGGTCGCCCGACACCTTCAGCTTGCCCTGGAAGTAGAGCTGCATCCCCACCTGCGGGTCGGTGAACATGCTCTTGAAGTCGTCGTGCGAGACCTCGACGGTGCACTGCGCGTTGCCGCTGTCGCCCTGCACGCAGGAGGGTGGATCGGAGGTGAGGTTGAGGGTCCAGGTGCCGCCGCCGTCACCGGTGATCTTGAAGCAGTAGATCGCGTTTACTTCTTTCGCCTTGTCCGGGAACTTCTTGATCGCCTCGGGAACCAGCACATCGAACAGCTCCTTGGCGTCCTTGGGCATCTGGGCCATCTTTCGTCCTCCATGGAAACGAAGGGCTTGGTAACACGCCGCGTCAGCAGCCGTCAAGCAGCCCTTCGAAGCCCGAAAAAAGCGCGGCCCCGGCGTCGGTCCCTGGTCACTCTGCTCGGGACGCCGGGGCCGCAGATGTTGCTGCGGAGGGCGGGCTGCTCGGTCGTTCCCGAGTCCGCGAATCAGAACTCGGGCATCGCGACGTCGTCGAACGCGCAGCTGGCCGCGTCACCCTCGGTCGCCTCGAACCCGACCGAGTCGGTGTAGTACGAGCGGCGGAACTGCTCGTCCCAGCACTCGCTGGCCTGCACCTCGATGTCGCCCAGGTCGCCGCCCGACAGGAGCGCGTCGGCGCGGCCCTCGCCGTCGTCGAGCCAGCGCGAGCGGATGAGCGCCTCCTCCGCCGCGCTGCCGTTGTCCTCGAGGTCGGCGTCGATCGCGAACTGGAAGTCGCCCGACCCGTCCTCGTTCTCGGCGTAGGAGTAGTCGAAGCTGCCCGGATTGCCGAGCGAGTCGACGCCCTCGGCGTGCATGGTCAGGCTGGCGGCGGTGCCGTCGCGGTTCTCCAGGTCGTAGGTGACCTCGACGACTCCGGTGTCGGGCGTGTTGTCCACCGCGTCGACCTGCTCGCCGGCGTCGAAGTCGATCGCGAAGTCGCCGCTGCCGCGATGCGGCGTGTCGCCCGGGACGGCGTGGCCGGTGATGACCGCGAGGAAGCCGTCCTCGGGGGTGGTCTTGCTGCGGCCGTCGAGCTCCCAGTCGTAGGTGCCGTCGTCGTTCGCCGTGACGACCAGCTGCCACTCGGCCGGGGCGAGCGCGCCGTCGCTCCACGGGCCCCAGGTGTAGACGTCGCCGTCGACGCTGGTGGCGGGGAACTGCACGATCGCGTTCACGACCAGCAGCACCCAGGCCGCGCCCGCGTTCAGGTCGCGCGTGACCTGGCGGGTGAGCACGTAGTAGTCGGCCAGCTGGCCGATCGATCGCGCGGTCGACTCGGGCAGCTTGATCTGCACCGAGTCGGCGGTCGGCAGCGCGTCGACGATCGGGGTGTCTTCCTGGGTGGCGACGCAGCCGGCGAACAGCGCGGCCGCGAGGATGGGCGAAAGGACATGGCGCAAGGACATCGCGAGAGCCTCCAAGAGCAGGTGTGTTGCGTTGCGAGGAGGCTCTTTGCAGCGCCTGTGCCGGGCGCTTCTCGCGCGATCACGGCCGCTTGCGGTGTCGCAAAATCAGACGCGGCCGGCGCCCTGTCGTCAGGCTCCACGCCCGCGCGCCGCGGGCGATCCGCCGGCGCCCTCGCGGCGTATGGGCCTCCATGGGTGCGCTACCCACGCGCCGCCCGGATCCGCCGATCCGGGCCTCACGGCTCGTGCTTGCCGCCGCCGCCCCGCCCGCGCCGCTTGTCGTTCTCCTCGCGGTACCGATCGGCCCAGCCCTCCACGTTGACCTGCTTGACCCGCGTGAGGGCGAGCGCCGCGCGCGGCACGTCCTTGGTGACCGTGGTGCCGGAGCCGACATAGGCGTCGCGGCCGATCGTCACCGGCGCGACCAGCTGCGAGTCGGAGCCGATGAACGCGCCGGCCTCGATGGTCGTGCGGTTCTTCTGAAAGCCGTCGTAGTTGCACGTGATGGTGCCGGCGCCGATGTTGGCGCGCGCGCCGACCGACACGTCGCCGAGGTACGAGAGGTGGCTGGCCTTGGCGCCCGCCATGATGTGCGCCTTCTTGGTCTCGACGAAGTTGCCGACCCGCGCGTCGGCCTCGAGGATGGTGTCGGGGCGCAGGTGGGCGAAGGGACCCAGCTGGGCTCGCGCGCCCAGCTGCGCCTCGCTCGCCACCGAGTAGGGGCGAACGACCACGTCGTCCGCCAGCTCGACGTCGGTCAGCACGCAGCCGACGTCGATGCGCACGCGCGCGCCGATGCGCGTCCTGCCGCGCAGCGCCACGCCGGGGCCGATCCAGGTGTCGCGCCCGATGGGGCCGACGTCGGCATCTATATATGTGCTGGACGGGTCGACGACCGTGACGCCGTCCACCATCCAGCGCTCGAGCACGCGGCGGCGCGCGGCCGCCTCGACGCCCGCCAGGTCGACGCGGTCGTTGATGCCGCTCACCTCCTCGAACGGCGCCTCGAGCACGGCCGCGCCGCCGCGCACCGCAGCGCGCGCCGCCAGGTCGGTGAGGTAGAGCTCGCCCTTCGCGTTGTCCGCCGTCAGCGACGCGATGTCGGCGCGCAGCTCGCGCAGGCGCACGGCGTAGAAGCCGGCGTTCATCTCGTCGATCGCGCGCTCGGCCGGGCTGGCGTCGAGGTGCTCGACGATGCGCAGCAGGCGGCCCTCGGGGTCGCGCAGGAGGCGCCCGTAGGCGACCGGCACGCTCGGGCGCGTCGACATGAGCGCGAGGTGCGACGGCGAGGCGTCGCAGGCGCGCGCCAGCTCGGCCACGCGCTCGGGGCGGAGCAGCGGAGCGTCGCCGGACAGGATGATGAGCACCGCGTCGTCGGGCTCACCGGCGATGGCGGGCAGCGCGGACTGCACGGCATGACCGGTGCCGCGCTGCTCGAGCTGCTCGGCGACCTCGACCGCGCCGGCGCCGAAGCGCGCGTCGAGCGCGGCCCGCACCTCCGCGCGCTGATGGCCGAGCACCGCGACGACGCGGCGGGCGCCGGCGGCGCGCGCGTTCTCCACCGCCCACGCGATGAGCGGCCGCCCCGCCACCTCGTGGAGGACCTTGGCCCGCTCGCTCTTCATGCGAGTTCCCAGACCGGCAGCGAGGATGACCACGATGGGCTGCGACATTCGACGGCAAAGATATAACATTCCCGCGATGCGGACCTCCCTGGCCGCGCTGGCAGCGGCAGCGTTCGCCCTCGTCGTCGCCGCGCGCCCCGCTTCCGCGCATCAGGCGTCGGCCAGCTTCGCCAAGCTCATGGCCACCGACGACCCGGCCCGCGTGCGCTACGAGCTGCTGCTGGCCGCGCGCGACCTGTACGAGGCGCTCGAGCTCGACACCGATCGCGAGGCCACCGCCGCGGAGATCGCGCGCGGCAAGCAGCGCCTGACCGTCTACCTGCTCGAGCGCGTGAAGTTCGAGGCCGACGGGCGCGCCTGCAGCGCGGCGCTGGTCAGCCTCGAGGCGGTCGAGCAGAGCCAGCGCTTCGCCCGCGCGGTGTTCGACATCACCTGCCCGGCGGCGATCGGCGACCTCGCGCTCGACTACGATCTCTTCTACGACCTCGACCCGCGCCACATCGGCTTCGTCTCGGTGGAGGGGACCACCGCGCGGCTCACCTCGCCGGACGACACCCGGCTGGTGTGGCACGTGGGCGGGGGCGCTCCGCCGTCGGGGCTGCTCGGCTTCGTCGAGAGCGGCGTCGAGCACATCCTGTACGGGTTCGACCACATCCTGTTTCTCGTCTCGCTCCTGCTCATGGCGGTCATCGCGCGCACCGCCGCCGGGCGGTCGCGAGCGGTGAGCCGAGGGGGGCGCGACGCGCTCGCCTACGCCGGCGCGATCGTCACCTCCTTCACCGTGGCGCACTCGTTCACGCTCATCGGGGCGGCGCTCGGCTGGTTCGAGCTGCCCCGACGCCTGGTCGAGAGCGTCATCGCGGCCTCGATCCTGTTCGTGGCCGTCGACAACGCGATTCGACTCGACCCGCCGCGCCGCTACGTCGTCACGTTCGTGTTCGGACTCGTGCACGGCCTGGGCTTCGCGTCGATGCTGCGGCCGCTGCTTCCGCCCGAGGACGTGGTGCTTCCGCTCCTCGCCTTCAACGTCGGCGTCGAGCTGGGCCAGCTCGGCATCGTGCTGGTCAGTCTGCCGCTCCTCTTCGCGCTCATCCGCGCCGTCGGGGCGGAGCGCTACCGTCGGACCATCTTGCCCGGCGGCGCGATCGTGCTCGGCGGTGTGGCGTTCCTCTGGCTCCTCGAGCGCGCCTTCGCGTTTCGCATCCTTGGACTTTGATTCACATTCCCGCGCGCGCCGCGCGTTGCAGCGCAACGCCGGCCGACGAGGGCCGTGCGCGCTCGCCCCACATCGCCGCACAGAACAGTCCGAACATTTTGCGCGGATCTCCCGCGTATCTCCCGTGAATGCGATGAGCGGGCCCTATAATCGAAGCCCACATCGATGTCATCTGTTGTCAGACCGGCCGGGGGAGCGGGGATTCTGGCGGTGGGTGAGGTGGGAGACGTGGAGCGGGTGGCCGCCGCCCTGCAGGGGCGCTACCACCTCGTCGCGGCGAACGGAGTCGACGACGCGATCGCCGCGCTGCGGGCGCCGGCGGACCTCGCGGTGGTCATCGCCGCGCACGATCCACTCACCCTCGACGGTGCGCGCGTCCTGTCCGAGGCGCGCGTCCTCCGGCCCGAGTGCCGCCGCGTCCTGGTGGCCAGCGGGGCACGTCATGCCCACGGTGCCGCGCGGACGGGCGAGCGCGATGTCGTCCTCGACGCGGTCAACCGATGCAGGCCGCATCACGTCGAGAGCGGCTGGCCCGAGGGCGAGCCGCTCCTGGCGCTGCTCGACCGGCTGGCCGCGTGGTCGCGCTGCAAGGCCGAGCTGGAGGGCGCGCACTCCCCCCACCGCGACGGACTGACCGGTCTGTACACGCACCGCGCCTTCCAGGAGCGGCTGCGCGAGGAGATGGCGCGCGCCCGCCGCTACGGCAAGCCGCTCTCGCTGCTCTACGTCGACGTCGACGAGCTGGCGCTGGTCAACCGCGAGCTCGGCCGCGACGCCGGCGACGCCGCGCTGCGCCGCATGGCCGAGGTGCTGGCCTCGCCGGACCTCGCGACGCGACTGCGCGAGAGCGACATCGCGGCCCGCTTCGGCGGCGAGGAGTTCGCCGTCCTCCTGCCCGAGACGTCGAAGGAGGGGGCGGCGGTCAAGGCGGAGCGGGTGCGCGCCGCCGTCGAACAGGCCGTGTTCCCCGGCGCGCGCGCGATCCGCGTCAGCGTCGGCATCGCCGGCTTTCCCGACGACGCCGGCACCCCGACCGATCTGGTCGCCCGCGCCGAGCAGGCGCTGGCCGCGGCCAAGGCGGCGGGCCGCAACTGCGTGCGCATGTCGCCCGGCGGCGAGGAGCGGGCGGCAGCGCCCGGCGCGCGGCGGGCGGCGCCCGGTCGCCCGGCCGACCTCGCGGTGCTGCGGGCGGAGCGCTTCACCACCTATCACGTGCGCCTGTTCGACATCGTCGGCTGTCTGCGCCGCGACCGCAGCCTGGCCTGCCTGTTCGTGGACCTGTCGCAGCTGCGCGACGTCGAGCGCGAGCTGGGCCCGAGCCCGCATGCCGACCTGGTGGCGCGGGCCGGCGACGTCCTCGAGCAGATGCGCGGCGATCGCCTGCGCAAGGACGACCTGGTCTGCCGCACCGAGGACTCGGACGGGTACCTCTGCTTCCTGGCCGCGCCGCGCGACGGCACGAGCGCCTCGCCGGCCGACCTCGAGGCGATCAGCGCGCGCGTGGAGGCGACGCTCGAGCGTGAGCTGTCCGCGGCGCTGGCCGGACTCTCGCGCGAGCAGCCGCGCGTCGTGGTCGGCTTCTCGCGCGTGCTCGACAACCCGATGGTGCGGCCGGAGCGGCTGCTGGTGCGCCTGGTCGGCGATGCAAGGCGCTCTGCGCTGCTGCACCGCGAGCGGGCCACGCAGCGCAACCGCGCCCTCCTGCAGGAGATCATCCTGCGCGGCGCGCTGCACTCGGTCTATCAGCCGATCGTCGACCTGGCGACCGGGGGCGTCTTCGGCTTCGAGGGGCTGGCCCGCGGCCCGCGCGACAGCACGCTGGAGACGCCGACGGCGCTCTTCTCGGTCGCCGATCAGGTGGATCTCACATTCGAGCTCGACCGCGCCTGCCTGCGCAGCGCGCTGGCCGGAGCGGCCGCCCTGGAGCCGGCGCACCGCCTGTTCGTCAACCTCCTGCCCACCTCGTTCTACGACAGCTCCACCATCGAGAGCGAGGTGGCGACTCTCCTGTCGGCGGCGGAGATCACGCCGGCCAACCTGGTCTTCGAGATCACCGAGCGGCTGGCCATCGAGAACTTCGCCTCGTTTCGCCAGGCGCTGGCCGGCTACACCGACGCCGGCTTCGGGGTCGCGATCGACGACGTGGGCACGCGCCACTCCAACCTCGAGACCGTGATGGCGCTGCGCCCGCACTTCATCAAGCTGAGCGACGTCTTGACCCGGGGCGTGTCGCGCTCGACCGTCAAGCGCGAGATGGTGCGCTCGCT
>DATFRY010000137.1:0-19152 GCA_035262925.1 Kofleriaceae bacterium | reverse complement strand
GCCTCCGAGAGTCCCATCCGGCGACAGCGCCAGGCCAGCCGCGCGCACTGGAGTGTATTCGACTCACCAGCCCCTGCTGTGCGGTGGAACCATGCCGGCGTCCCGGGCCTCGGTACGTTCGGCATCGTGGGTCGCGTACGGATGTGACCCCGTCTGCGCAGTCGGGTGGTGTGCTTCCTACGCGACCTGAAAGGTACATGCGCATCGCCAGCAGGTACGACAAGACGAGCGCCCGCTACCGCGGATTCGTCTGCTTCGCCTGCGCACTACTGTGGATCTGAGAGATCTGAGAACCAACTACGTCGCATGTCGGGCCACCGGCACCTCGGCCGTGTCGATCGGTCCGCCGGCTCGGAGCTTCCAGCCCGTCGTGAGCAACCAGGTCGCGGCGGGCGCCACAGGCGGCCCGTCGTGCTGGTTGTCTGGCGGCGCGAATCCGCCCCGCCAGACATCGTTCCGCCAGCCGTCGAAGTACCAGGCAGACGAATAGATGTCGATCGTCGGCACGGCTTCGCCGTGACGACGGGCGTTGTGCAACACGTAGACCAGCGCATTCCGAGTTTGCCGTGGCGTGGTGAGGATGACCGCATGGTAGCGGTCGTCGAACAGCTTGCCGTGTCGGTCCCAGTACTCATTGAGCCGCCGCGCCACGCTGATCTTCCAGCCCTGGATCCCGCGTGCCAGGGCGCGTTCGTCGCGCGCCTCGCAGACCAGATGGACATGGTTGCCCTGCACCGAGAACTGGCAGATGCGGAAGACGCCCTTGTCGCAGCCGTGGACGAAGGCGTGCCTGAGGACCTTCGCCGGCCCAGGCCCGCGCAGGCGCGGCAGGCCCGCAGTCAAGCGCACCGTGACATGGACGGGGAAGCGGGACGCCAGCGGCGGCCGCTTGCGATGCGGCACGCGCGGGCGCGGCGCCACCCGCTTGCGCCCGGCTCCCGGACGCTGGCCACCTCGCCTGGAGCGAAACTCCATCTCGACCTGGCAGCTCTTCGACCGTCTCGTCATCTTCTTTTGATTGGGCATATATCATGTCGATGACCTTTTCAACCGATGAGGGCTCCTCGATTCGCTCTTGTCTATTCCGAGCGACCGGCTCGGCGGGTCGGGATCCCTGCGCCCCGATCCTCGGCACACCCCCAGACGGTGTTCACACACCCACAGACTCCACGGCCGTCGGCGTCCACGCCTCACGCCGGCCGCGCCGGTCGTGTTCGATGCGACTGCGCTCAGACGTGACATCCGCCTGACCGAGTTCCGCCGGCTTGGCCCACGGCTGTGGCCTTCGGTGCCCCGGCCACCTCTCCCAGCCACTGGGGTGTTTCACCGTCCGAGAGCAGGCTCAGGCTCGTGCACGGCAGGCCCTCCGAACGGCTGCGCCGAAACACGGGGCCGCGAGGCGCCCTGCCCGCCGGGCGGATCTGAGGTCGAGACCCCTTCCGACCTGATCCTTCCGATTAGCTGCTGGCAGCCTTGGGGGACAGGTTCCCCGGCCACTTCTTCTGGAACGAGCTGCACACGACCGATCCGGCGGCGCGCTCGCGTTCTACGGGCAGGTGCTGGGCTACGCGGCGAGCGCGATGGGCTCCGGCTCCGGCGCCGACGCCTACCACGTGCTCTCGCGCGGACCCGGCCGCGCCGGGGTGACCGGACACCTGCCGCGAGGGACGCCGCCGCACTGGCTGCCCTACGTCGCGGCCCCGGACCCCGACGCGGTGATGGCGCGGGCGCGGCTGCTGGGCGCGGCGATCTTGGTCGGCCCCGAGGACATCCCCGGCATCGGCCGCTTCGGCGTGCTCGAGGATCCCACCGGCGCCGTGCTCGCGATCATGAAGCCGCTGCCGAGCATGAAGCACGCGTAGCCCGAGGCAGCAGTCGAGCGGCGAGCTCGTCGGCGGGCGGCCCGGAAAACGTACCGTCGGTTGGGCCTTCGGCCCGCCCTTCGCTGGCCCGCCCGCGCCCGCATTGCGCCGGGACCTGCCAGCACGCGGGCGGCCGGTTGTTGTACCTTCGCGCCATGCGGCCTCTGGCGGTGGGCGAGCGGGCGCGTGAGCCGGCGCGCGGGCGGGGGCCGGCGCGGGGCCTGGACATCGCCGTCGCCCTCTCCATCGCGCTCGCGATCGGGCTGGTCGCGGCGGTGGCGGCATGCGGCGGGCGCGCCGATCGCCCGGCACCGGTGCCGACCGACTCGGAGCGCGGACGCTTCCCCCACCAGAAGCACCGGGCGATCGCCTGCACCGGGTGCCATCGCCTCGCCGACGTGCTGGCCGGCCGCCCGGCCCGGCCCGGGGTCGAGGACCACGCCCCGTGCGATCGCGAGCGCTGTCACCGGGCCGAGTTCCTGGCCACGCCGGGCCCGCTTTGCCGCGTGTGTCATCGCCGCGTGGCGCTCGGGCCGGCCGCCGCGGCTGCGGCCGCCGGCGCGCGAGAGGGCGAGAAGGCGACGCTGCCGGCGCCCTACCCGCCGGTCACCGGCCGGCGCGCGCTGGCCACCGAGTTCTCGCACGCCGGCCACCTCGACGCCGCGCGCATGGAGAGCCGGGTCGGCTTCCACGTGGCCTGCTCCGACTGCCACGAGCTGGCCGGCGACGAGCTGCGGCCGGCCGACCACGCGGTGTGCGCCCGCTGCCACGCGCCCGAGGCCAGCCTGCGCGGCATGCCGACGATGGCCCAGTGCACGCGCTGCCACGTGGACCGGCCGCTCCAGCCGTCGCGCCTGCGCCACTTCATCGTCGGCGACCTCCACTTCGACCACGGCCATCACCGCCAGGACCACCGCGGCCGGCTCATCGCCTGCGCCACCTGCCACGCCGACAGCGCCGGCTCGGCGCGCACCGGCGTGCACGCGCCGCCGGCCATGTCCGCGTGCGTCGAGTGCCACGACGACAGCGCGCGCACGCCGCCGGCCCGGCAGATGCGCGTGTGCGAGGGCTGTCACGACACCAAGCGGGCCAGCTTCGGCGGCATCGCGCCGCGCTCGCACCTGCCGGCCCTCGAGCGGCCCGAGGATCACACGCGCGCGTTCCGGCGCGATCACGCCGCCGACGCCTCGGCCGATCCGCAGCGCTGCGCGCGCTGCCACACCTTCATGTCCGGCTCGCCGCGCGACGCCTGCGACGACTGCCACCGGACCATGCGGCCGCAGGATCACACGGTGACCTGGCGCGAGTACGATCACGGCCCCGCCTCGGCCGCGCGCGCCGACGGCTGCGCGACGTGCCACCAGGGCGACTACTGCATCGCCTGTCACAGCCAGCGGCCGCGCTCTCACTTCCCGCAGATCTCGTTCGGGGCGGGCGGCGGCCACGGCCAGTTCGCGCGGGTCAACCTGCGCTCCTGCGCCGCCTGCCACGACTTCCAGAGGGACTGCGCGACGTCCGGCTGTCACGCGCCGGGCGAGCAGACCGCGCGATGAGGCCGCGCCCGCTCGCCGCCGCGGTCGCGCTTCACCTGCTCCTGTGTGCGGCCGCTGCCCCGCCCGCCGGCGCCGAGCCGCCCGCGCGCCAGCGCCGCCTCGATCTGTGGCCGCGCCACCTGCCGGTCCTCGTCCCCACGTCCTTGACCATGCGCGTGCGCGAGCGGGTGCGTTCGCGCGCGCGCGCCGGGGCGGCGCGGGTCGGGCCGCGCGCCAGGCCGCTCGGCCGGCGAGTCGCCGGCGCCACGCCCGCCGGCGCCACGCGGCCGGCCGGCGCCACGCGGCCGGCCGGCGCGGATCACCCGCCGGCCAGCCCCGAGCTGGTCGTGCCCGGCCCGCGCCTCGACGAGAAGGTCGTGTTCCGCGCCAACATCGGCTTCGGCATCGACGGCGGCCAGCCGAGCAAGAGCAAGCAGCTCCTGTCGGGGGCCGAGCTCGACGACCAGAACGACTACAGCAGCCTGCGCTCGTACGGCTTCGGCGACCTCGTGCTCGGCACGCGCGGGCTGCTGCTGCCCAGCCTGGGCACCTACTTCGCATCCGAGTTCCGCTTCGACCAGAACCTGAACCGGCCGACCCAGGCGGTGCCCAGCGTGCACTACGCGGACGGAGTCCAGGACGTGCTCGTGCGCAGCGCCTACGGCGAGGCGCAGGGCTTCATCCACCTGCCCTGGCTGCGGCCGCTCTACCTGCGCGCCGGGCGCCAGTTCAAGTACGGCGTCACGGTCGCCCACTTCGACGGGCTCACGCTCGGCTACGACACGCGCCCGGTCGGCGCGTCGGTCTGGTTCGGCTCGCGCGTCTCGCTCTACGGCCTGGGCCAGAACCCGATCGGCTCGCAGGACAAGTACTTCGGCGCCAGCGCGCGCGTCGATCTCTCGGAGCTCAGCCGCCGCACCCCGCTGCTCCTCACCCTCGACACGCTCCAGTTCAGCGGCTTCAGCCACCGCGAGTACGGCGTCGCCTATCGCTGGAAGCCAGACATCCTCATCCGCGGCAGCGCGCGCCAGATCGACACCGACCTCGCGCGCGAGACGGTGTCGGTGTGGGCTCGCCTGTCGGAGGTGACGACCCTGACCGCCGAGATCGACAACCGATCGGCCGACGACTGGATCTACGACCTCATCGTGTTCCGGCCGCCCGAGCGGGACGGCGACCCGCGCCAGTACCTCAACATCGGCCCGCCGGTGCCGCGCGTGCAGCTCGATGTCCGCGCGGGCACCGTCATCCTGCGCAACCTCGACGTGCTGCTGCGCGGGGCCGCCGCCGTCGAGCACGCCGCCGACGACGCCGAGGCTCCCTTCTCCCCCACCTACGTCGAGGCCGGCGCAGCGCTCGAGGTCCGCCTGCGCCGAGATCTTCGACTGGGCTCCACCTTCACCGCTCGCCGCTATCGGCGCGCCGCGGTGGAGACGGCCCTCGACACCGACGGCATGCCCGACCCGCTGCCCGCGCTCGCCAACCAGGTGGGCGAGACCTCCTTCTACGAGGGCGGCTTCGGCGTCGACTACTCGGTCGGCGCGCGGCGCTTCAGCGCCTCGGGCGAGCTGTACGGCCGCCTGTACGAGCGCCAGGGTCCGTACGACCCGCAGCCGCCGATCGTCGACGACCCCGACCTGCGCACCGGCGGGCGCTTCAGCGTCGAGGGCTGGGCGTCCAACCGGCTGCGCATCAAGGCCGAGTACGACGTCTCCATCTCCGACATCGACCTCGCGCCGGAGCTGCGCGGCATCAAGAGCCTCCGCGTGCTGGCCGAGGGATCGTTCTGATGCGGGGGCCGATGCAGGCGCTGATGCGGGCACTGATGCGGGCCGCGATCGCGGCCGCGGCCCTCGCGATCGGGGGCGATGCGGGCGGCATCCCGGCACGGCCCGCCGGGACGCCCGCCGACGGATTCGATCACATCGGCCATCAGGGCAGCGTGGTGGCGCGCGCCGCGACCCCGCCGCCGTGCAGCCGCTGCCACCGCCTCGCGCCTGGCGGCCGCCTGGCGGGCGCGCCCGGTCACGCGGCCTGCTTCGGCGACTGCCACGGTCCGCCGCCGGCAGCGGGCGCGCGCCCCGATCAGGCCGCCATCGCGGTCTGCCGCGCCTGCCACCGCCCCGCCCTGCTCGCGCGGCTCGCGCGCGGCGCCCGCGGCCGCATCCCGGCCGCGTTCCCGCCCTACGACCTCGACCGCGACTTCGCGCTGACCATCTCGCATGCGGTGCACGGCCGGGTCGAGCGCGGCTGCCGCGCCTGCCACGCGCCGCCGCCGGAGCCGGGCGGCGCCGGCCAGGATGCCGAGACCGCGCGCGCGCGAGCCCGCCGCACCCGCGCCGGCGCGCCCCATGCCCGGTGCGTCACGTGCCACGATCGCCGCCCCGCGCCCGGCGGCGTGGGCATGGACCGCTGCGGCGCCTGCCACACGCCGGGTGTGGGGCCGGCCCGCGCGCCGCTGCGCGACCCCGGCGCCTACCCGGTGCGCGGCCACTTCTCGCACCGCCGCCACCTCGCGCGCCTGGGCGGCGCCGCCGATCCGTGCCGTTCGTGCCACGCCGGCGCCATCGCCGCCTCGGGCGACCGCGTGCCGACGCCGCGGAAGGATCAGTGCCGGCCGTGTCACGACGGCAAGCGCGCCTTCTCCATGACCGAGCCCGCCTGCCACCTCTGCCACGGCCCGCCCGAGCGCGAGCGGCCGGCCCCCGCGCTCACCCGCGCGGCCTTCTCGCACCGCATCCACGCGGCGGCGCGACCGGATCTGGCGTGCACCGCCTGCCACGAGCTCGACGCGCGCGGCGCGGCCGTCACCGCGCTGCGCGGCCATGCGCCCTGCTCGGACGGCGGCTGCCACGACGGCGACTTCGCCTCCGCCGCGCCCAGGATCTGCGGCGTGTGCCACGTGAGCGGCGAGCCGTGGCGCCGGCTGCACGCCGACCCGGTCGCGGTCGACGCCACCGAGTTCGGCGCCGACTTCTCGCACCGCGCGCACCTCGCCGGACCACGCCCGCCGCTCGGCCCGGCCTGCGCCCGCTGTCATCGCCCGGCGGCGGGGGGTCGGTTCCAGCTCGGTCCCGGCCACGCGGCATGCGCCGGCGCCCGCTGCCACGGTCCGGGGCGAGGAGGTGCGCCGCCGCCGCTCGGCCGCTGCGACGCCTGCCACCAGCTCGGTCTGGTCGCCGCGCGCGAGCGGGCCGAGGAGCGGCGTCCGTGGTCGGTGCGCGCGCGCTTCACCCACGAGCCGCACGCGACCGAGCCGTCGGCGCCCGGGCGGCCCGTCGCGTGCCAGGGCTGCCACGCCGGCGCGCTCGCGTCCGAGAAGCTGGCCGACATGCGACCGCCGACGAAGAAGAGCTGCGCCCGCTGCCACGACGGGCGCGACGCCTTCAAGCTGACCGGTCACACCTGCGAGCGCTGCCATGGCGGAGCGCCGGCGGCGGCGCCCATCACCGCGCCGCCGACCACGGCGCCGCCGGCGCCCCACGCGACCAGCCCCAGGAAGCCGCAGCACGCGACCCGATAGATGCGCTGCCGGAGCGGCACGATCGCCGGTACTGTATGGGGGCGGCGCGGCCTGGCGCCGTGCTTGCAGCTGTTTCCCCTTCACACCAACCGGCGAGGAGACAGACGAATGCTGGTCGAACAACTCATGAGCCGCCCGGCGGTGACGATCAACGCGAGCGATTCTCTGGGCCGCGCCGCGCAGCTCCTGTGGGATCACGACTTCGGCGCCCTCCCGGTGGTCGACGACGACGGCTGCCTGGTCGGCATGATCACCGATCGCGACATCTGCATGGCGTGCTACCTGCGCGGACAGCCGCCGGCCGACATCTCGGTCGATCAGGCGATGGCCCGCCAGGTCTACGCCTGCGCGCCCGGCGATCCGATCGGAGTCGCGGAGAAGCTCATGAGCCAGTATCAGGTCCGCCGCGTGCCGGTCGCCGACCCGGTCGCGCGCGTGGTCGGCGTCTTCACTCTGACCGATCTCGCCCGCCTGGCGGATCAGGGCGGCGGGCTGCGCCGACCGGACGTGACCGACGCCGAGGTGTCGCGCACCCTGGCCGCGATCTGCCAGCCTCGCCGCGAGCAGAGAGCCTCGACCGTGCAGTGACCGTCGCCCGCGCTCGCCCGCCGGCGAGACGGCGCGCGCTCACATCGAGTGCGAGCTCCGGTGCTCCTTCTCGTGCTCGGTCTCGCAGGTGAAGCAGCGGCGCGCCCACGGCACCGCCTCGAGGCGGCGGACGCCGATCGGCTCGCCGCACCGCTCGCACACGCCGTAGCTTCCGCCGTCGATGCGAGCCAGCGCCGCCGCGATCTCGTCCACCCGCGCCTGCTCGCCCTCGCCGAGCGAGTCGAGCGGGATGGCGCCGCCCTCGGCGGCGGCCGCGTCGCCCGGATCCGCCTCGCGGACCCCGAACAGCTCCCCCTCCCCCTCGCGGTGATCGCCCCGCTGCCTCAGCAAGTCCTCGCGGCTCCGCACCAGCCGCTCTCGCGCTCTCGCAAGAAACCGGTCCATGCTCTTCCCTCCAACCTGCGGGCTACCCAGGTAGCTCATAGCATGGCGGCCGCCGGGCCGCCGGGACGGGACGGGAGGGCGCCGGCGTCAGGCCCGGTCCTGCATCTCGGGCACGCCCGCCCGGCGGGCGCAGTGGGCGCAGCAGTAGAACTTGCCGCTCGACTCCATGCCGTGGCCGATCAGGGTCGTGCCGCAGGTGGCGCACTGCGGAGCCAGGGCGTGGATCGCGCAGGCGAAGCAGTCGAACACGTGGCTCGTACCGTCGGCGACGACCTCGAACGCCTTGTCGTACTGGTTTCCACAGACTTCGCAGGTGGGGGCCATGCCCCGGAGGGGTGCAATCGCCGATCCGGCGAGGGCGCGCCGGGGGCCCTCGGGCACGCAGATCCGGTGACTCTCCGGGCGCGCGCCCTCGCCACACCGGGGCGCCCGCTCGGGGAGGATCCGCACGCCTCGCGCGTCTCGCGTTCGGCGTGCGATGCGGGATGCCAGATGCGGGATGCCCAGATACGGGATGCCAGATACGAGATGCCAGATGCGCTCGGCGGGGCTCAGGCCCCGATCGCCGCGTTGATGAGCGGCGCGACGATCGACATGCCCGGATCCTCGTTGTTGTACCCGTTGGGCGGCTCGACGATGCGCACGCGCTGGCCCTGGTCGATGAAGCGCTGCAGGAACGTCTCCATCGGCACGAACTCGCTGTAGCACTTGAACGTCTGGCCGGGCGGGAACTCGAGGTACTCCCACCAGTGGTGCTTCTTCTCCATCCGCTGGCAGGCGTGGCTGCCGATGAACGTGATGATGGTCGAGCAGTGGCTGGCGTTGATCGGCCGGTGGTACGGGATGAAGTAGCTCACGTTGGGCATCGTGTTGAAGAGCTCGACCAGGTTGTCCTGATCCTCGAGCCAGAACGCGTGCACCGACTCCTCGTCATCCGGATCGAGGAACCGCTCGTAGGAGAAGCGCGAGTAGTTGTAGTCGCGCGTGTACGCGGTGTACCCGATCTGATCGCCGGGGAAGGCCTCCGCCACCACCTGGTTGACGCTGCCGAAGTCGTTCGAGTCGAACGTGCCGGGCAGGTTGCTGAACACCGAGTCCAGGTTCCAGGACTCGCGGATCTGATCGTGCAGGCCGCGCGAGTTGAAGTCGGCGCTGGGCGCCGGGTAGACCGGCCCCGAGTCGTTGAGCAGGTAGCCTCGCTGCGGCGCGATCGCCGTGCGCACGAAGTAGTAGCCGGCCGTCGTGGCGGTGCCGCCGGCGCTGAAGCCGCTCACCATCAGCTTGTTCACCGACGGGAACTGGCCGGCCGCGTAGGTCGCGGCCGCCACCGTGTTGGTGAAGCCCGAGTGGTGCCAGGGGAGGTCCGGCTCCTGCCCGGTCGGATCGACGTAGGTCACGTCGCGGTTGCCGATGTGCACGTCGCCGGTGCAGTACGGCATGTAGACGACGTTCCAGTCCTTCGTCGGCAGATCGGTCCGGCTCCGCAGCGGGATCCCCGGATCGGCGCCGTTGACGATCGGCGACACGTACTTGGCGGTGAACTGCGTCATGTAGTCGTCGGGGATGCCGTTCGGGTTGGCCGCCCCGAGGATCCCCGCACGCCCGCTGCACGTGTCGTAGTCCCAGCACGCGCCGCCGCCCTCGAAGAAGAAGAGCAGGTTGGGCGACGAGGTGCGGTGGACGAAGAACTTGTACTGCGAGCCGTTGCCGCACACGCTGCCGGGCAGCTCGACCTTCTGCCAGTCGTAGTCGTTCCCGCCGTCGACCAGCACGTTGACGATGATATCGAGCAGCTCCTCCGCACGAGCTGACCCGCCGATCGAAAGCATGGCCAGGGTCAGGAAACCAATCAGGACACGTCGCGTCATTGGATTCCTCCGCTGTGTGACTTCGCACGATAGTAGAGAATGCGCGTGGACCATGTACAGGTGTCACCCATGCGAAAGACGATCGGGCTCGCGCTGATCGCGATCGCCGCCGCGCTCGCGCTGCTGTGGTACGTCGTCGCCGGCTCGAGCGGACCCGAGAAGGGGACGGTCGCGGCGCAGGCGCAGCCTCCGGATCGCGCTCCCGGGGACTCGGCCCGGTTGGCGCGGCCCGAGCCGCCCGCGCTGCCGGTCGAGGCCACGAACTCGGCCTCTCCAGTGGATCTGGACGAGCTTCGTCGCCGCCTGCCGGACAACCTCTACTGGGCGCTGGGCGCGCCCACCGACGACGAGGCCGTGCTCGGCAAGCGCCGTGAGCACGATCGCGAGTCGAACGAGCTCTACGGCAAGGTCCTGTCGACCACGGCCACCGAGGAGGAGATCCGGCGCTACTACGAGGACCGGAGACGTGTGTCCGAGGACTACATGCAGTTCGCCGCGCGCGTGCTCGCCGACTACGGGAGCCAGCTCCCGGAGGAGCAGCGCGGGATGTACGAGCTCAGCATCGAGCTTCACCGCGCCCGCCTGGCCCAGATCCCGCGCGACCGCGACGACGCGCTCGCCCGCCTGCGCGCGAAGCGCGGCCGCTGATACCATGCGCCGCATGTCGCCCACCAACGCGATCGCTCGCCTCGCCCTCATCGGCCTCTGCGCCCTCGGCGCGTGCGGCGACGACGAGGTCACCCCGCCCGCCGATCAGGTCGACGCGGGCGGCGGCGGCACCTCGCCCGACGCCGCCGCATCGGGCCCGATGGTCACCATCGACGACGGCCAGCTGCAGGGTGAGATCGACGGCAGCAGCAGCCGCTTCCTCGGCATCCCGTTCGCGCAGCCGCCGGTCGGCGCGCTGCGCTGGAAGGCGCCGGTGCCCAACGACCCGTGGGACGGCGTGCGCGACGCGACCGCGTTCGGCCCCCGCTGCGCCCAGCTCGAGTCGCTGCAGGGAGACGCGTCCGAGGACGAGGACTGCCTCTACCTCAACGTGTGGACGCCGTACCCGGCGCCGACCGGGCAGCTGCCGGTCATGGTGTGGTTCCACGGCGGCGGCAACCAGGCCGGCGGCACGGCCGATCTGGTCCCGCTCGGCGTCGGCGGGCTGTTCTACGACGGGCGCGCGCTGGCCGAGCGCTATGGCGTGGTCGTGGTGACGACCAGCTACCGGCTGGGGCCGCTCGGCTTCTTCTACCACCCGGCGCTGGCCGACGAGGGATCGCCGCTGGGCAACCAGGGGCTGCTCGACCAGCGGCGCGCGCTCGAGTGGGTGCGCGACAACATCGCCGCGTTCGGCGGCGATCCCGCCAACGTGACCATCTTCGGCGAGTCGGCCGGCTCGCAGGACGTGTGCCTGCAGATGGCCGCGCCCGGCTCGGCGGGGCTGTTCCACCGCGGGATCAGCGAGAGCGGCGGCTGCACCACGCGCGTGTCGACGACGGCGGACGCCGAGGCGGGCGCCGCCGCCTTCACCGAGGCGATGGGCTGCGCCGAGGCCGACGACACGCTGGCCTGCCTGCGCGACGTGCCGCCGGGCCAGCTGCTCATGCCGGCGCCGATCGAGGGCGCGCCGCCCGACACCCTGCCCGGCGGCGACGGCTATCAGGGCGGCACGCCGAGCTGGGGCTTCGGCCCGCTGGTCGACGGCGAGGTCATCCCCGACCAGCCGCGCGCGCTGTTCGACGCGGGCCAGGCCGCCGACGTGCCCTACATCCTCGGCACCAACACCGACGAGGGCACGCTCTTTCACATCGGCGCCACGCCGGTGACCAGCGCGGAGGAGCTGCTGGCGGCGCTGGAGCGGCGCTTCGGCGCCGCGGCGGCCAGCACCATCGCGGCGGCCTACCCGCTCGCGGACTTCGAGTCGCCCGACGCGGCCCTGCAGCGCATCACCGGCGACGCGGGACTGGTCTGCCCCACCCACGACACCGCGCGGCGGGCCGCGGCGGCCGGGCGCGATGTGTGGATGTACAACTTCGACTATCCGCTGCCCATCCCCGGGCTCGAGTTCCTCGGCGCCACCCACGGCGCCGAGATCGCGTTCGTGTTCGGCTCCGTCGAGGGCGCGGAGCAGGACGTGGTGGGCGACCCGATCCGCCAGTACTGGTCGCGCTTCGCGGCCGCCGGCGATCCCAACGGCGGCAAGTCGCTGGCGTGGCCGGCCTTCGCGCCCGAGGCCGATGCGCGCATGAACTTCTCGACCGAGCTCCAGGTGGTGCCCGACTTCCGCGCCGCGCCGTGCGCCATGTGGCGCTCGCTCTACGACGCGCAGTTCACCGAGTAGCAGGCGCGGGCGCGCCGGTCAGGGCGGCCAGCACGCGATCGCCGGTCGGCAGGAGGTCGAGCAGGTGCCGGCCGGCTCGCTCGACCGCGAGCAGGCGCTCGTCCATCTGCTTGGCGCGGTCGAACAGCGCCGGCTCGACGAGCGGCCACACCGCGCAGCGCGGCGCGGCGCTGTCGCAGCGATCGAGGATGCCGTTGACCGCGCGGCGGGCGGACTCGTTGGCGCCCTCCATGCTCGCGATGTTGGTGTGGGTGCGGACGTGGTCGCCGGCCAGCGTGAGGTTGGGCACCCGCGTGACCGCCTCGGGCCGCTCGTGCCACGAGCCCGGCGGGTGCACCAGGAGCGGCGTCAGGCTGCGCATGCCGCCGCCCGGCCGCGCCTCCAGATCGTCGTCGAGGTGCCAGGTCACCAGATCGTCGTCGGTGAGGAGCGCGCCCCGCCTCGAGCGGAGCGCCGCCCGCAGCTGCTGCCACACCTCGCTGGCGATCTCGGCCGGGCTGCAGTCGCGCGCGCGGCGGCGCACGAACGTGCCCGGCGTGTCGAAGTCGGAGATGTCGACCGAGATGAGGCCGCGCACCGAGCCGTCGCCGTAGCGAGTCTCGAGCGGACCGTCGCCCCGCCAGAACTGGGCCTGCGACACGCACGTCAGCGCCCACGGCGCGTCGGGGAACAGGAGGTGCCCGCGCACGACCGGGACGTCGCGCCGGAGATAGAACTGGATCCCGCTCATCCAGCTGGTGAGGCGAGCGAAGCGGCTGCGGGGCAGCGCGCGCAGGCGCGCCAGGTCGGGGTCGAGCGCCGCCAGCTCCTCGCCGACCAGCGGGCGGAGCGCCTCGAGCGGCAGCGCCAGCACGAACTGGTCCGCGCGCGCGCTGCGCCCGTCGTCGAGCTCGATCGACTCGATCGCGCCGCCCCGGACGTGGATGGCGCGCGCCGCGCATCCCATGTGAAAGCGAACCCCGAGCGCCTCGAGGTGGCGGCGCCACGGATCGATCCACTTCTCGCTGGTCGGCCCGCACAGCAGCCGATCGGCCCGCGCGCCGTCGCCGGCGTGGTCGGCGAGCAGCTGCATCGACACGTCGCCGACCGTGCGCGCGCTGCCGTGGCGCGGGTCCATGGCGACCATGGTGCGCGGCACCGCCAGGAGGTGGCGCTGGAAGGTCGGCGAGTAGCGATCCCCGCCCAGGAAGTCCCACCACGACATCGACTCGTACTGCTCGAGGCGGCGGCGCGCGCACGACGAGTAGTAGCGCAGGACCCGCCACGCGAACCGGAGCGCGTCGCCGGCGGCGAAGCCGAGGCGGCCGAAGCCGAACGTGAACGAGTCCATCCACTCGCGCAGGCTGGCCGGCCGGCAGCGCAGGAAGCGCGCCACCGGGCCTCCGTCGGCCATCGCCACGCCCGCCTCGGGCGCGGCCCGCAGGTGGTCGGCCACCGAGCCGCGGCCGTCCGGGATGCGCGCCATCGTGTCGATGACGTGGCGATAGAAGGCCGGAAAGAACCGAAAACCGTGCTCGCCGGGCAGGTCGCGCCGCCCGCCGGACCCGGTGCCGGCCATGTACTGGCTGCGCGCCTTTCCGCCCGGGGCGCCGCGCGCCTCGACCACATCGACCGAGAAGCCGCGCTCCGCCAGCTCGTGCGCCGCGCTCAGCCCCGCCACCCCGCCACCCACGATCGCCACCGCCGTCGTCCCCATCCGGGCTCGATGGAGCAACGCGGGGGCCAGGTCCGTCGCCGATGCGGCAGGCCACTTGCGGCCGCCGGCGGGCCGATTGTGCGCCCGATCCGCGCGCACAAGCCGCACGCCCCGCCAGCCGGCGCAACCCGCGCGCGACTCCTTTCGAGCGCGCGCCGGCAAAGTGCTATCCTGCCGCCGTGGGGCAGAGGGGTCAGATGGACTGGAGCGAACCAACTGCGCTCGAGCCGGCCGTCGCGCTCGTCGCCGGCGACCTGCTGCTGGTCGCCGGCCATGGTCAGCTCTCCACGTACGAGCTGACCGGGCGAGACATGGTGATCGGCCGCGACTCGAGCTGTGATGTCGTGATCGATCACCGGAGCCTGTCGCGACGACACGCGCTCCTGCACCTCGGCTCGCCGCCGACCGTGCAGGACCTCGGGTCGACCAACGGCACGCTGATCGGCGGCGCGCTGCGCCGCGGCGGCGAACCGGTGGTGCTGGGCAGCGGCGAGGGCTTCCGCATCGGACCCTTCTGGTTCGTGATGGTCGACCGCGCGCCGGGCGAGCGGCCGGGCGGGCGATCGATGTCGAGCGGCGCGGGAGCGCTCCTGCGCGTCGTCGATCCCACCCCGGGTGGGGTCCCCAGCCTGGTGCGCGACTTCGCCGCCAGCGAGTCGAACGTGCTGATCCTGGGCGAGACCGGGGTCGGCAAGGAAGTGCTGGCGTCGACCATCCACCAGCTGTCGGGCCGCAGCGGCGCGATGACGCGGATCAACTGCGCCGCGCTGAGCGAGTCGCTGCTGGAGAGCGAGCTGTTCGGCCACGAGAAGGGCGCCTTCACCGGAGCCACCGCGCAGAAGATCGGCCTCATCGAGGCGGCCGATCGCGGCACCGTGTTCCTCGACGAGATCGGCGACACGCCGCCCGCGATCCAGGCCAAGCTCCTGCGCACCGTCGAGCACCGCGAGGTGGTGCGGCTCGGCTCCACCCGCCCGATCGCGGTCGATGTGCGGTTCGTGGCGGCGACCAACCGGGATCTGCCTGCCGCGGTCGCCACCGGGGCGTTCCGCCGCGACCTCTACTTCCGCCTCGACGGAGTCACGGTGGTGATCCCTCCCCTGCGCGAGCGCCCCGGCCTGATCGGGCAGCTGGCGCTGCAGTTCGCCGCGGCGGCGCGCTCGGCGAGCGGGCGGGCGCCGCAGCTCGGCGCCGATGTGCTGGCCGCGCTCGAGGGCCGCAGGTGGCCGGGCAACGTCCGCGAGCTCAAGGCGGTCATCGAGCGCGCGGTGGTGCTGGCGCGCGGGGGCCCGATCGGCCTCAAGCACCTCACCCCGGAGCGCGAGCAGGCGCTCGAGCCGCCCGAGCTCACGCCGCCCCCGGAGCAGCGGCCGCAGCCGGCGGCGCGCCCCCCCGAGGGAGACGCCGGCGTCGCCCTCGACGACGAGCAGCGCGCCGATCGCGAGCGGATCCTGCGCGCGCTCGACGAGTGCGCCGGCAACCAGACGCGCGCCGCGCGGCAGCTCGGCATGTCGCGCACCGCCTTCGTGACCAAGCTGCGCATCTACCGGATTCCGCGGCCTCGCAGCTGATCGTCACACTGAACCGACGCTCCGGTTGCGCGGGCCGCGCGAACACGGAACCGGGCTGCTACATTGGCGCCGATGGGCGAGCGTGACGTGCACGCGAGCGGGGGCGGGACGACGAGCGAGGGCGACGACGACAGCACTCCCCAGGAGGAGACGGTCGAGGACCGGAGCGAGGCGGAGCCGGGCCCCCGGCTGCTGCCCCCGCGCGCGTTCGACCCGACCGCGCCCTACAACATGGAGGACGCCGGCGCCTCCGGGATCGGCGCATACATCGGGCGCTACAAGGTCGTGCGCATCGTCGGCACCGGTGGCATGGGCGTGGTGGTCGCGGCCCGCGATCCCGAGCTCGGCCGCATGGTCGCGATCAAGCTGGTCGCCGGCCACCACAGCAAGGCACACACGCGGCTGGTGCGCGAGGCGCGCGCGATGGCCCGCGTCTCCCATCCCAACGTGGTCACCGTGCACGAGGTGCTGCGGCTGCACGATCGCGCCGCCATCGTGATGGAGCTGGTCTCCGGCGACGACCTGTCGACCTGGCGCGACGCCCGGCCGCGCACCTGGCGCGAGATCGTCGCCGCCTACGTGCAGGCGAGCCGCGGCCTGGCCGCCGCGCACCGCGCCGGGCTGGTGCACCGCGACTTCAAGCCGTCGAACGCGCTCATCGACGGCGACGGGGTCGTGCGGGTGACCGACTTCGGCCTGGTGCGCGCCACCAGCCCGGCCACGCCGCCGGTCGCGGCGACTCCTGGCACCCGCGCGGTGAGCGCGACGCCCGCGACGCCCGGGATGGCCGAGACATCCGCGATGACCGCGCTCGCGATGACCGCGACCCCGACCGCCCCGGCCGCGGCCGCGAGCGCGACACCCGCGCTCCCCGGGATGCCGGCGATGCCCGCGGTGCCCGCGACGCCCTTCGACGCCGACCCGGGCTTCCCGATGGAGATGACGCTGACGCGCACCGGTTCGATGATCGGCACGCCGGCCTACATGGCGCCCGAGCAGCACGCCGGCGAGCCGACCGACGCGCGCACCGATCAGTGGGCCCTGGCCTGTTCGCTGTACACCGCGCTCTACCTCCAGCGGCCGTTCGCCGGCGAGAGCTACAGCGACCTGTCGTCCGCGGTCCTGGCCGGCGTCATCCGCCCCGAGCCGTCCGACACGCGCGTGCCCCGCTCGATCCGCGCCGCGATCCGGCGCGCCCTGTCGCTGCGGCCCGCGGATCGCTTCCCCAGCATGGACGCCCTGATCGCCGCGCTGTCGCCGAGGCGGCGCGCCTGGCAGATCGCGGCCGCGCTGGCCGCGGTCGCCGTCGCCGGCGGCGTCGCCGCCGCGGTGCTGGCGGGCGGCCCGTCGGGGCCGACCTGCGCCGACCTCGACGCCCCGCTGGCGGCGGTGTGGAACCCGGCCCGCTCCGGCGAGCTGCGCGGCCGGCTCGCCGGCGTCGGCGGCTCACCGCAGCCGGTCGCCGACCGCGCGCTGGCCGCGCTCGACCGCTACGGCGCCGGGTGGACCGCGGCGCGCACCCGCGCCTGCACCGAGGCGCGCCAGGGCGTGGGATCGGCCGAGCTGCTCGACCGCCGCATGCGCTGCCTCGACCAGCGCCTGGTCGAGATGTCCGCCGTGATCGACGGCCTGGCCCAGGCCGACGCGGCGGTGCTGCGCGGCGCCGCCGCGGCGATCGACGGGCTGCACGCGGTGGCCGACTGCGACGATCCGCGCGACTCGGTGCCGCGACCGGCCGACCCGCGCGCGCGCGCCCGCATCGCCGCGACCGAGGACGCCCTGGCCCGCGGCTGGGCGCTGCAGGCGCTCGGCTACTTCGAGCGGGCGCTGCCGATCGCGCGCGCCGCCGCCGACGCGGCCCAGCAGGTGGGGTGGAGCCCGCTCGAGGCCCGCGCGCTCATCCTGCGCGGCGAGTGCGAGGACCGGCAGCGCCTCTACCCGGCGGCGCTGGCCACCTACGACCGCGCGGCCACGGTCGCGGCCCGGTCGCAGGACGACGCCTCGATCGTCGAGGCGCTGGCCCGCCGCTTCCTGGTGATAGGCGATCACCTGGGTCGCCCGGTCGAGGCGATCGAGGGCCGCCGCTTCATCGAGGTCGCGCTCGAGCGCGCCGGCAGCCCGCCGCGCCTGCGCGCCCTGTGGCTGCACTACCTGGCGATCGTCCTGCACGCGCGCGCCGAGGAGGACGCGGCGCTCGCCGCCGAGAACGAGTCGGTCGCCACCTGGCGCCAGCTGGTGCCGCCCGGCGACGTCCACCTGGTCGACTCGCTCGAGACGCTGGGAAACATCGAGATCTCGCGGCGCCAGTTCGACCACGCCGACGCGCTCCTGCGCGAGGTGCTGGCCGCCAAGATCGCCGCGCGCGGGAGCGAGAGCCTGGCGGTCAGCGATACCTACACCAACCTCGGCGTGCTGGAGGCCAGCCGCGGGCGGCTGGCGCCGGCCATCGAGCACTGGGAGCACGCGGTGACCATCTCGCGCGCGGTCGGTGCGGTCGACTGCACGTCGCTGATGGACATCGGCATGGCGCGCTACGAGCTGGGCCAGTGGGGAGCCGCCGCGCAGGCCCAGTCCGAGGCGCTGGCCTGCATGGAGCGCGAGCGGCCGGGGGAGTCGTTCTGGATCGGCTTCAGCGCGGCCCAGCTGGGCGACGACCTCATGGCGCTCGGCGAGCTCGATCGCGCCGGTGCGCTGATCGATCGCAGCGTCTCGATCCTGCGCAGCGGCGGCTCGCCGGAGCTGGCCGGCGAGCTGGGCGCCGCGGCGCGCCTCGCGCTCGTGCGCGGCGATCGAGCGGCTGCCCGCGCCCGCATCGACGAGGCGGTGAAGGCGGGCGGCGAGAGCCGGCCGCAGGTGCTCCTGGCCCGCGCCGAGCTGGTCCGCGCCGAGTCGGGCTGCCGCCAGGCTCGCCAGCCGTTCGCGGCCGCGCTGGCGAGCGCGCCGCCCGACTCGCCCTCCTTCCGCGCGGCGGCGAGGACCGGCCTGGCCGAGTGCCTGATCGATCTCGGCCGCCCGGCCGACGCGCTGGCCGCGCTCGAGCCGGAGCTCGCAGCGCTCGACCAGGCCGACGCCGAACCGGCCGCGCGCGCCCGGCCCCGCTTCGCCATCGCCCGCGCGCTGGTCGCCAGCGGCGGCGATCGCGCGCGCGCTCGCTCGCTGGCCGAGGCCGCGCAGGGCGGCTTCGCCGGCCTCGGCGCCGGCGGCGAAGCGCGCGCCGCCGCCGTCGCGCGCTGGCTGGCACAGCGCGGCTGGTAGAGCTGGCGCGGCGCGCCTCGAGCTCTGCAGCGCGCCCCGGCCGACCGGCCGCGCGCGCCACCCGCGGCCGCGCATCTGCTACCACTGGGTCATGGCCGAGCAGCCCGTCCCCCGCTTCTTCCTGATCCTCGTCGTCGCGGCCGCGCTGCTGCTCGGCCTCACCGTCCTGCCGATCGTCACCGAGCTGCTCCTGGCGGCGGTGCTGGCCGGCATCCTGTGGCCGCTGCAGCAGTGGACGACGCGGCGCGCGCGCGGACGGCGCGGCCTGGCCGCGGGCCTCATCACCCTCGTCCTCGTGGTCCTCCTGGTCGGACCCGTCGCCACCATGGCGGCGTTCGTGATCCGCGACGGCAGCGACGCGGTGCGCTTCGTGTCGCAGGCGCTGCGCAGCAAGGATGTCGCCGCCCTGGTCCACCGGCTGCCGGCCGCGACCCGCGACGTGGTCGACGACGCCATCGACCGGCTGCCGCGCGATCTCAGCGAGGTCGCGAGCCATGCCCAGGGCAAGGAGACCGCCGCC
>DATFRY010000136.1:0-19565 GCA_035262925.1 Kofleriaceae bacterium | reverse complement strand
GTGCGCCGCGTGGCCGATGAGCATGTTCTGCGGGTTGCCGGTGAAGCTGACCGCGCCGCCGACATTGGAGGCGCTGGCCAGGGCCAGGAGATAGGGCAAGGGCGGCAGCTCGGCCTCGGCCACCACCGCCACCACCAGCGGGGTCAGCATGAGGCAGACCGTGTCGTTGACCAGCAGGGCCGACAGCGCGCCGACCACGAACACCAGCGCCCACAGGAGCGATCGGGCCGAGCGCATGCGCGTCAGCACCAGCCAGGCCGTGTAGCGGAAGAACTTGGCCTCGGCCAGGTAGGACGCGATCACCATGACGCCGAGGAGGAGCGCCAGCACCTGCAGGTCGATCGCGGCGAACGCCTCGTCGATGGGCAACACCCCTGCCGCGACCATCGCGACCGCGCCGACCAGCGCCGCCGCCGGTCGATCGATGTGGAGGAACGGCAGCGGCCGGCCCGCCATGCACAGGTACGCCGCCGCGAACAGAGCGATGGCGGTGACCATGCCCTATCGTGATGGCCGCGCCCCCCGGGATCAAGCGCGCGCGGCCGCGCCCTTGAGCTCGCGCGCCACCAGGTAGGCGAGCGCGCCGATCGACCCGAGCAGCACGGTGGCGGCGGCGAACGGCAGGAACGGCAGCCCGACCGCGCGCGCGTCGCGTGCGCCCCAGACCAGGAACAGCCCCAGCGCGATGACCAGATCGATCAGCATCTGCATCGCCCACGGCTCGCGGGCGGCCAGGGTCAGGAAGCCGACGTACCCGTGGCCAGCGGCGACGGCGAGGCTGTAGACGGTGAAGGCGGCGAACGCGGCGAGGAGGAGGACGAGTCGCGGAGTCATGTCATGGATATGGCCGCCGGCGCGCGGGGCCGCCATTACCGGCGAGGTAATGCCCGCCTCGCGGCGGCGAGCTAGGCTCTCGCCATGACCGTGGCCATGACGGGATTCGGGCCGCTGCTTCGCGAATGGCGTCAGACGCGCCAGATGAGCCAGCTCCGCCTCGCCGAGCAGGCGGAGGTGTCGACCCGGCACATCAGCTTCATCGAGACCGGGCGATCCACGCCCAGCCGCGAGATGGTGCTCATCCTGGCCAGCGCGCTCGACCTGCCGCTGCGCGAGCGCAACACCCTGCTGGGCGCCGCCGGCTACGCCCCGGTCTATCGCGAGACCGACCTCGGCTCTCCCGAGATGGGGCCGGTGGCGCGCGCGCTCGGCTTCTTCCTCGAGCGCCACGAGCCGTACGGCGCGTCGGTGCTCGACGGCAGCTGGAACATCCTGCGCGTCAACCGCGGCGGCATGCGCATGATCGGCTGGTTCCTCGAGCAGCCGCCGCCGCCCCAGGTGGCGGCCAACGCGATGCGCATCCTGTTTCATCCGCTCGGCCTGCGCCCCTACATCGCCAACTGGGAGGACACGGCGGCCATCATGATCGAGCGCCTGCACCGCGAGGTCACGCTCGGCGCCAGCCGCGCCCTGCTCGACGAGATCCTCGACTACCCGGACGTGCCGCGCCGCTTCGCCCGGCCGCGGCTGGGCGAGCAGCCCCAGGTCGTGCTCACCATGCACCTCCGCAAGGGCGATCGCGACCTGCGCCTGTTCACCACGCTGACCACGCTGGGCACGCCGCTCGACGTCACCGCGCAGGAGCTGCGCATCGAGTCCTACTTCCCGGCCGACAGCGCGACCGAGGAGTGGGTGCGTCAGCTGGCCGACTGACCGCGCACGAAGGCGAGGAGGTCGCGGTTGAGCCGGTCCGCGGCGGTGAGGAAGAGACCGTGGCCGTGGCCCTCGTAGACCACCAGCTGGCTGCCCGGGATCGCGCGCGCGGTCCGGCGCGCGGTCAGCTCCAGCGGCGAGCCGAGATCGCCGTCGCCATGGACGAGCAGGGTCGGCACGGTGAAGGAGGCGAGGTCGGGCCGGAAGTCGGTCCCGGCGCCGGCCAGCTGCAGGTCGATGGTCGCCACCGGCGAGGCCTGCAGCGCCAGGCCGATCCCCCACCGGATCATCTCGTCGGAGATGGCCACGCCGGGGAGGCCCACGCCGAAGAACCCGGGCGCGCCGGCGGCCATGGCGCGCGGGCGATCGCGGCGCAGATCGGCGACCAGCTGCTCGAAGACGCCGCGGTCGATCCCGCCCGGGTTGTCGTCGGTCGCCACCAGGAAGGGCAGCGTGGTGGCGACCAGCGCCACGCGCGCGACCCGGCCGGTGCCGTGGCGCGTCAGGTAGCGGGCGATCTCGGCCGTGCCCATGGAGTGGCCGACCAGGGTCACCTCGCGCAGGTCCAGCCGGTCCATCAGCGCCGCCAGGTCGTCGGCCAGCGTGTCGAAGTCGTAGCCGGTCCAGGGCTGGCTCGACCGGCCGCAACCGCGGCGGTCATGGGCGATGCAGCGAAGCCCGCGACCGGCCAGCGGGGTCATCTGGTACTCCCAGATGTCCGCCCCCAGGCACCAGCCGTGGCTGAAGACCACGGGATTCCCTTTGCCCCAGTCCTTGTAGAAGATCGCGGTGCGGTCGCGGGTCTCGATGAATGGCATGACTTCTCCTCCTGAGCGCCTGGTGCACCTTTCATGCGGCCGATATCGGCCACGGTCGATTACCTTGCAGGTCATGGAGGTGCCGTGACCCGCGCCGCGCGCGCGCGCCGGATCGTCTCGCTGCTCCCCTCCGCCACCGAGATCGTGTGCGCGGTCGGCGGGGCCGGCGAGCTGGTCGGCATCTCCCACGAGTGCGACTACCCGGACGAGATCCGCGACCGCCCGGTCCTGACCCGGTCGCGCCTGCCGGGCGACAGGGACGGCTCGGGCTCGCCGGTGGCGGACGCATCGAGCCTGGCGATCGACCAGGCCGTGCGCGCCCTCCTGCGCGACGCGCTCAGCATCTACCAGGTGGACGAGGAGCGGCTTGCCGGGCTCGCGCCCGACGTCATCGTCACCCAGGACCTGTGCGAGGTGTGCGCGGTGTCGCTCGACGACGTGCGCGGCGCGGTCGCCCGCCTGGCCAGCCGCGACCAGGTCTCCATCGTGAGCCTGCGGCCCACCCGCCTGGCCGACGTGCTGGGCGACGTCGAGCGCGTGGCCGCCGCGCTCGGCAGGGCCGACGCGGGCCGAGAGGTGCGGGCCTCGCTCGAGCGCCGCATCGACGCCATCGCGGCGCGCGCCGCCGCCGCGACCGAGCGCCCGCGCGTCGCCTCGATCGAGTGGATCGAGCCGCTCATGCTGGGCGGCACGTGGATGCCGGAGCTCATCGAGCGGGCCGGCGGGACCGCGGTCGGCGCGGCGGCCGGGCAGCTGGCCCCGACCATCGAGCCGGACGAGCTGGCCCGGCTCGCGCCCGACGTGGTCGTCATCAAGCCGTGCGGCTTCACCATGGAGCGCGCGCTCGGCGAGCGCGAGGCGATCGAGCGCTCGATCGCCGGGCCGGCCGGTCCGCGCGCGCGCATCGCCGTCACCGACGGCAGCGCGTTCTTCAACCGGCCCGGACCGCGCCTGGTCGAGTCGCTGGAGATCCTCGCCGCGTGCATCCACCCCGGGCTGTTCGGCGACCTCGCGGCGGAGCACGCGCGCGTGACCACGTGGCTGCAGTAGCCGCGCTCATCCTGCTTGCACTTCTCGGCCCGGGCGCCGGCGCCGCGCACGCCTCCGCCCCCCATACCGGCCTCGACATCGACATCGACGGCAACCAGGTCCTGGTCGACGAGGTCTACCTGGCCGCGCTCCACCTGCCGCCCGGGCTCGCGGCCACACCCGACGCGGCGCGCACCGTCGAGCAGCAGCTCCTCGCCTTCCTCCGCCGCGCCGGCTACACGCTCGCCACCGTCGATGCACGCGCCGAGCGGGGCCGCATCCGCGCGACCATCGACGAGGGCCGGCTCTATCGCATCGTCATCCGCGGCCGCGACGTGGTCGGAACCGTGACCGCACACCTCCAGATCGAGCTGCCGTTCGACGTCTTCAACCGCCCGCAGCTCGAGCGCCTCCTGAGCGGGTACCGCGCCGCCGGGGCCCGGGTCAGCTATGCGCTGGTGCCGCGGCGGGTCGTCAACCACACCGGGCCGCAGGTCGACCCGATGGCCCTCCTGCCCGGGGGCCGCCACCCCTGGCCGGCGAGCCGCTACGAGCTTCACATCGACTTCACCGGCCGCGGCGAGCGCCGCCAGCTCGGGCTGGTCGCCGGGATCGATCCCGACAGCATCCGCGCCGGCGGCGTGCTGAGCGGCGGCTCCGCCATCCTGCACAGCGACCGCTGGCAGCTCGAGGCCCAGGTCGGCGCCAACTTCTTCGAGGACCTCACCCGCCGCGCCGACGAGCTCCACTTCAGCCGCGCCCTGCTCGACGCGCGCTGGCTCGCGCCGACCGTCGTCACGGACGGGCTCCGGCCCACCCTGCGGATCCGCGAGGACCTGCTGCGCCGGCAGCGCCAGGATCTGAGAGTCGAGACCTACTGGTGGAACCTGGTCGAGGCCGGCGCCGGCCTCTCGTTCGTGCCGAGCGACGGGATCGAGGTCAGCGCCGAGCTCGGGGCCCAGGAGCGCGACCTCTTCGCCATCGTCCAGCTCGCCGACGCGGAGCCGGCGGCTCGCCTCGAGTCGTCGTCGGAGCTGCGGCCCTTCGTCTCCCTGGCCGGCCGCATCGTGCTCGAGCCCGATCGCGCGCGCGTCGACCGCCGCCACCGCTTCGAGTTCGAGGCCCGCCACTACCCGGGGTGGAGCCGGCGCCCGTTCTGGTTCGCCGACGCCCAGTACCGGCGCGTCTTCGAGTTCGGCTGGAACGACCTGTGGCTGCGCGCCGCCGCCGGCGCCGTCGCGGGCCACTACAGCGTGGCCGACGCGATCCCGATGACCGGGCGCTACCTGCGCGGGGTCTACGGACACGAGTTCTACATCGACCGCGCCGGCTCGCTCGCCTTCGAGTACCGCCTGTCGCTCAGCCGCGACATGTTCAAGGTCGGCCTCTTCCACGAGGCGGCGGTGTTTCGCGACGCCGAGCGGGCGGGCGGGAACCACGACCTCCGCGCCGCCAACAGCTTCGGGCCCAGCTTCCACGCGCTGGTCCTGGACACCTTCCAGGTCGACTTCTACTACGCGGTCGGCTTCACCCTCGACGGCGACTTCGACCACGGCGTGTCGCTGCGGCTCGAGAAGGCCTTCTGAGGGCCCGCGGCGTCGGGCTCTTACGAGCCGGTCGGCCGGAAGCGGGCCACCACCGCCGTGATGTTGTCGCGGCCGCCCCCCTGGCGGGCCAGGTCGATGAGCTCGGCGCATGCCTCGGACGACGGCGCGGTGCGCCCCACCACCTCGCTCAGCACGTCGTCGGTCACGTGCTCCGACAGCCCGTCGGTGCACAGGAGCAGCGCGTCGTCGGGCTCGAGCAGGACCCATCGGATCTCGCCCTCGGCCCGCTCGCTGCCGCTCACGATCGCGTTGAGCAGCACATGGCGCAGCGGCTCGCCCTGCCCCATCTTGCGCCCGCTCTCGTCGTGGAGCAGCGTGTGGTCCCGGGTGAGCTGGCTGAGCGTCCCGCGCCGGTGGAGGTAGAGCCGGCTGTCGCCCACGTGGAGGATCAGCATGCCCGGCCAGCTGACGATCGCGGAGGTGAGGGTCGTCCCCGGGTGACCGGCGAGCAGCCCCTTGCGGTCGGCCACCAGATCGAGGCGCCGCTGGCAGAACGCGAGGGCGCGGCGCAGCTCGCGGGTGACCGCCTGATCGGCCGAGTCGGTCTGGATCCCCGCCCAGGGCAGATATTGCACCAGATAGCCGGCCAGCGCGTCGAGCACCACCTGGCTGGCCAGCGCGCCGCCGGCGTGGCCGCCCATGCCGTCGGCGACCGCGAGCACCATCGCCTCGCGCCGCGCGCGCGGGTGCTCCGGGTCGGCGCCCGTCACGCTGGTGTCGCACAGGACCAGCTGGCGCTCCAGGTCGGCCACGAGGTAGTGGTCCTCGTTGCGCTCGCGCACCAGCCCGCGGTCGGTCGCGGCGCCGACGTCCAGGTCGACCGGCCACGCGTCGAGCGGCTCGCCGTCCTGTTCCGAGGTCAGAACCGGCAGCGTGTCGTCCATGCGAGGTGCTGCTGCCCCCTCGATGCGAGGTGCTGCTGGCCCCTCGCTTCGCGCGTCACTCGGCGTCCTCGGGATGCTGGACATGAACGATCGATCGATGCAGACGCCATGCCTCGCCCGCGTTTCGGTGGTTCCGGCTCGCTCCGGCGAACCGTCTCGTGTCACCTCACCACATCGTGTCGTCATCGCACACGAGCGGCGGGTCCGGATGGCGAGGTATGCTCAGGTCCGGTGGCATCTCGCCTCGTGTACCGACTGGAGCCCGGCCCGGCCGGCGAGGTGCTCGAGCTCGCGGGCGAGGTCGATCGCCACGTCGCGCGCGAGCTCGCCGCTCTGCTCGAGGGGCGCCGCGACGTGCGCCTCACGGTGGATCTCAGCCGGGTCGACGCCATGGACAGCGCCGGCGTGGCCGCGCTGGTCGACGGCTGGCGGCGCTCGCAGGCCGGGCTGGTCCTGGGCGCGACCAGCTCGCGCGCCGAGGAGGCCCTCACGCTGTTCCGCGTGTCCCCGCCGCCCGCGCCGCCGCGACCGCCGCCGCCCTTGCTCGAGAGCGTGGGCGCGACCGGCTACCTCGCCCGCGACGCGGTGCTCGAGTTCCTGCAGCTCGCGGCCGACGCCAGCTTCGCCGTGGGTCGCGCGATCCGGCACCCTCGGCGGATCCGCTGGGGCGTGCTGGTCGAGCAGGGCGCCGACATCGGCGCGCGCGCGTTCCGCATCGTCGCGCTCATCGTGTTCCTGGTCGGCCTCACGGTCGCGTTCCAGGCCGCCTACCAGCTGCGCCAGTACGGCGCCGCCATCTTCGTCGCCGATCTCACCGCCGTGTCGATCGTGCGCGAGATGGGTCCGCTCATGACCGCCATCCTGGTGGCCGGCCGCTCGGGCTCGTCGATCGCCGCCGAGATCGCGACCATGCAGGTGTCGGAGGAGATCGACGCCCTGAACGTCATGGGCGTCGATCCGATCGAGTTCCTGGCGGTGCCGCGCCTGCTGGCCCTGGTCCTGGTCATGCCGCTCCTGACCGCGCTGGCCGACCTGGTCGGCATCTTCGCCGGCTTCCTGGTCGGCGTGGTCTACCTCGACCTCAACGGCCAGGCCTTCATCGACAAGGCGATCGAGGCGCTGTCGGCCTTCGACCTGGTGGCCGGCTCGATCAAGGCGATGGCGTTCGCCTTCGGCATCGGCCTCATCGGCCTCTACTACGGGATGCGGGTGCGCGGCGGGGCCAGCGAGGTCGGGCGCACCACCACCGCGTCGGTCGTGACCTCCATCTTCTACATCATCATCGCCGACTGCTTCTTCAGCATCGTGTTCTACATCCTCCTATGAGCGAAGCCATGAGCGATGAGCGCCGCGAGCGCGCCCGGGCCCCGGACCGGGGCGGCGGCCACGCCCTCGAGGTGGAGGGGCTGGTCGCCGCCTACGGCGAGCGCACCATCCTGGACGGGGTCGACCTCCGGGTCGAGCGCGGCGAGATCCGGGCGGTGCTGGGCGGCTCGGGCAGCGGCAAGAGCACCCTGCTCAAGCACTGCGTCGGCCTGCTCACGCCGACGGCCGGCCGGGTGCGCCTGCTCGGGCAGTCGCTGCACGACATCGAGGGAGACGAGCGGGTGGCGCTGCTCCGCCGCATCGGCGTCCTCTTCCAGTACGGCGCGCTGCTCGGCTCCATCACCGTCGGCGAGAACGTCGCCCTGCCCCTGCGCGAACACACCGATCTGCCCGAGTCGGTCATCGCCGAGCTGGTGGCGCTCAAGCTCACGGTGGTCGAGCTGCCCGGCGCGGGCAACCTCATGCCCGGCGAGCTGTCGGGCGGCATGCGCAAGCGCGCCGCGCTGGCCCGGGCGATGGCGCTCGACCCCGACCTCCTGTTCTGCGACGAGCCCTCGGCCGGGCTCGATCCGCTGACCAGCGCCGAGCTCGACGAGCTCATCCTCCGGCTGCGCGATCGCTTCGGCATGGCCATCGTGGTCGTCACCCACGAGCTGGCCAGCATCGCGCGCATCGCCGACCGCGCCATCATGCTGTCGGGCGGCCTGGCGATCGCCGACGGGCCCCTCGCCGAGGTCGAGCGCAGCGACCTGCCCGAGATCCGCGCCTTCTTCCGCCGCACCGCCTCGGGCGATCTTCGCGCGGCCACGTCGGCGCTCGACACCCTGCGGGGCGCGAACCAGTAAGAGGAAAGGAGCGACGGTTGCCCCAGGTCACGCGCGCACAGAAAGTCCGGCTCGGCATCTTCCTGGCCAGCGGGCTGACCGTGCTCATCGGCGGCCTCGTGGTGCTGGCCGGCCTCAAGGTTGGCGAGAGCCGCGACGAGTACACCGTCCGCTTCCGGGACGCCGACGTGTCGCTGAACGGGCTCGACGTCGGCTCGCCGGTCAAGTACAGCGGCATCCGCGTCGGCCGGGTCGAGGCGGTGCGCATCGATCCCGAGGACGTCTCGGTCATCCTGGTCGAGCTCAGCCTCGACGATGGCACCCCGGTGGCCGAGGACAGCAAGGCCAACCTCGGCGTGCAGGGCATCACCGGGCTCAAGTACGTGGAGCTGTCGCGCGGCAGCCGCACGGCGCGGGTGCGCGAGCCGGGCGAGGACATCCCGCCGGGCAGCTCGGTGCTCGACAGCCTGACCCAGAAGGCCGACCAGATCGCGACCAAGGTGGAGACCGTGCTCGACCGGCTGGCCGACTTCAGCGGACCCGACATGAAGCAGCGCGTGAGCCGGCTGCTCGAGTCGAGCAACGAGTTCCTGACCACGGTCAACCAGATCCTCGGCGACAACCGCGACTCGCTCGGCAACCTGGCTCAGAGCGTGCGCGGCACCGCGGATCAGGCCAGAATGCTGGCCGGTGAGCTCGCGAGCACGGCCCGGCGGACCAACGCGCTGCTCGACGAGGCCACCCTGCTCCTGCGCAGGTCGAAGGGGACGCCGGCGCGGCTCGACGCCTTCCTGGACCAGGCGACCGCGGTGCTCAAGGAGAGCCGCGGCCTGCTCGGTCCGGAAGGGCTTCAGCGCACGGTGGCGCGCGTGAACGCGATCCTGGGCCAGACCCACCAGCAGGTGATCGAGATCGTCGGCCTGGTGCGCGAGGCGGCGGAGAACGCCAACGCATTGACCGAGAAGCTGCGCGAGGACCCGTCGCTGCTCCTCCTGGGCGGACGAGGCGAGGACGAGCCGTGAGGCTCGCCTGGATCGCGAGCGCGGGCGCGATGGCGGCCGCGTGCGTGGCCCCGGCCTGCAGCACGCCGGCCCCGCGCCACTACTACACCCTCACCGCGCAGACCGGCGCGACGCGCTTCGCGCAGCCCTTCCCCATCCGGCTGCGCGTGCGCGACCTCGAGATGCGGCGCAGCTACCGCCGCGACGAGATGGTCATGCGCGCCGACGCCAACGAGCTGACGTTCCTGCGCCGCCAGCGCTGGTCCGAGCCGCCCCAGCGCATGATCAGCACGCTGGTGCGCGACCAGGTCAGGCGCTCCGGGATCGGCGCCGAGGTGCAGGACGAGAGCGCGGTCAACGAGGCCGACTTCGTGCTCGGCGGCGAGATCGAGGCGATCGAGCAGCTGAGCGCCGGCGGCACCTGGGCCCACCTGGCCCTCACCTACCGGCTCAGCCGATTCAAGGACGACACCATGGTGTGGAGCTTCCACATCGACGCGCGGCGACCGGTCAGCGGGACGTCGACGCGCTCACTGGTGCGCAGCCTGAGCGAGATCCTGGCGTCGGAGACCGATCGCGCGCTGGCCGACCTCGGGCGCTACCTGGCCGATCCGAGCGCGCCGCGCCCGCCGCCGCAGCCCGCACCGGCCGCCGCCGCGCCGGCCGCGCCGCCGCCGCCCGGCGTCATCGGGCCCGACGAGGGCGCGGCGCGGCGCGACCTGCCGCAGCTCCTGCGCGACGACACGGGGATGCCGGTCGGCATGGGCGCCATCTTCGCGCCCTCGCTGTCCGACGGCGACCGCGAGCCGCTGGTCACCGTGAAGCAGCGCGGCCGCATGGTGACGGGCAAGGCCCGGCTCGGGCGGCGCATCGTGGTCGCGCCGGGCGACTACGAGGTCCGCATCGGCTCGGGCGCCGTCGCGCAGCAGCTCTCGCGCAAGGTCCGGGTGGCGGCCGGCAAGACGACGGTGGTGCCGCCCACCTGGGCCGGGCTCGACGTGGCGGTGGTCGACGAGTCCTTCATCCCGTTTCGCGGCACCTACGAGGTCATCCGCATGGACGGGCGCGAGGACTTCGGGCTCGGCTTCGGCGCCGACGAGCAGCTGGGCGAGGTCACGCGAGTGTGGGTGCTGCCGCCCGGGCTGTACAAGATCATCCGCGCCGGCGGCACGTACCGCGACCGCACCGACTTCGCCACCGTCCGGCTCGAGGGCGGTCGCCTCACCCGCTTCACCCTCGTGGTCGACCCGGAGGACGGGCGCTTCCTCGGCGCCGGCGAGAACGATCCGGAAGTGGACATGGCGCTCGACCTCGCCGACGCCGACCGCACCGGCCCCGACGAGAAGCGGGGGTGGATCCTGCGCTCGGTGGTGGGGGGCGACTTCAACCTGCGCCGCAGCGACGAGATCGGCGAGGAGAAGGGCTGGCGGATCAGCTTCCGCGCCTTCTTCGACGGCGCCGTGCGCTACCTGCGCGGCCGCCACCTCTGGCACACGCAGCTCGAGCTGGAGGAGGGGCAGACCCGCCTCCCCGACCAGAGCGACTTCCAGAGCGACACCGATCGCCTCTTCTTCCACACCATCTACACCTACCAGCTCCTGTCGTGGTTCGGCCCGTACGCCCGCTTCGGGCTGGAGACCAAGTTCTTCACCCGTTACCAGAACTTCGACGAGCCGACCGACATCGTCGAGCTCGACGAGGACGGCATGCCGGTGCGCACGCTGACCGGCGTCTCGCGCGTGCGGCTGGGCTCCACGTTCGCGCCGCTCTCGCTGAAGGAGGGCGCGGGCGGCAACTTCCGCCTCCTGCGCAATCGCTTCGCCGAGCTCGACCTCAGGCTCGGCTTCGGCGCGCGCCAGACCGTCGCCGAGGACCTGTTCGTGTTCGAGGAGGATCTGATGGGCGGCCCGTCGGGGCGGCTCATCCCGGTCGTGAGCTCGAGCGTCGAGGGCATCGAGGGCACGCTGGTCGGGCTGGGGCGCCTCACCCGCTTCGTCACGCTGTCGACCGAGGTCGACGGTCTGGTGCCGGTGACGGGCGACGATCTGGCCGTCGTGACCTCGCGCAACCAGATCGCCGTGCGGCTGGCCAGCTTCCTGTCGCTCAACTACCGCTTCAACGTGACCCGCGACCCCAACCTGGGCATCGGCAAGGACTTCCGCACCGAGCACGACGTGCAGCTGCGCTTCAGCTTCGTCATCTTCTGATCCGGGCCCGGCGTGGCGCATCCGGCGCGCAAGGGGGCGGCGGGCGGTGCCCGGCGGGTCGCTACTCGGCGTAGATCATCTTGCGGGTCATGCCCCCGTCGACGACGAGGTTCTGGCCGGTGATGAAGCCGGCCTCCGGCGAGGCCAGCCAGGCGCACAGCGCGGCGATGTCCTCGGGCACGCCGACGCGGCCGGCCGGGTGCTGGGCGTGGTCCTGTTCGCGCAGCGCCGCCGGCACGCGCTCGGCGCGCGGCCGGTACGCGCTGGTCTCGATCCAGCCCGGGCTGATGCAGTGGACGCGCACCGCCGGCCCCAGGCTGATCGCGAGCGCGTGGGTGAGGGCGACCAGCCCGCCCTTCGACGCCGCGTAGGCCTCGGTGTTGGGCTCCGACTGGAGCGCGCGGGTCGAGGCGATGTTGATGATGATCCCGCCGCCGGGTGCGCGGCGGAGGTGCGGCGCCGCGTGCTTGCAGACCAGGAACGGGCCGGTCAGGTTGGTGTCGAGCACGCGGCGCCAGTCGGCCTCGGCCAGCTGGTCGACCGCCGCGCTGTGCGGGTCGGCCACGCCGGCGTTGTTGACGGCGACGTGGAGGCCGCCGAGCGCGAGGGCCGCGCCGCGCACGCCGGCGGCCACCGAGTCCTCGCGCGCGACGTCGATGACCGCGGTCGCCAGGCGGCCCAGGTCGGCGTACTCCGCGGCGGCGTCGGCGAGGGCCTGCTGGTCGCGGTCGGCCAGGCAGACCGCCGCCCCGTGGGCCAGGAACCATCGCGCGATGGCGCGCCCGATCCCGCGCCCGGCGCCGGTCACCAGCGCCGACCGGCCGGCCAGGGGCCCGGGCGAGCCGCTCACATTGCCGAGGATTGTCATGGTGATCGGATCGTAGCGAGCCGGGGAAGGTAGCGCTCGCTTCCGGGCACCCACGGTCATGACATCGTCGCGCGCCGTCCTCCTCGCTTCTTTGCTCGCTCCCTGGGTCGCTCTGTCCATGTCGGTGTCGGCCGTCGCCTGCTCCGACTCGGGCTCCGGCTCCGGCTCGGACTCGGGTCCGGGGACCGAGCCCGACGCCGGCGCGGATGCGAGCGGCGGCGCGATCCCCGCGCCGTTCGATCCGGGCCAGCCCTACGAGCCGCAGGTGAGCGCCGACGGGCTGTCGGCCGAGATCACCAACGCCTTCTTCCCGGCGCCGGTCGGAGCCACCTGGGCGTACGAGGCCCAGACCGATGAAGGTCTCGACCGCATCGAGGTCGAGGTCCTGGATGGAACCGAGGACGTGTGGGGCGCCCAGGTGCGCACGGTGCGCGACACCGAGTTCATCGACGGCGAGATGATCGAGGACACGCGCGACTGGTTCGCCCAGGACGCGGCCGGCAACGTCTGGTACATGGGCGAGGACACCGCCGAGTACGAGGGCGGCGTGGTCGTCAGCACCGAGGGTTCGTGGACCTCGGGGGTCGACGGCGCGCTGCCCGGCGTGCAGATGCTGGCGAATCCTCGGGTCGGCGACGAGTACCGGCAGGAGTTCTTCGAGGGCGAGGCGGAGGACTACGGCGAGGTGGTGTCCCTCGACGAGAGCGTGGACGTTCCGGCCGGATCGTGGACCGGGTGCGTCAAGACGCGTGATCGCTCGGTCATCGAGCCCGCGGCCGACGAGTTCAAGTACTACTGCACCGGTATCGGACTGGTCCTGGAAGAAGAGGGCGGCGATCGCGTGGAGCTCGTCGAGGTCGGCGGTCTGTGACCCCGGGCGCGCGGCGGAGACGTATGCTCGAGGCAATGAGCAGGCGAGGGCGACGGTGATGGCGACGGCGCGGGCGACGCCGCTGGTGGCCGCGGCTGCGCTGCGGGCCGCGCTCGCGCTCGCGCTCGCCGGCGACGCGCGCGCCGAGCCGGCCTGCGCCCCCGTCGTGCGCGTGACCGGCGAGCCGGCCCTCGCCGACCCGGTCATCGCCCTCCTCCACCAGCGCGGGGTCCCGGTCGACGGGCCGAGCCGCTGCGGGACTCTCACCGCGGTGCTGACCGCCAGCGGCGAGCGCACCCGCATCACGATCGTCGACGCCGAGGGCCGCACCGCCCTGCGCATGGCCGAGGACGTGAGGGCCGCGGCGACCATCATCGAGTCGTGGGCGCGCGGCGATCTGGCGGCGCCCCTCCTGGCCGCGCGCGAGGCGCCGCCCGCCCTCGCGACCGCCCGGCAGGCGCCGGACCGCGAGTCGCCGCCCCCCATCGCCGAGACCGCGGCCATCGAGACGCGGCCGATCGCGATCGCCGCGGCGGCCGGCGCCGGCCTGAGCAGCGACGGCGCGCTGTGGACCGCGGCGCACGCGCAGGCCTGCGTCGTGGTGGGGCCGACCTGTCTGGGCGCGCTCGTGCGCTACGCCAATGACACCCGGAGCCAGGGCGACTCGAACGTGCGCGTGACGGCGCGCCGGTCGCTCGACCTGCTCGTCGTCGCCGACCTGCCGCTCCACCTCGGGCCGATGGTCGTGACGCCGGGGGTGGGTGTCGGCCAGACGTCCCTCCGCGCCCAGAGGCAGTCGGGCGACCACGAGAAGGTGACGACCACGGGCTTGAACCTGCGCGCCCGCCTGGGGGCAGGCGTGCCGATCGTCGGCGCGTGGTCTCTGCAGGCCGACGCGGCGCTCGGCGCCTCCCCGTTCGCGCGCAAGCTCCTCAAGGAGGAGCAGTTCGGTCCGGTCGACCCCAGGGACGATGACCCGTCGCCGATGTCGGGGGTGCCGCGGATGGTGGGCTGGTTCGGCGTCGGCCTGGTCTACGGAGGCCTGTGAGCCGCCGGGTCCTGCCATTTCGCCGCGTCGAGGGGACGCCCGCCGAGATGTCGGACGAGGCGCTGGTCGCCGTGTGCGCGATGGGCGAGAGCGCCGCGCTGGGCGCCCTCTTCGACCGCTACTACAGCGCGGTGCGGGGCTTTCTGGCTCGCCTGGCCGGCACCGACGACCGCGACCTGGACGACCTGGTCCAGGTCACCTTCGAGACCGTGCCGCGCGCCGCCCGCCGCTTCGACGGCCGCTCGTCGGTGAAGGTGTGGCTGCTGGGCGTGGCGAGCAACGTCGCGCGCCACCACGTGCGCACCGAGATCCGGCGCAAGCGCGTGGCCGAGGCGGTCGCCGCCGAGCCGAGGGCGGACGCGCTCGACGGTGCGGCGCAGGTCATGACCCGCGAGCGCGCGGCTCGCGTGCGCGACGCCATCGCCGACCTGCCGGTCAAGCTGCGCGAGGCGTTCGTGCTCGTCTACCTCGAGGGCGTGCCCGGCCGCGACGTCGCCGTCCTGCTCGGGGTCCGCGAGGGGACCGTCTGGAAGCGCCTGCACCAGGCGCGCGCGCGCCTGCGCGAGAGCCTGGAAGGAGCGCTGGGGTGAGGACCAAGCGAGCTCACTGCCCGTCGCCTGTGGAGCTGGAGCGGGCCTACTGGTCCAGCGACGCCGAGCTGCGCGGCCACGCCCTCGGCTGCGCCGAGTGCGGCGCCCAGTGGAGCGAGATCGCCGCGCTGGCCGACGCCGGGCGATCCATCCCGCCGCCGCCGCCGGCGCCCGATCGCCGCGAGGAGATCCGGACTGCCCTGCTTGCCCGGATGAGCGCGCCGCCCACGGAGCGGCGGGCGCGATGGCGGTGGCAGCTGGCCGCGCCGCTCGGTGCGGCGGCCGCCGCGCTGGCGCTCGCGATCGGCTGGTGGGCCTGGCCGCGGGGCGGCGGAGAGCCGATCGCGCGGACCGCGCCGCCCCGCGCCGTGCACGCGCGCGGCCACATCCTCGCCCACGCCGCCGCGCGCTACATGCGGGCGTCCTCGGCGCCCGACGAGATCGTGCGGCTGGTCGACGGCACCCTCAGCATCGAGGTCGAGCCGCTGCAGCGCGGCGAGCGCTTCCGCGTCATCATCGGCGACGCCGAGATCGAGGTGCGCGGCACCGCGTTCGACATCACCGCCGCCGCCGACCACCTCCGCGCCGTCCGCGTGATGCACGGCCTCGTCGAGGTCCGGCCGTCGGGCGGCACCGCCATCCTGGTCGGCGGCGGCCAGGCGTGGCAGCCCACGCCCGCGGCGGCGGCGGCCGCAGCGGCGGCCCTTGCCGACGAGACCGCGGCGCGGCCCGAGGCCACGGACGCCGGCGCGTCGCCGTCGCCGCGGTCGCGACCGTCGCCCTCGCGCCGCGCATTCCAGAGCCGCGTCGATCCCCGGCCCGCGCCGTCCGGCCGCCCCGCCGCGCAGCAGGCCTTCGACGAGGCCTGGACCGCCATGCGCGCCGGCCAGTTCGCGCGCGCCGCCGAGGCCTTCGCGCGCGCGGCGCACGACGATGACAGCGCCCCTCTCGCCGAGGACGCCCGCTACTGGCGCGCCGTCGCGCTGGCCCGCGGCGGCGACGCGTCCGCCGCTCGCGAGGCGTTCGACGCCTTCATCCGCGCCTTCCCTTCGTCCCCGCGCGCGGGAGAGGCCAGCGTCATGCTCGGCTGGCTCCTGTTCGACGGCCGCGACTACACCGGAGCCGCCCGCCGCTTCCGCGCGGCCGTCACCGATCCCTCGCCCCGCGTGCGCAGCAGCGCCGCCCAGGGCCTCCAGGCCGTGGAGCACGCGGGCCGCTGACCATCCGGCCCGCGCTCGCGACGAGCGGCGATCGCGCGACCCGATCAGCCGCGCGGCCGGCGGCGCCGCCGCAGGACGACCGCGGCGCAGGCGATCGCCATGAGCGCGCTGCCGAGCTGCGTGCTCCCCGTCGCTCCGACGCCGCAGTCGCACGCCCCGTCGCCGCCGTCGTCATCGCCGCCGCGCGGACATTGCGAGGACGGGATCCGGATCTCGCGCACCTTGGTGAACTCGTCCTGGAACGGCGCGTCTGCGGCGGCGCGGGCGAGGACCGGGTCCTGGTCGGCCGGCAGCGACAGATCGGCCTCGAGCGTGCTGGCGGTCAGGAACGTGCGGTCCGCGTCCGGGGTCCACCCGGCGAAGGAGAGCGCCGCGCCGGGCACCTCGTAGCGCCCCTCGGCCGCCACGTAGATCTTGAGCAGGGCCTGCCCGCCGGCGGGCTGGCGCGCCACCCCGAGCGGAAGGCGGAGGTCCGTGCCCTCGAAGGTGAAGGACAGCGGCTCGAGCCCGCCGGCCCGGAACGACGCCTGGGTCGAGACCCGCACCGCGACGACCGTCCAGCCCAGCTCGAGGTAGGGCCGGAGCGCGTCGATGTCCTCGCGGCCGTGCGCGTAGTCGGCGCCGGTCAGCCACGCATCCAGCTCGTCCGCGTCGGTGGCGTCGAGCACCACCACCTGGTAGCTGCCGACCGTCTGGACCGGGATGTAGTCGTCCAGGTTCCCGGCATCGGCGGCTCCGTCCCCCGAGGGATCGGGCGGGACCCATGCCCCGGTCCCGCCGCTCGTCGTCGAGTAGCCGCACCCGCCGCCGCCGTACTTCGGATCCTCGCACTGATATCCGAGCGACGCGTCCTCGCCGTAGCGCTCCTCGACCGTCACGAGCGGCGCGGTCGCGCGAGCCAGGTCCTCGAAGGTGGAGGCAGGCGCCACCTCGACGACCGGCACCCGCGGCGTGACCATGAGCAGCGCGAAGCGCGAGCCGTCCGGCCCGACCGAGAACCGCGGCTGCACCACCCAGGTGATCGTGTCACCGGTGCGAGGCTGGCAGGACCCGGCATCCGCCGGCGCCGCGCCATCCGCCGGCGCACCTGCATCCGCGGCCCCGCCGTCCCGCGGCGCGCCCGCATCTCCCGCCGGCGGCGGTGCGCCCCCATCGCCCGCCGGCGGCGGGCCCGCATCGCCCGGTCCACCCGCATCGGCCGCCGGCACCGGCACCTCGCAGCCGACCGGCACACCCGAGCGCTTGATGACCAGGATCTCCTGATCCGGGGTGATGGCCGGCGGCCAGCTACCCGTCTCTGTCACCTCCCGGCAGATCGCACCCGCATCGCGCGGCACGAGCCAGATGGACCAGGAGAGCGCGAGAACCCACCGGAGCCTTCGCTGCATGAAAGCCCACCCATGGCACGCGTCATGCCACCGCCCGGCTCATCTCATCTCGACAGCTTGCCTCCGCGGCACATCACGCGACCCGCCGAGATCCGGACGACCATGTCAGCTTCCCGCCGCCTCGCGCCGGGTCGTCCGTCGATGATGAGCGATGGCGAGCGGCCGGTACGCCCGCGGGCAGGTGCGGGCGGCGGCGTGGCCGAGCCACCCGGGCGCCCTCGTCGGCGCACGTGGGCCGACGACCCTGCGACGCTCGAAGCATCATGTACGCCCTTTCAAGTCGACGGCCGCGCTGGCCGGCCGCCCGCTCGGCCGGGTCGAAGCACCATGTGCGCCTTTTCAAGTCGACGGACCTCGGGGCCCGCCCGGTCTGGTCGGCTGGCTCGAAGCAGCATGTGCGCCCTTTCAAGTCGACCGGCCGCGCCGACCGGCCGCCCGCTCGGCTGGCTCGAAGCAGCATGTGCGCCCTTTCAAGTGACCGGCCGCGCCGCGGGCCGCCCGGATGGGCTGGCTCGGAGCTTTGCGGTTCGCGAACGCCGCGCAGAGCTCGACCTGGAAGCGCGCAAGCTGCTGATGGGCGGCGCCCGCCGAGCTCGGACTTGATACCGCGGACATCACGGACGCGCTGGCGTCGTCGGGTCCAGCCTTGAATTGGCGCACATGCAGAATCCGGCGCCCGTGCGCTCCCGCGCGGGGCGGGCTTGGCAGAGCGGCCGGCATCGTCCGTGGCTCGGATGGCGGGGCCGGCCGAGCTCGCACTTGAAAGCGCGGACATCGCGGACGCGCCGGCGTTGCCGAGCACGGCAATGCTGGTCGCGGCTCTGCTGCTGACCTGCCTTGAACCGGCGCACATGCAGAGTCCGGCGTCGGTACGCTCCTGCGCGTGGCGCGGCATGGGACGAGTCGTGGCATCGGCCGTCGCTCGGTCTCGAGGACGACCGCCGCGGGCGCGGCAATGGCGGGAGGGTCGTCGGGTGACCGGGCGCTTGCGCCGGGCCGACTTGAATCGGCGAACATCGAGTGCCGTCCGCGACGACTGCCGGGCTGGAGGCCTGGCCGCCCGTGCGCCTGTGCGGGCCGACTTGAATCGGCGAACATCGAATGCCGGCGTCGACGACTGCCGGGCGCGCGCCTGGCCGGCCGCGACCAGTTGCCGCGGCCTGCGCCTGGCGGGCCTCCGACGACGCCGGGCTCGACGCCTTGCCGGCCGCGACGCGAGGTGCGGCTGCGGTGTGCCGCCGGGGCTACTTCAGGAGACCCACGCCGCGGGCGACCTTCTCGATGGCGTCGAAGTCGGAGGGGGCGGCGGGGACGAACTTCTTGGCGCCTTGCAGATCGAGGACGGCGGCGTCGGCTGGTTTGCCTGCGTCGAGGGCGAGGAAGGCCTGCTTGAACTTGTCGCGCAGGGTGGGGTCGACGTTCTTTGCCGCCGTCCAGACGTAGTCGACGAAGGGGGGCGTGGTCCAGATGACCTTGACCACGGCCGTGTCCACCTTCTTGTCCTTGAGGAGGCGGTCCCAGACTTCGATGTTGAGGGCGCCGGCCTGGACCTTGCCGGATTCGACGAGCTTGACGGTGGCGTCGTGGGCGCCGCTGAAGACGGGGGCGCCGGAGAAGTCGTGGTCGGGGTCGATGCCGTACTGGCTCACCAGGTAGTGGCGGGGCATGAGGTGGCCGGAGGTGGAGTTCTTGGAGCCGAAGGCGAAGGTCTTGCCCTTGAGATCGGCGGGCGAGGTGATGCCGCTGGCGGCGCTGGCGATGAAGACGCTCTTGAACTCGCGGTCGATGTCGCGCATGCAGAGGGGCTCGGCGCCGGCCATGACCCGGGCCTGGACGTGGGTGAAACCGCCCAGCCAGGCGAAGTCGACCTTGCCGGCCATGAGGGCCTGGACGGCGGCGCCGTAGTCGGTGACCGGCACGTACTCGACCTTCACGCCGAGCTGCTTCTCGAGGTACTTCACCATCGGCTCGACCTTGCGCTGCAGCTCGGTCGGGTTCTCGTCGGGGATGCCGGTGACGCGAACGACCCTGGTCTTGTATGACGTCCACGTGAGCTCAGCGGCCCACGTAGACGGTCCTCCGGCAGAAAAGTTGACCCCGCGGTCGCAGCCCGGCGACCACGGGAAAGGATGGAATCCGGGAGAGGGTCGCCGTGCCGGGCTTGGGGCAAAGTC
>DATFRY010000135.1:0-2029 GCA_035262925.1 Kofleriaceae bacterium | reverse complement strand
CGAGGGCCGCCGAAGCCATCGGCTATCCGATCGTTCTGAAGCTCGTGGCCGACGAGGTCCCGCACCGCTCGGAGCTGGGACTGGTGGCCGTCGGTTTGCGCGATGCGCGCGACCTGGCTGGGGCATGGGCGCGCATGGCGGCCGTTCGCGCGGCGAAGCTCGGCGGCGTCCCGGTCGCGGGCTTCGTCGTCCAGGAGATGGTGCGGGGCGCCGTGGAAGTGCTCGCCGGCGTCACGCACGACGCCGACTTCGGCCCGCTTTTGGCGTTCGGCCTGGGCGGGGTCGCGGCCGAGGCGTTCGGCAGCGTGGTGCTCCGCACGCTGCCCCTTCGCGTAGGCGAGGCGGCCGCCATGATCGCCGAGGTGCCCGCCGCGGCGATGCTGCTCGGCGGCTTCCGCGGCGAGCCGCCGGCGGATGTGGAGCGCCTGGCCGCCTGCCTCGAAGCCCTTGCCGATTTCGCCTGGAACGACCGGAGCGCCATCGCCGAGATCGATCTCAACCCCATCAAGGTGCTGCCCCGAGGCCAGGGCTGCGTCGTCGTCGACGCGCTCATCGTCCCGCGGGCGGCCCGCTGAGGACCCCCATGGCCGCGGACCAGCTCGTGCTCTACACCGTGGACGGCAAGGTCGGCGTCGTCACGATCAATCGACCCGACAAGCTCAACGCGATCAGCCTGGAGCTCAAGCACCTGCTCATCGAGCGGCTCCTCGCCGCCGACGCCGACCCCGCCACCAGCGTGGTGGTGCTGCGCGCGGAGGGACGCGCGTTCAGCGCGGGTTACGACATCTCACCCAATCCCGCGCGCGCGGCCCGGCGCGGCAACGCGCTCGCCTGGCACGAGTCGCTCACCGACGACATCCGGCTCGAGATGACGCCGTGGGACATGCGCAAGCCGGTGATCGCCTCCGTGCAGGGACACTGCCTCGGCGGCGGCTGCGAGCTCATGATGCTCTGCGATCTCGCCATCGCCGCCGACGACGCCACCTTCGGCGAGCCCGAGATCCGCTTCTCCAACGTGGGGCCTGGGCTGGTGATGCCGTTCGTGATCGGCCTGCGCCGCGCGCGCGAGATCCTCTACTCCGGCGACCCCATCGACGCGAAGAAGGCCCTCGAATACGGCATGGTGAACCGGGTGGTGCCGCGCGCCGAGCTGCAGGCGGCGACCATGAAGTGGGCCAAGCGGCTGGCCCTGATCTCGCCGGAGGCGCTGATGGGCACCAAGCTGGCGACGCGGCGCGGCGCCGAGGCGGCGGGCTTCCGCAACGCGATGCTCGCCGGCCTCGACGTGCTGGCGCCCCTCTACGCGGCGCGCACCGACGTCGGGATGAAGTTCGACGAGATCCGCGAGAAGGAAGGGCTGGGCGCGGCCCTCAAGTGGCGCGCCGCCCAGTTCGCGGAGTAGTCCTGGCGCGCGGGGCGCCGGGACTGGCGCGCTTCCACGAGGCCCAGGCCGCGTCGTGGCCCGGCTTCGACGCCGCCCTGCGCGAGCTGCACGACGGGCGGAAGACCGGCCACTGGATCTGGTGGGTGTTCCCGCAGCTCCGGGGCCTCGGGCAGTCGCACAACAGCACGTACTACGGGATCGTCGGGGTCGAGGAAGCCGCCGACTACCTTCGCGACTCCGTGCTCGGTGAGCGCCTGGTCGAGGCGGCCGCGGTGGTGCGGTCCCACCTGACCGGCCCACGGTCCCTCGGCCTCGAGACGCTGATGGGCGGGATGACCGACGCCCAGAAGCTCGTATCGTGCATGACCCTGTTCCGCCACGTCGCCCATCGGCTGGGCGGCGAGCCCCCGCTCCCGCGCTTCGCGATCATGGCCGGCCACGCGGACGCGATCCTGGCCGTCGCGGCGGCGCAAGGCCATCCGCCGTGCCGATTCACCGAGGAGTCGATCCGCCGCTCACCGGCCTCGTGACTGCCGGCGCGGCTGGCCCGCCCAGTGGATCGGCGGCGCTCGGCACCGTGTCGGGCGCCGGCGCGCGACGCCGCCGCGCGGCGTGCTCGCGGACACGCTCGAGGTAGAGGTAGAT
>DATFRY010000134.1:0-23764 GCA_035262925.1 Kofleriaceae bacterium | reverse complement strand
CATTTCCCTGCCGAACCCTTGACGTCGAATCGCTCGTTCATCAGGTGTCCTCCAGTCGAGAGCTGCAGCCACGGTGCCCGGCCCATCCTCGCGTCGTCGCCGGACGGCGACTCCGCCGCCGGCTCGACATCGCCTGCGGCGGATGTGCCGGCGCCTCTCGCCCTTCGCGCCCGATCTGGGAGACCCGGGCGCCGACGAGAGAACGACAGTAGCAGAAGAATGCGAAGACGATCGGCGCCCGTCTCGCCTGCGCGCGCCTCTCCGTCTCGGATTGGCCATCTGCGGGAGTCGCCGGGACACTCTGAGCAAGGGAGTTGCAGACGCGCACACAGACGCTGCCGCGCCTCCCACATCGCTCCCGGCCGGACGGACGGGATCAGTCGAAGTCGTCAGCCTCCGCGCGAACGTGACAGGACCCGGTCACTCCGTCGTCGGAGGTGAGGATGGCGCCGGCCGCCGCGAGATCACCTTGCGCCGGGCGATGCGCCATCCGAGCGGCGTCATCGTCACGATGTCGTCGTAGACGACGGTTCCGGCGCGGCCGTCGGGCATGACCGCCAGGCCCTTGGAGCGCACCGCGGCGCCGCCTTCAGGGCGCTCGCTGACGACGATGTTGGTCACGTGGTGGCCGAGCGGGTGCTCGACGGCGCTTCGCTCCCAGAGCCGGCGCAGGGCGGCGAGCCCCTGCACGACGCCCATCCCGAAGTCCTCGAGGTCGTACTGCGCGTCGTCGGTGAGCAGTCGATCGAGCTGGCCGGGACCGCCCTCGTCGGCGATGTGACCGTGCAGCGAGATGAGCTCGTGGATGGCCAGGCGGTCGGCGGCGGAGAGTGTCATCGTGGTCCTTTCGGTGGTGCTGGTCGCGGGGCACAGTGGAGCATCGCCATGACCACGACCAGGCTCGAGCGGGGCGCTCGCCCCGCTTCCAGTATACGGGGCGATCGCCCCGTTTCAAGTCGGTCGACGCCGGGGGCCGGCGCGCCTCGCCCGGAGCGGGCCGGCCGCGGCCTCCGCGCCGACGCGGCGGCCAACCGCGCCCGCGTGCTGCTGGCCGCCGAGGCGGCGTTCGGCGAGCGCGGGCTGGCGGTCTCGCTCGACGAGATCGCGCGCCGAGCCGGCGTCGGGCCCGGCACCGTGCATCGCCACTTCCCCACCAAGGCCGCGCTGATCGACGCCACCCTGGCGAGCGGCGTGGACTCCCTGGCCAGCGAGGCGGCGGGTCTGCGGCGGGCGCCCGACCCGACGGAGGCGTTCTGCGCGTTCCTCGTGACCATGGTCGAGCGCGGGGCGGCCAGTCACGCCCTCGCGAGTCGACTGGCGGGTGGCGCCGGCGACATCGACGCCGCCGTCGCGGAGCCGCTTCGCGCCCTGCGCTCCGCCATGGCCGCGCTCCTGCGCCGGGCCCAGCGCGCCGGCGGCATCCGGCGCGACCTGACGCCACGCGACCTGGATGCGATCGTCGCCGGTGCGCACGCCATCCTGGTCCACCCGCGAGGAAGCCGGCGGCTCGTCGAGCTCGTGTGCGACGCGATGCGGCCGACAGGCGCGCCGCCCCGGCGGGGCGCTCGCGGCCGACCCCGCCGATCCTGACGACCGGCCGAGCTGAGCGACGCGCGCGGGCCGTCAGCGCCGGGACATCAGGCGATCGTGCGCTCGACCAGCTCGGCGATGGGGTTGAAGCCGGCCGAGGTCCAGCGCAGGTCCTGCCAGGCGACGACGAAGCGCCTGCCCCCGCTGGTCAGGATGGCGCCCTCGGAGTAGACGTCGGCGCCCGTCTTGAGGAACCAGTGGCCGATCTTCTGGTGCGTCACGGTGAACGAACGGGCCCCCGTGTCGACGGTGAGCCAGCTCGCGCGCGCCTTGCCCAGGAAGTCGAGCATCTCGTCGCTCGCCGCCGGGTCGACGAGAGCGCGCTGCGCGATGAGCGTGAACATCTTGGCCACCATGCGCGGCGAGCCGGCCTGGGCGACGGGACCGTCGTTGTGCGAGTTGAAGAGCGGCAGCCGCGTGCCGACGAAATCGCCTGTCAGCCAGAGCCCGCTCCTCGCGATGGGGTCGAAGAAGCCCGCATCGGCCAGCGCGCCGTTCAGGTACTGGAAGCCCAGCGGCGTGATCATCTGCTCGGCGTTCGCATCGCTGCTGGCCTGGATGGCCGACTGGATCGAGCGCCAGTAGTCGGCGGTGAAATCGAGGTCGGTCCCCGGCGTCACCGACGCGAGGTCGAAGATGCGGCGGTAGATCGGCGTCCGGTTCTGTCCGGGCGTGATCGTGGCGACCTTGCCGTAGATCTGCGGGTCGAGCTCCGCGTCGAGCAGCTCCTTGAGCTCGTTCCCGTCCCTCCAGCCCGGGAGCTGCGCGACGTCCCGCGCCGCGCGGCGCAGCTCGTACGCGGCGTACATGGCGTAGACCTTGGCGACGCTGGCGATGTAGTCGGTCTGATCGCCCAGGTTCATGGCGATCTCGTTCGGGGTGGCCTGCGGATCATCGCTGAGCGCGACGATCGCGATCGGAATCGGCTGGGTATAGACCGGGTGGATCGCCGGCAGGGCCTGGAGCGCGGCGTCGAGCTTGATCTGCATGGACCCGCCGCCCACGAACGGGTCGGGGATGGAGAAGGGGAACGCGCTCACGCCGGCCGCGCCGCTGAGGCCGACGGCCGAGGGCGCCGCGGCCGACCCGCCCAGATAGCGGCGGACTCCCGACGCGATCGAGCGGCTGGTCTCGTCGAGCCAGCGCGGGTCGCGCGCGGAACGCTCGCCGGCCGGATCGGAGAGGTAGTCGACCTCGAGCAGGCACGCCGCCGCGTCGGCCGGGAGCCGCTCGGGCGTCAGCACGGCCAGCTCGGCCACCTCGACCCGGGGCGCCAGGGCCTGCGCCAGCGCGCGCGAGCCAGCCCCGGCGCGCTCGTGCACGAACGCCTGCGCTCCGCGGGCGCCGGCCGGCCCGGCGTTGAGGTGGATCGACACGAACGCCGCCGCGCCCAGCCGTCGGGCGGCCTCCGCCCGTTCGGCCAGGGACAGGTTCTCGTCGCCCTGCCGGGTCAGGAGCGCGGCGCCGCCGAGGTGCTCGGCGACGCGACGCGCCAGCTCCAGGGCGACGTCCTTCTCGAGCGTCCCGCCCGGCCCGCGCACGCCCGCCCAGGTGGATCGCCCGACGTCGCGCGTCCCGCCGTGCCCGGGATCGATCACCACCAGATCCATGTCCGCGACGGCTCGCACGGCGCGTGCCAGGCCGCCGCGGGCGCGGTTCGCGCACATCCGCGCACGCGCGCCGGGATCGATCGATCACACCCTGCCCGATCGGGCATCATCGCGGCGCGACGATCAGGTCCACGGCCGCGCGCGCACGCCTCGCGCCTCGGCCGACCAGCAGATCGCGGACCTCGAGACTCCGACGGCGTTCGAGGACCGAGCGGCCGCGGGAGCAATGGCCTCGACGGTCGGTCCAGACAGCGGGGCCGGGGCCCGGACGATCGGACGATACCCACGTTCGCGCGAATCGGTTTACCTTCCGGCCATGAGCGCACTCGAATTCGTCGATCTGTCGACCGCACGCGCGGCGCCCGGGGTCAGGATCGTCGTCTCCGGTCTGGTCCCGAGCCCGTGGTCCGAGGCAACGAAGGGCCTGTTCCGCCTCGCCAGCGTTCCCGTGCGCGCGGTGCGCCGGATGCGAGATACAGCGGAGGTCACCGCCTGGACCGGCGTCGATAACGTCCCGGTCGTGTTTCACGACGCCGAGCCGGCGCGCACCAGCTGGGTCGCGATCACCGCGCTCGCGGCACGCCTCGCCGGCCCCGACGTGGTGCTCCCCGACGACACGGCCGCGCGCGCCGAGACCATCGGCCTGCTCCACGAGATCGCCGGCGAGGAGGGCATCGGCTGGAACGCGCGCCTGGCGATGATCGATGCCACCATCAAGAGCGGCGGCAAGCGCGGCTTCCCGCTGCCGGTCGGCCAGTATCTCGCGGCGCGCTATGGCTACACGCCCGACGCCGGTGAGCAGATCCGGCCGCGCATCGAGCGCCAGCTCCACATGGTGCGCGACCGGCTGGTCGCCCAGCAGGCCCTCGGCCGCGATTACCTGGGCGGCGCGAAGCCATCGGCCCTCGACATCTACGTCGCGACCTTCCTCACCCCGCTCTCGGTGCTCTCGGCCGACGACTGCCCGCTGCTCGAGCCGAGGCTGCGCTCAGCGTTCAGCACCGCCCACGAGGAGCTCGGCGCGCTCGTCCCCGAGGAGCTCTTCGCCCATCGCCTCATGGTGCTGGAGCGCCACCTCGGGTGGCCCATCGCGCTGTGAGCAGGTGAGCACGCCCCCAGGCAGCCACATCGCGATCGAGGGCAGCCCGCCTCCGGCACCGCGCTGACCGTGTCGCTGGCGGTCCGTTCGCCGGAGGGCGGTCAGTGGAAGTCGTGCGCGTCCACGCGCAGGGCGCGCTCGAAGCGGAGCGGCGCGATGTGCAGGGCGGAGACGTTGCGCGCGCGGCCGTCGGCGGTCATGCGGCCGCGGATGCGCAGCGCGTGCGACAGGCGCACGACGTTCTGAAAGCGCAGGAAGACCTTCTCCGACAGCGAGATGTCGACGTGGCCGGTCTCGTCCTCGAGCGTCATGAAGAGGGCGCCGTTGGCCGACTCGGGGCGCTGGCGGGTGATGACCAGGCCGGCCACCTCGACCACGCGCCCGGCCTCGATCTGGCTCGCCTCCGCCGCGCTCAGGATGCGCTGGCGGCGCATGTCCTCGCGGACGAGCTCCATCGGGTGGCCGTCGGGGAAGCTGGAGGCGTACTTCGCGTCGAGCGACAGCGCCTCGAGCGGGCCGAGCGGCGGCAGGGGCGGCGGCTCCGCCGGCTCGGCCGCGCCGGCGTAGAGCGGCCCGTGCGGGTGAGCCGCCGCCGCCGCGCGCCACACCGCCTGGCGCCGCTCGCCGAAATCCGACAGCGCGCCCGCCGCGGCGAGCGGCACCAGCGCGCGCGACGGGACGCCCGCGCGGCGGGCGAGGTCCTCGATGGATGTGAAGGGGCCGCCTTCGCGCCGAGCCTGCTCGATCGCCCGGCCCACGTCTTCACCGAGCCCACGCACGAGGCGAAGCCCCATCCGCAAGCAGGCGGCCCCCTCCCCCTGCGCGGAAGAATCCCACCCCGAACGCTGCACGTCGGGCCGCAAGAGGCCCACCCCGTGCCTCTTGGCGTCGTTCAGGATCACCGCCGGGCTGTAGAAGCCCATCGGCTGCGAGTTGAGCAGCGCGATGGCGAACTCGAGCGGGTAGTGGCACTTGAGGTAGGCCGACACGTAGGCCAGGTGCGCGAACGCGGCCGCGTGCGACTCGGGGAAGCCGTACGATCCGAAGCCCTCGATCTGCTGGAACACGCGCTGGGCGAACTCGAGCGAGAGGCCGCTCCGCTGCATGCCGGCGATGAGCCGCTCGCGGTGGCGAGGCATCTTGCCCTCGAAGCGCCACGACGCCATGTCGCGGCGCAGCTGGTCCGCCTCGCCCGGCGTGTAGCCGCCCACCGCCTCGGCCAGGCGCATGACCTGCTCCTGGAACAGCGGCACCCCGAGCGTGCGGTGAAGGATGGCGCGCATGCTCGGGTGCGGGTACTCGAGCGCCTCCAGCCCGCGCCGCCTCCTCAGATAGGGGTGCACCATCTTGCCCTGGATCGGCCCCGGCCTGACGATCGCCACCTCGATGACCAGGTCGTAGAACGACTCCGGCTCGAGGCGCGGCAGCATGTTCATCTGCGCGCGCGACTCGATCTGGAACACACCGATGGTGTCGGCCTGCCGGATCATCTCGTAGGTGGCGGCGTCCGCCTCGGGGACGGTCTCGAGCCCGAGGGTCACGCCGTGGCGCTCGCGCACCAGCGCGAAGCACTTCGACAGCACGGTCAGCATGCCGAGCCCGAGCAGATCGAGCTTGAACATGCCCATCGCGTCGACGTCGTCCTTGGCCCACTGGATGACGGTGCGGTCGGCCATGCGGCCGTTCTCGATCGGCGCGATGCGCCCCAGCGGCACATCCGACAGGATGAAGCCGCCCACGTGGATCGACAGGTGGCGCGGCATCCCGGCCATGCCGCGGGCGAAGCCGAGCAGCGCGCGCAGGTTCGGGTTGTCCGGATCGATGCCGCAGGCGGCCAGCGCGGTCCGGTCGAGCTCCTCGACGTGGTGGGTCAGGAACTTGGCCATGCGGCCCAGCTCCGCCTCGCTGAAGCCGAGCGCCTTGCCCGCCTCGCGCACCGCCGAGCGAAAGCGGTAGCGGATGACCTCGGCCACCATGGCGGCGTGATGGCGGCCGTACTGGTTGTAGACGTGCTGGATGATCTCCTCGCGCCGCTCGTGCTCGATGTCGAGGTCGATGTCGGGCGGCTCGTTGCGCTCGCGCGACAGGAAGCGCTCGAACAGCATGTCGATGGTGTCGGGCGAGACCGAGGTGATGCCGAGCCCGTAGCAGACCAGCGAGTTGGCGGCCGAGCCGCGCCCCTGGCACAGGATGCCCTTCTCGCGGCAGAGCTCGATGACCTCCCACATGGTCAGGAAGTAGCCGGCGTAGCGGAGCTCGGCGATGAGCGCGAGCTCCCTGTCGAGCTGGGCCAGGTAGCCAGGCGCGCGCGCGCCGAGCCGGCGGTGCAGGCCGCCATGGGCCAGGCGGGCGAGCAGCGCGTCGGCCGTCTCGCCCGGCGGCAGCGCGGGCGGCGGATAGGTGTAGCGCACGTCGCACAGGCGGAAGTCGACCGCGTCGGCGATGGCGGCGGCGCGCGCCACCGCGTCCGGCACATCGTGGAACAGCGCCGCCATCTCGGCCGCCGACTTGAGGTGCGGCTCGGCGTTGGGCAGGAGGCGGCGGCCGGCCTCGGCCAGGCGGTAGCCGCCCGCCACGCAGCGCATGACGTCGTGCAGCGGCTTGCGCGCGCGGACGTGGAAGCAGACGTCGTTGCTGGCGACGGCTGGCGCGCCCAGATCGCGCGCCAGCCGCGCCATCGCCAGCGAGCGGACGTGGTCGCCCGGCGCGAGGTGGCGGACCAGCTCGACGTGGACGCGGTCGCCGAAGGCGTCGCGCCAGCGGGCGAGCGCGCGGGCGGCGGCCGCGCCGTCGCCCCTGGCCAGGTGGCGCATGGCGGCGCTGCGCGGGCCGCCGGCCAGGACCACGAGGCCGTCGCCGCGCCCGATCTCGTCGGCGAGCTCGGCGAAGGAGAGGCGGAACTCGCCCTTCTCGGCGGCCAGACGCCCGCGCGTGACCGCGCCGGCCAGCCGGTGATAGCCGCCCAGGTCGGACACGATCAGCACCGCGGCGTCGCCCTCGCCGCCCTCGCCGCCGGTGATCCCGCCGGTGACGGTCAGCTCGCTGCCGTAGAGCAGGCGAAGCGGGGCGCGCCCCTCGTCGGTGCGCTCCAGGCCGGCGATCTCGCACAGCCGCTCGCGCGCCTCGACCACCCCGTAGAGGCCATTCTGATCGGTGATGGCCAGGGCTGCGAGGCGGAGCTCGAGAGCGCGCGCGATCAGCTCCTCGGGGTGCGACGCGCCGTCGAGGAAGGAGTACCCGGTCCGGCAGTGGAGCTCGGCGTAGCGCATGTCAGCTGTCCGCGCGGCGCGCCGGCGGCCGCCTGCTCGAGCGGAGATCGGGCCGCGAGGGCTTCTGGCTTGCCCGCCCGTGAGCGCGGTCGCGCATCAGTCGGCCACTCCGTGCAGGTAGTGCCGCCCGTCCCGGTGATCGCGATAGACCCAGCACAGGCTGCCGTCGGCCAGGGTCAGCCAGTAGTAGCTGCGATCGAAGCCGGCGGGCTCGCCACGCTCGCCTTGCCGGCCAGGGCCGCCCTGCCACCACTCGCCGCACAGCCGGATCGGGCCATCGACCGAGACGATCGGCGACGGGGCCTCTCCCGGTCGGCGAAGCGCGCCGTGCGCCCACTCGACCGGCTCCGGCGTGGCCAGGCGCATCACCATCGGCGTCGATCCCGTCCCCGATCGCGATCCCGGTCGCGACTCCGATCGCGATCCCGGTCGCGACTCCGATCGCGATCCCGGCCGCGACTCCGATCGCGATCCCGGTCGCGACTCCGATCGCGATCCCGTTCTCGGTCCCGTCCCCGCCCCCGCGACCTGTCCCGAATCGGCGGCCTCGAACCTCGCCCACTCGAGCCGCGCCTCGGGCCGGAAGCTGTCGGCCAGGACCGGCCGCACCGCGCACGACGCGCCGAACGCGGCGCACAGTCGGGCGACCGCGCGGCCGAGCGCGGCCGCCTCCTGCTCCTCGCGCTGGTGATAGAGCGAGAGCTGGCGCGCGCTGGCCGGCCGGGCCCCGCTCGCGGTCATCTCCAGGCCCAGGACCGGCGCCGCGAAAGGCCGGTTTTCCAGCCACAGGCGGAAGAGGTCGAGGATCGGCCGCGCCTCCAGGGTCGGCTCCGCCGGCCGCAGCACGTGCGTGACCGCCGATCGATCGTCGAGGCGCACGACCATGGTCAGCTCGGCGACCACGCGCCGCGCGGCCGCCACGCCGGCCAGCAGGCGATCGACCATCGACTTGCCGATGAAGAGGAGCGGCTCGAGGTCCTCGACCGGCTCGTCGAGCTCGAGAGCGACCCGCTCGGGCTCGACCGGCACCATCTCCTCGCGCGGCCACGCGAACGGCCGCCCGCCCCCGCCCAGGAGCTGCTCCAGCTCGGCCCCCTCCTGGCCGAGGCGGCGGGCCAGCTCGCCGGCCGGAAGCGCCGCCAGCTGGGCCGCGTTGTCGAGCCCGAACAGCGCGATGAGCTCGTGCGCCGGATCCGACAGCGGCAGATCGGCGAGCGGCACCCCGGCGAGCAGCGCGTCGTCGCGCCCGTGCGGGACCAGCTTGATCGGGCGCGCGCGCCGCGCCGCCACCCAGGCGGAGAAGGGCCGGTCGGCGATCGCGACCTGCGCCGCCAGCCCCATCCCGCCCAGCGCCGCGCGCACGCCGGCGGCGAAGGCCGCCTCGCTGGCGATGATGCGCTCCAGCCCGCCCAGGCCGAGGAAGAAGGCACCGCGCCGGTCGCTGTCGAGGCGCGGCGACAGCGCACCGAGCGCGCGCAGGATCTCGTGCTCGGCCTCCGCCACCAGCGCCGGATCGGGCGCCAGCACCTCCAGCTCCGGGCATCGGGCGCGCGCGCTCACCGCCAGCTGACCGGGCCGCACGCCGAGCACCTCTGCCGCCGGCGTCACCACGCCGAGCCGGCCCGGCCCGGTCAGATCCGCGACCGCGGCCGGTCGCGACCACAGCGCCGGCTCGCCGCGCGCCCGCAGCGCCAGCTCATAGCGCGGAACGAGCGCGCACGCGATCCGGTCCATCGCTCTCCATGGCCTCCGTGGCCGTCCCGGCCGTCGCTGCGGTCGCGGCGGTCGCTGCCGTCGCTGACTTCGCCGCCTTCACGGCCTTCGCGACATCTGGCATTTCCGCGGCCTCCGTCTCCTCGGCCTCCGCGGCCTCCGTCTCCTCGGCCTTCGCGGAATCCGCGGCCTCGATGCTCTTCACGGCCTCCGCCGTCTCCGCCGTCTCCGCCGTCTCCGCCGCCTCCGCCGTCTCCGCCGTCTCCGCCGTCTCCGCCGCCTCCGCGCTTCTCTCGGGACCCTCCAGCATCTCGACGATCGAGCGCTGGCTCGCGCCCTGCTTGTTGCGCAGGACCTCGATCCGCACGCTTCCGCCGGCGCGGCGCTCGGTGTACAGGCGCAGCGCGACCGAGGCGCCCAGCGAGGGCGCGGTGCGCGGTCGCGCGGTCAGAAAGAGCAGCGCGGTGGCCGAGCGCTCGGCCAGGCGCTGCAGCGCGATGAGCTCGCGCTCGCGCACCTGCGAGCCGGGCGTGAGATCCACGACCAGCGCGGCCACCGCGCCGGCGCTCGACAGAAGGATGTGGGCGGCGCGCAGCGCGGCGGCCGGCGCCCGCACCTTCACCACGAGGAGCCGTTCGAGCGGGAGCCCGGCCTCCGCCGCGACCACCGGCCAGAAGCTGCCCGCCACATCGATCCACGCCGCGGCCCGCCCCTTCTCGAGCGCGCGCAGGCACACGCCGAAGGCGAGCGTCGCCTTGCCCGACGATCGCGAGCCCGACACCTCCACCACCTGACCGCGCGGAACGCCGCCGCCGAGCAGCCGGTCCAGCCCGCGGCGGCCCACCTCGAGCGGCGCAGCTCTGCTCATGGCACCGAATCGAGGCTTACTGAACATCTGTATAGACTACGACGCCGGCCTCGCCTCACCAGGCCGAAATCGTTTTATTTTTCGCAGCCTTTTCGTCGCTATCTGCCCGTCGTTCCGTCACTCCGGAAGCCCTGGAGCGGCTGGCCGATCTCCCCCACTCCGGCGCGGCTCAGCCCGGCTCAGAGATCGAGCTGGAGGTAGCGCGTGCCGGCGACCGGGTTGTGGCGGTAGGCCGCGATCTCGCGGAAGCCGAGCTCCCGGTAGAGAGTCTGCGCCTCGCGCATGCCGGGCAGCGTGTCCAGGCGCATGGCGCGGTGGCCGGCGGCGCGCGCCGCGGTGATGGTCGCGCGCGCCAGGCGGCGGCCCATGCCCAGACCGCGGTACCCGGGCCGGACGTAGAGTCGCTTCATCTCCGACACGCCGGCGACATCGAGCGGGCGCATCGCGGCGCAGGCGGCCGGCTCGCCGCGGACCGTGACCAGGAAGAGCGCGCCGCCGGGCGAGGAGTAGGCGCCCGGCAGATCGGCCAGCTCGGCGTCGAAGCCCTGGAAGTCGAGATCGACGCCGAGCGAGCTCGCGTACTCGCCGAACAGCGCGCGCACGGCGGCGACGTCGGCCGGCGTCGTGGCATTCACCAGGCGGATGCCGTCGCCCCGGGCGGCGGCCGCGGCGGCGAGAAGCGCCACGGCCGCCGGCGGCGCCTCGCCGGCCAGCGCGCGCCGCTCCGGCTGGAACAGCGTGCCGGTGAAGAAGCGCGGCCCGTCGAGCTCGAACGCGCGCGCGTCGCCGGCCGCGTCGCGCCCGGTGACCGAGAGGCCGGCGGCCGCGAGGCGCGACTCGAAGGCCGGGTTGAGCCCGAAGCTGCAGTGGTAGCCCTCCTGCACCTGCTCGGCCCGGTAGGCGCGCGCGAGCAGAGAGCCGGCGGCGAGCGCGATCTCGCCCTGCACCTCGACCAGCGAGCACGCCAGCGGCGCGATGACCGGGTTGGCCGCCGACGGATCGAGCTCGGCGTGCGCCGCTCCCTCGATGCCGAGGACGCTGCGCGCGATCTCGAGCAGCGCGTGCTGGAAGCCGCCGCAGCTGCCGAAGAACGGGATGTCGCGGGTGCGGGCGGCGGTGATGGCGGCCAGCGCGCCCGCGGTGTGGCGATAGGGGCTGGCCGGCGCGCACCACACGGCGTCGAAGCCGGCCAGGCGGTCGACCGCGGCCTCGGGCGCGGCCGGCAGCTCGTCGGTGGGGAGCCACACCGTCTCGGCGCCGAGGCCCAGCGCCGCGGCCGACAGCCGGATCGCCTCGGGGATGGCCCGGTGCGCGGTCACCGCCGGTTTGAAGTCGCCGACCACGCCGACGCGGACGATGTCCGACGCCTCGGCCACCGGCGATCGCGCCGACGACGCCGCCGCCGACGACGACGACGACGACGACGATGGCGACGACGGCGGCGAGTCCTGCGGCGTGTTCGGCATGACCGCGAGGAGCGTCTCATCTCCGCCGGCCGCGGGGCATGACAGATGCCGCGCGCGGCCGCCGATCAGCCCGCGCCGTCAGTCGAGCTCGGCGAGGAGATCGCGGCTCCAGGTGGCCGGCGGTGGGCCCGCCGGCGGGCAGCGCTCGACTGCCTCGTTGAAGCGGGCCAGGACCGTCCACGGCCTGCGCATGGCGCCGACGAGCGCGGCGCGGCCGAAGCAGCGCTCGACCGCGACGGCCATGGTCCAGCCGACCGTGTACCAGGGTCCCTGGACGCCGAAGAACTCCATGCCGGCGCGCTGCGCGCCCGCCTCGTCGAGCTCGCCGCCCACCACCTTGCGCAGGAAGTCCTGCACGCGGGCGAGGTCCTCGTCGAAGCGGGTCACGTCGCGGTCCCAGCGCGCGCGGTCCTCGGGCGTGCTGTCGCGATGCGGGTGGACGTCGGGGCCGCCGGCGGCGGCGAGCATGGCGAACCCCTCGCCGAAGCCTCCCGTCCAGGTGCGGGCGGCGCACACGGCCGGGCGCGACGCGCACGGCTCCTCGGGCAGGCTGGCGAAACCGATGTGGTGGAGCTCGTGGGCGACGGTGTTCTCGAACTTCGCCTCGCTGACGGCCGGGTCGATATAGAGGAAGATCGACGGCTCGAGCCCCTCGCCGAGATAGACGAAGCTGTTCTCCTTCGGCTTGATGACCGGAAACACAGTGGCCTCGATGCGCGCCTCGGCCGGCAGGTAGCGCAGCACGCGCGCGGCGGAGGCGTGCAGGTCGGCGGCGCTCCAGCGGGCCAGGCTCGCGCGCAGCTCCGGCGCCCGCGCGGCCAGATCCGGCGACAGCACGAACGCGCGGAACTCGCCGCCGCCTCGCGCGCCTTGAGGCGCCGGTACCCCTGGCTGTCGAACAGGCGCCGCCACGCGTCATCGGCTCCCGCCCGGCCGCCGCCATCGATCAAGGCCAGCACCGCGTCGGCCTCGCCGGTGTCGACGCGGATGGCGATGCGATCGCGCGGCGCCCCGGCCGGCGCGGCCGGCGCCCGCGCGCGATCGTCCGCGCGGCCCCCCGGCGCCGACGGCACTCCCGCACAGCCGACCACGAAAGGCGCGAGCGCGGCGAACATGGCCAGGAAGCGAGTCATCACGGCGGCTGCCCTCCCGAGAACTACCGCAGTAGTACTATCGCGGTAGTCGTCCAGTCAAGCGGCGGGCGTTGCCAGGAGGGAGGAATGCCCGCGATACCATCGGCGTAGGTCCGGACCATGCGAGCCGTCGCCGTCGTCATCAACCTCCTCGTCTGGCCCGGGTTCGGCCACTACGCGATCGGCCGCTTCACTCGCGGCCACGTCTGGGCCGGGCTCGCGCTGCTATGCGTCTTCCTGGCGCCGCTCTCGGTGTGGCTGCCGCTCGTCGGCTTCCTCCCGGTGCGGCTGGTAGCGGCCATCGACGCGGGCGTCGTGAAGACGCAGCCCATCCCGCGAAAGGGGCGCCTGGGCCTGATCCTGGGCGGCGTCGGCGCGGTCGTGCTGCTCCTGGCGTTCTCGCGCGTCTACTATCTCGAGGCGTTCAAGATCCCCTCGGGCTCGATGATCCCGGCGCTCGAGATCGGCGACCACATCTACGTCAACAAGCTCGCCTATCGCTGGAACGACGTCGACCGAGGTGATCTCGTGGTCTTCGTCAGCCCGTGCATGCCCGACAGGGACTTCATCAGCCGCGTGGTCGCCCTCGGCGGCGACACGGTCGAGGTGCGCTGCGACATCGTCTACGTGAACGGCGCCGCGCTCCCGGCGCGCGCATCGCGGGGCGCATGTCGCTTCGCGGACCGCGAGGCGGACGGCCGATGGAGCGAGCGCGAATGCAGTCGCTACGCCGAGAGCCTCGGCGGGGCCGAGCACGACGTCCTCTACTCCCCCCAACGGCCCGAGCTCGATGCCGAGAGGTCGCGGCGCGGCGCCGCCTACTCCGCCGTCGCCGGCAGGCATGACTTCCCGGGCAAGGCCGCGCCGGACTGCCGGTCGATGGAAGGGCCCGCGAGCGACGACCGGCCGATCGGCCGCCTCGAGGAGTCGGCGCCCGAGAGCGGCAAGTACTTCGGCACGTGCCGCCCCCTGCGCCGCTACCGGGTCCCGGACGGCCACGTCTTCGTGATGGGCGACAACCGCGACAACGCCTCCGACTCGCGGGCCTGGGGCCCGGTCCCGCTCGGCCTCATCAAGGGCCGCGCGTTCGGCATCTGGTGGTCGAGCACCCCCGACGGCATCCGCTGGGATCGCATCGGCCGCGTGCGCTGACCGTCGCGCCAGACCTCGCGGCCCCCCGGTCAGCGGCAGCGCACCTCGAGCAGGAATCGCTGGCGCGCGTGGGCCTGCAGCCGCCGCGCGGCGCGGTCCTCCTTGAGCGGATCGGCGGCGTGGAGCGCGAGCGAGTAGATCGCCGTGCACAGGACCAGGACCCACGTCGACACCCCGGCCGTCAGCCGCAGCTGGAATGTCAGCCACGGCAGCAGCATCCCGGTGGCGATGAGCGAGAACGACAGCGCCGTGCGGACGGTGCGATGCCGCGGCGTGAGCAGGAGCGCGTCGGACAGCGCCGTGGAGATGCTCCGCTCGAACTGCGACTCGCACGCGTCGCACCGCCGCTCCGACGCCGGCCGGTGCTCCAGGCAGAGCGGGCGGCCGCACCGCGGGCAGCGCATCGCGGCGAGCCGGTCACACCGCCGGTGCGAGACCTCGCGGCCGTCGCTGTCGATGTCGGGGACGGGCAGCGCGATGGGCTGCTGGCAGAAGTCGCGGTGGCGCTGTTCTCGGTAGGGGAATGACAAGGACGCCCCCCGATACTACCCAGGCCCGCGCCGTTCGCGCGCTATGATCGTGTGACACAGCGGCGGCCGACCAGTCCCCCGACTGGCCAGCCCCGGCGCGCCCTGCCGAGCGCGCCGGAGCGAATGTCTTGCGCCCGCGAGCGCGAGCGAGAAGACAGGTACGAGTACGAGTGCGAGTGCGAGTGCGAAGACGGGCGCGGCCGATCAGCCGGCGCACTTCGTCTCGTCGTACTTGCCCTTCTTCTTCTCCTTGCCCTTGGTGAGCGCGCCCTTCTTGAGGCTCCAGGTCGTGGTCGTCATCTCGCCGCAGTTGTCGGACTTGGTGACGATCTTGCCGTTGCCCTTCACCTCGGGCTCGCCGCTGACCGCGACCTCGACCGGCTCGCTGGCCGTCTTGGCCTTGCCGTCGTAGGAGACGATCCACCAGGTGCCCGCGCCCTCGGCGCCGGCGTCGGCGATCACGAGCTCGCGCGACTTGTCCTTCTTGTTGATGTCGATGACCTTGAGCTCGACCGTCGCCGCCTTCTCGGGCGTCAGCTTGTCGGACGCGAGCGTCACCTTGGCCTCGCCGATGCTGAGCTCGTTGCCGGCCAGCTTGATCTCCTCGGGCGTGCCGTCTCCGTCGAGATCCTCCGACAGCGTCTTGGGCTCCGGCGCGGGCGGCTCGGCTGGCGGCGCCTCGGCGGGCGGCTCCTCGGCCGGCGGCTCCGCCTGCGCCTCGGGCTGGGCCGGCTCGGGAGCCGGCGCCGCCATGGGCGCCTCGGCCTTCTTCTCGCCGCCGCCACAGGCCGGGAGAAGAGAGAACGAGAGCAGGGTGGACATCAGGATCGGAAGTCGCGTACGGGTCATCAGTTTCCTCTCGGTAGGCGCTCGCCGGCGCGGATCGGCACGTCGAGCCGGTTCGCGGGCGGCGGCAATGGACAGGTGACCAGTGGATTGAACGCGCACGGCGGATTGCACGCGCGATTGAAGTCGAGGACGACCGCCGCGGGGGCGGCGGCGTCCTGGCCGGGCCGCTCGTGGCCGTACAGGAAGCGGCCGCCGCCGTAGGTCTCGTCGCGGTTGGTGCGATCGCCGAACGGGACGTACAGCCGACCGGTCGACTCCTCGACGAAGATCTGGAGCGCCAGCGGCGATGCCGACGAGGTCGCGCCCGGCAGCGAGAAGTGCGCCTCGCCCACCAGCTGGGCCCGATCCTCGTCCCCGTCGCTCATCGCGAGCGGAGTATCCTCCGGCTCGGGCAGCCGCGCGAAGTCCGCGACCACGCGATACGCGGGATCGATCGAGTAGGTGGGGATCCCGCGGAACGCGATGCGCGACGGCGACTTCAGGTCGCGCACGCGCATGAACAGCCGCTCGCCGCGCCGGACGATCTCGTAGCGGCGGGGTCCCGACGTGAACACGACCGGCTCGCCCGGGTCGCCCGGGCCCGGCACCCGCGCCTCGACGGAGCCGGCCACCAGCTGGCCGGCGCCCGCCCCGGCGCCCGCCCCGAAGCGCGCGACCTCCATGCCCGGCGTCACCTCGAGGACGATCCGCCCGCCGCTCTCGACCGACACGTTCCCGAGCGGCGTCGGGCTGGCGCCCGGCTCGAGCGGGATGCGGTCGACCAGCGTCAGCCACCCGTCCTCCGACCGGTACTTCGCCTCGCGCGCGGCCCGAAACGCGAGGATCTCGCGCTCGTAGGCGTCGGCGGGAAAATCCACGGACGGGTCATGGCACGACGCCATCGCGAGTGTCAACGGCGAGGGCCCGCGCCTGGCGGGCTCCTCACTCAGCCATCCGATGAGCCGTTCACTCCGCCGGCCGGCAGCTCGCATCACCCCACATGGGTCAATCGCCTGCCGCCACCCAAAGACGAATCAACACGGTGGCATAGATGTCGTGCGGCGCGCTCAGCGCGCAATTTGCGGCCGCAGCCGACCGAGGAAGTCGGTCCGACCGATCTCGCGAATGGCGCCTCGATCGATCTTGCCCTCGACCAGCTCGTAGCCGAGCAGCGCGAAGACGCGGCCGCGATAGAAGATGGGACGCGCGTTGCCGTACCAGTCCACGCAGCTCACCCGGCACTGATCATCCGGAGTCTCTGGACGCGCCTCGAGTCCGCCCAGCCGGGCGAAGTGCAGATCGTTCACCGCCAGGAACAGGACCGAGGCCGACCCGTTGACCAGGTGCTCGTACCCGGGCCGACCGGCCGAGCGCACCGGCAACCCGAGCACGCCGCGCCCCTCGCCCGCCGGCTTGTAGAAGAAGCCGTGGCTGCGCAGCTCGCCCTGGGTGGCGCCGGTCTGCGCGAAGCTGTCGGCGATGGCCGGCCGGCCGCCGGCGCCGCGCCCGAGATCGCCGAGATCGATGGACGTGAAGTGGAGCGCGCGGCCGTCGGTGCCGATCACGACCGCGCCGTCGCCCATCACCTCGATGCGGTCGACCCCGTGGCGGAGCGCGATCGACTCGGCGTCGCCGCCGCGCGCGTAGGCATACACGAACACGCGGTCGTCGCGCTCGGTCTCGGGGGCGCCCCAGCCGGAGCCGTTGCCGTAGAGCACGTGGTCCCCGACGAAGCGGTTCTGCATGGTCCAGCCGGCCTTGGGGCCGGGGAGGCGGCTGTAGGCCGAGCGCCGCGCGGTGCCGACTCGCGTGGAGAAGCCGGCCACCGGCACGCGCAGGAGGCCGACGTCGCCGCCGGTGGACTCAGGGTTCCACATGGCGTCGCCGCCGCCCTCGGCGCGCACGAGCACGTTGAGCTGGCCGTCCTGGCCCTGCTTGAACGAGAACTGATCGATCGGCGCGCCCCACACGCGCATCGCGCCCGGCTCGCCGCCATCGAGCGGCAGGCGGTAGACCACGCCGGGCGCATCGCGCGCGTCGGTGCGAGCGAGCCCCTCCGAGTATCCGCCGTTGACCCAGACGTACACCGCGTCCTCGGAGACGTAGAAGGTGCGCCCGTACGGCCCGATGACGCCGGTGGCCTTGCACGCGAGATCGCGGCGGCCGCCCAGGTCGCAGGTCACGACCGTGTGGAGCACGGGTGACTCGGTCTTCTGGATCGGCTGATAGATCTCGGTGGCGTCGATGATGCTGTTCCAGTCGTCGGTGCGGCTCGCGAGCGGGCGCACGCCGGGGAGGTCGAGCGGGGCATCGCCCTTGCCCTTGTCGCCCACCGCCCAGGTGGGGAGGCCGTACGGCATGTAGAACACCAGCTTGTGGCCGATCAGGCGGCTGGCGTAGTTGCGCGACGAGTAGTAGTCGTTGGAGCGCAGGAGGTACGTGGTGCGGTAGGTGATCCTCCCGCTGCGGCTGTCGAAGTCGAACAGGCCCAGCTCGGTGGCGCTGGCCTCGTAGCTGTAGCCGACGACCACGATGGTGTCGTCGGAGACCAGCATCTCGTCGTACCAGGCCTGCCGGCTGGAGCCGGGCGGCGTCACGTCGACCACCGAGCGCGGCGCGGTCCTGCCGCTGGCCAGGTCGATCGAGAACAGGCGGCCGCGGCGCAGCACGATCAGGTGATCGCCGTGCGCCTTGACGATGCCGCCCTCGTCGACGCCCGCCTCCTGGGTGTTGGTGATCGACTCGCCGCCGCCGACGCCGTCGGCCGACTTGGCGGCCTCGGGGGCCGGCGGGGCGGCCTCGGCCGGGGCCTCGCCCGAGGCCTCGTCGGCGTCGTCGGTCGCGGCCGCACCGCGACTGCGGCTGGCGCGGGCGAGCGCGGCCAGGTAGTCGCGGAGCTCGGCGCGCGAGCCGAAGCGCACGAGGTCCTCGTGCGGGCTGGGAATGACGCTGTGCGACACATCGGGCGCGATGTGTGAGCCGGTGCATCCGCTGCATCCCGCCGCCAGCGCGGCCAGGGCGGCGGCGACAGCGGCGGCGGCGCCGGCGAGGGCGAGGACACGATGAGACGACGGGCGCGGGGCGAGCACGTGGACGACCTCCTGGCCCTGAAGCAACGCGCGGCGGCGGCCGGCGGTCTCGCCGCCGGGCCCGTTTTCGCGGCGCTGGCCGCGGCCCGGCGGCGGCTGGCCGCCGGCGCGCGGGATGAGAAGCGCCGGCTGCGGCGTACTCCCCGCCACACCAGGAGGACCGATGAGGATCTGGACCGCGACCATGACCCCGACCCTGACCATGCTGCTGCTCGCGCCGCTGGCGGCGTGCGGCGGCGCGCAGAGCGGCAAGAACGGCGAGCCGAGCGACGATGTGATCCGCCCCGTCACCCAGGGCCAGCTCACGGTCGCCCACTACACCACCCCGGACGGCATGAAGGGGCTGGTCCTCGATCGCACGGGCGGCAAGTTCCTCGTGCGGCTCGACGGCGACGACGCCATCATCCAGCTGACGCCGGAGGAGGACCGCCACGGCGGCGAGCTGCGCGGACACTTCCTGGTCACGCCCGACAACCGGCGCCTGCTCTACCTGAGCGCGTACGGTGGGCTGACCCTGTTCACGGAGAGGGACGAGCTGCACCTCAGCAGCGACAAGCCGGCCCACCGGCTCGGGCCGGCCACCGTCGCCGGTCCGCCGGTCAAGGAGAAGATGAAGTACGAGATCCTCGGCGAGGAGCTCGCCGCGATCTCGGTGCGCGTCAAGAACCCGGCACTGACGTCGGCCGACGCCAGCAACCTGGCCAAGGTGGCGGAGGCGCTGCGCGCGGCCACCCCCGACATGCTGGTGCGCTATCGCGCGCACGACGGCAACTCGCCGCCCTCCATCGAGTGGACGCCGTCGAACGTGAACGGTGTCGGCTTCGGCGGCGGCTCGTCACAGAGCGACGAGAAGTGGGACAGGAGCAAGCCCGGCCTCGCCCGCTGGGGCGCCGTGGTCAAGGGCTACTCGGAGCCCGAGAGCCGCGGCAACCACCTCTTCGTGCAGGTGATGGAGGGCTATCCGCCGCCGCTGGCCGACGGCACCCCGGGCCTGGTGTGGGAGGTGGACAGCACCACGGTCGTGTTCGTGACCCTCGACGGCGGGCGCTACCACGTCGACTGCGGCAGTCAGGCGGTGGACAACGGCGCGCCGATCGAGAAGGGCGCCGGCGCCCCGACCGGGTGGCCGGCCCCGCTCCAGCACTCGCTGGTCGGCATCACCGAGGTCACCGCCCTGGCCAAGGCCGGCGCGGTCCCCACCAAGGTGGGCGACGACCTCATCGCGATCGACGACCAGTGGAACACGTGCGCGCAGAAGGTGTGGAAGCGGGCCAAGAACGACATCGATCGCCTCAAGACGGCGGACATCGACTGGTCGACCCGCTCCGGCCGCGCGGAGGCGCTGCTCGAGAAGTGGTCGGAGACGGTGCGCAGGGACTGCCGCGCCGCCAGCAGCAAGCTGGAGGTGGCGCTGGTCCAGTTCATCGAGGACCGCAACAAGGAGCGCCAGTCGCTGTTCGAGGCGGCCAGGGCCAGGTTCGCGAAGTAGCGGGAGCCGGCGGTGTGCGGCGCGGCCGGGCCTGTGTACGCTCCGGCGATGCTGCGCTCGTCCGCTCCGGCCATCGCGCTCGCGCTCCTCTTCACCGCCCCGCTCCCCGGCTGCGGCTCGGGCAGCCCGGGCGGGCCGGCCATGAGCGGCCGGATCGAGGAGGAGCAGTCCTCGCTCGGCCCGGACAAGCAGTCGAACGAGATCATGGCGCGCGACGCGCAGACCAACCACGCCGTGGTCAAGCACATCCTGGTCGATCCGGACGGGAAGGATCAGGCGCTCGACCTCCTGCGCCGCCTGCGCGCCGGCGAGGCGATCGAGCCGCTCATGAAACAGTTCTCGAAGGACCCGGGCAGCGCCGACGGCGGCGAGTCGTACGACGTCACACCATCGGCCAAGCTGGTGTTCGAGTTCAAGCGGCTGGGGCTGCGGCTGCGCGTCGGCGAGGTCGGCCTGGTCAAGAGTGAGTTCGGCTGGCACGTGATGAAGCGGATCGAGTGAGCTATCATGGCCGCCGGTTGACCGGCGGTGAGCTCCAGATCGGAGACGTGCTCGACGCGCGCTACCGCATCACCGGCCTCCTCGGCAGCGGCGGGATGGGCAGCGTCTACCGCGCCGAGCACGTGGCGATCCGCCGGCCGGTGGCCATCAAGGTGCTGCATCCCGACTTCGCGGGCGACCCGGACCACAGCCGGCGCTTCCAGCGCGAGGCGTTCGTCACCGGACGCGCCGATCACCCGAACTGCGTGACGGTCTCGGATTTCGGCCCGCTGGGAGATCCGCCAGGGGGCGGCGGCTTCTACCTGGTCATGGAGCTGGTCGAGGGCATGGGGCTGGCCGATCTGCTCGCGCGCGTCGAGCGGCTGCCGGCGCGGCGGGCGCTGCGCATCGCGCGCCACATCCTGCGCGGGCTCGGCCACGCCCACGCCGCGGGCGTGGTCCACCGCGACGTCAAGCCCAACAACATCATCCTGGTCCAGCAGGGCGACGACCCGGACTTCGCCAAGCTGCTCGACTTCGGCATCGCCAAGCTGGTCGAGGGCATCGCGCCCGCCGCCCCGGACCGCGGGAGCGCGGGCGCGGGCGCCGGCGCCGACGTGATGGATCAGCAGATCACGCGCATCGGCACGACGGTCGGCACGCCGACCTACGTCGCGCCGGAGCAGGCCGTGGGAGGCGCGGTCGATCGGCGCTCCGACCTCTACTCGCTCTCGATCGTGCTCTACGAGATGATCGCCGGGCGGCCGCCGTTCCGCGCCGAGGACACGGTCAAGCTCCTGGCCATGCACCTGTCGTCGCCGGTCCCGGCCATCGCCGAGCTGGTGCCGGGGCTGGTGGTGTCGCCGGCGGTCGAGCAGCTCATCTGCCAGGGGCTGGCCAAGGAGCCGGACCGGCGTCCCGCCAGCGCGGACGAGTACGGCGCGGCCATCGATTCTCTGCTCGCGCGCGACCCGGTCGACCCTCCGCCGGAGCTGACCGGCAGCGCGGCCGCGATCTCGGCCGTGGCGCCGGCGGTGTCGTCTCCCGTGGCGCCGCGGGCGGCGATCGCGTCGCGGGCGGCGATCGCGCCGCGGGCGGCGATCGCGCCGCGAGCGGCGCAGACGTCGTCGTCGTCCCCGGCATGGCGGCCGCTCGTCGCGTCGCGCCGCGTGCGCGCCATCGCGGCTGCCGCGGCCGGCGTGCTCGCGCTCGTGGCCGTCATCCTGACCGCGACGCGCGGAAGCGGCGCCCGGCCCGAGCCGGCCCGGCTGCCCTCCCTCGCGCCGCTGCTGCCGGCCGCGCAGCCCGAGCCCGACACCACGGCCGAGGATGCGCGCGCCGAGCTGGCCCTGGCCCGCCAGCGCTCGGCGGAGCGGCGCCCGCTCGAGGCGCTCGAGGCCTATCGCCGCGCCGTCGCGCTCGACGCCAGCCTCGCCGGCGACGCGGACATGAAGAAGGAGGCCGAGGCGGCGCTGGAGGCGCGAGATGGCGACGTCGCGCTGGCCGCGGTGCAGCTGGTCGGCGATCTCGACGGCGACTGGGCTCGCGATCAGCTGGTCGAGCTGGCCAGCCGCGACAAGCGCAACGCGGTGCGGCAGAAGGCGCGCGCGCTGGCCGAAAAGCGCGGCGCCGGCGACCGCATCGACCGCATGAGCTCGTACGTGCTCGATCTCCTTCAAGGCAAGACGTGCGAGGAGCGCGCCGAGGCGGTGCCGCGCCTGCGCGAGCTCGGGGACAAGCGCGCGATCCCGGCCCTCGAGCGCGCGCGCAAGCGGCGGTCGGGCGGCTTCCTGGGATTCGGCAGCCGCATCAGCAACGGCTGCATGAGAGCCGAGCTCGACGAGGCGATCGCGTTTCTCCGCGAGCGGTAGCTGTAGTAGCTTCCGGCCAATGCTCGATCTCCCGCGACCTCGACTCGCCGGGCACGGCCTGGCCTGCTTTCTCTCCCTCGGCCTGCTGGCGGCCGCATGCGGCGATGATCTGCCGCCGTCAGGCGACGAGGGCGACGACACGGGCAACACCGAGCCGGTCGGCATCACCATCGAGGGCATGGACGGCCCGGTCGACGTCACCTTCGACGAGTCCGGCATCATGCATGCCGGCTGCTCCAGCGACGCCGACTGCTTCGCCGTCGAGGGCTACTTCCACGCCGCGCACCGCTTCGGCCAGATGGACATCCGGCGGCGCGTCGGCCGCGGCCGGCTGGCCGCGCTGGCCGGCGCGATCACGCTCGACACCAGCGACAAGCCGCAGCGCGCGATGATGACCTCGCGCGACGGCACGCCGCTCGAGGAGCAGCTCCTGGCCGCCGCCGACGACCGCACGCTGGCGGCGCTCGAGGCCTACAGCCGCGGCGTCAACGCCTGGCTGGCCGACCTGGCATCGGGCGAGAACGGCGCCGAGCTGCCCGACGAGTACTCCTTCCCCATCATCAACCAGGACGCGGTCCAGGACGACTGGGAGCCGGTCGACAGCGTGGCCTGCATCCTGCCGCTGGTCGACGAGCTGACCGACTTCGCCAGCATCGACATCGCGCTCGGCGACATCTACGCCGCGCTCGATCCCGACGTGGCCGCCGACCTCTTCAGCCTGCGCCCGCCGTCGACCAGCACCGTCCTGCCGCCGACCGACGGCCTGGCCCCCGCCGCCGCGGCCCGCGCGGCCCGCGCGCGCTCCAGCGCCGACGCCGACGCGCGCCGGCGCATCCACGAGCGCATGGTCGCGGCGCGCCCGCTGCTGGCCAAGGCGCTCGCGAAGCGCGGCGAGGTGAAGATCGACCACAGCTCCAGGGGATCGAACAACTGGATCGTGGGGCCCAGCCAGGCCGCGGGCAGCACGCTCCTGGCCAACGACCCCCACCTGGGGATGAGCCACCCGGCCATCTGGTACCTGGTGAACCTCGACGCCAAGACGGGCGGCAGCGGCGACATCCACGTCGCCGGCGCATCGTTCGCCGGGCTGCCCGGCATCGTGCTGGGCCAGAACGAGAACATCGCGTGGGGCGCCACCACCACCTACTTCGATTCGACCGACGTCTACATGGAGACGCTCAACGACGCGCGCGACGCGGTCCTCTTCAACGGTGAGGAGGTCCCGCTCGAGAACATCGACTACACGTTCGAGGTCGCGGGGGCCGAGCCGGTCACGAGCACGTTCCAGTACGTCCCGCATCACGGGCCGATCATCGCGGTCGACGAGGACGCCGGCACCGCGCTCAGCGTGCGCTGGACCGGCCACGACGCCAACACCGACATCAACTTCTTCCTCGGCCTGGCCACGGCCGCCTCGGTCGACGACGCCCGCGTCGCGCTCGAGCAGGTGACCACCGCGGGGCAGAACTTCGTCGTCATCGACCGCTGGGGCAGCATCGGCTGGTTCCCGTACATGCGCCTGCCCACCCGGCCGTGGCTGGCGACGCGGCCCGACCTGCCCCCGTTCCTGCCGCTGC
>DATFRY010000133.1:0-44802 GCA_035262925.1 Kofleriaceae bacterium | reverse complement strand
CTGATCCACTGATCCACTGATCCACTGATCGGCCGATCCGCCGATCTGCGGATCAACCGAGGCCGCGGCGGCGGCGCGGGCGCGCTACCATCCGCGCCGATGAAGAAACCGCGCCGCCGCCTGAGCCTGGCCGCCCGGGCGGCCCGCATCGGCGAGCAGCTCGACGAGCTCTTCCCGCACCCCGCCATCCCGCTCGATCACGACGATCCGTTCACCCTGCTCGTCTCGGTGGTGCTGTCGGCGCAGTGCACCGACGTCCGCGTCAACCAGACCGCGCCCCATCTGTTCGCGCGGGCCCGCACGCCGCAGGCGATGACGCGGCTCCAGCCGGCCCAGATCGAGCGCATCATCCGCCCCTGCGGGCTCGCGCCCGTCAAGTCGAAGAACATCCACCGCCTCGCGCAGCTCCTGGTCGAGCGCCACGGCGGCGAGGTGCCGCAGAGCTTCGAGGCGCTCGAGGCGCTGCCCGGCGTCGGCCACAAGACCGCGAGCGTGGTCATGGCCCAGGCCTTCGGCGTCCCGGCATTTCCGGTCGACACCCACATCCACCGCCTGGCCGGCCGCTGGCGGCTCTCTCTCGCGCGCTCGGTCGCCGAGGTCGAACGCGATCTCAAGCAGCTCTATCCGCGCGAAAGATGGGCCGACCGCCATCTTCAGATCATCTATTTCGGGCGCGAGCACTGCCCGGCGCGCGGCCACGATCCGGATGCATGCCCCATCTGCAGCTGGGCCAGCTGAGAGCGGAGCGCGGCCCGGTTGCTATAGTGCCGCCGGAGGAGAGAGAGAGATCGCATGTCCCCGACTGCCCAGCACCGCGTGGCCGGCAACCCCGCCCCGCTCTACGCCGCCCATGTCGCCCACCTGTGCCGCGCCTACGGCGCCGCCCTCGCCGACGCCGGCTACGACGCGCTCGCCATCCACGGCGGCGCGATGGCCGCCAAGAGCCGCTTCGACGACCAGGACTGGCCGTTCAAGCCGTCGCCGTCGTTCGCCCACTGGCTGCCGCTGGCCGAGCCGGACGCGTGGCTGGTGGTCGAGCCGGGCCAGCGCCCGCGGCTCTACCGCTGTCACAGCGTCAGCTACTGGGAGGGGCCGTCGCCCTCGATCGGCGACGAGGTGTGGAGCGAGATCGACGCCGCGCTGCTGGCGCCGGAGGACATCGCGAGCGAGCTGCCGCGCGGGCGCGTCGCCTTCGTCGGCGAGGACCCGGCGCGCGCCGCCGCCGCCGGCATCGCCGCCGAGCACGTCAACCCGCCCGCGCTGATGGCCAGGCTGGAGGCGGTGCGCGCCATCAAGACCGACTACGAGCGCGAGTGCATCGCCGAGGCCAACCGGCGCGCGGCCCGCGGCCACCAGCGCGTGTTCGGCAGCTTCTCGGTCGGCGACCGCAGCGAGCTCGAGCTCCACCTCCAGTACCTCGAGGCGACCGAGCAGGACGACAGCCAGACGCCGTACAAGGACATCGTCGCGCTTGGCCGCCACGCCGGCGTCCTGCACCACGTGCACTACGATCACCACGCCACCGGCCGCGCGGTGCAGTCGCTCCTGGTCGACGCCGGCGCCACCTGCCGCGGATACGCCAGCGACGTCACCCGCACCGCGATCAAGGGCGCCGACGAGGGCGCCGCGGTCGTGTTCGCCAACCTCATCGTCAGGCTCGAGGCGCTGCAGTAGGAGGTGTGCCGCCGCGTGCGCCCCGATCTCCCGTACGAGGAGCTGCACGATCAGACGCATGCGCTCCTCGCGCCGATCCTGCGCGAGCTCGAGCTGGTGCGCGCCGGCGACGACGAGCTGGTGAGCACCGGGGTCACGCGCCGCTTCCTGCCGCACGGGCTCGGCCACTCGCTCGGCGTCCAGGTCCACGACGTGGGCTGCCGCACGACGCCGCCGCGCCCGGACAACCCGTTCCTGCGCAACACGTCGCGCATCACGGCCGGACAGGTCTTCACCATCGAGCCGGGCTGCTACTTCATCCCGGAGCTCATGGACGAGCTCCGGCGCTCGCCGGTGACGGACCGGGTGAACTGGGCGCTCATCGACGAGATGGCCGATTTCGGCGGCGTGCGCATCGAGGACAACGTTGCCGTGCTCGAGCACGGAATCCGCAACCTGACCCGCGAGGCCTGGTAGTCGCCCCGCCGGGGGGCGCCCGCAAAAGGCGGGCCGAGCGTTTGCAATCCCCGGGACTCGATCTAGAGTCCCGCCACATGAAGCACGCACGTCATCTCTCGACCGCGCTGGCCTGCGCCGGGTTGATCGCCGTCACGGCGCCTGCTTGCCAGAAGGGGAGCGGCGACAAGAAGCAGGAAGCCCCGGTCGCCGCCGACGCCGGCAGCAGCACGAAGTTCGCCAAGAGGCAGGGCGCGCGCCACCGGCAGGAGCTGCCGCCGCCGGAGGACGTCAAGGCGCCGCCGGCCGACGCCAAGAAGACCGAGAAGGGCGTCTTCTACAAGATCCTGACGGCGGGCAAGCCGGACGCGCAGAAGCCGGGGCCCAACGACACGGTGGTCGTCAACTACACCGGCTGGACCACCGACGGTCACATGTTCGACAGCTCGGTCACGCGCAAGCATCCGGCGCGCTTCCCGCTGGGCGGGGTCATCCCGGGCTGGACCGAGGGGCTGCAGCAGGTCGGCGTGGGCGAGAAGGCGCGGCTGTGGATCCCCGAGGAGCTGGCCTACAAGGGCAAGAAGGGCGCGCCGCAGGGCATGCTCGTGTTCGACATCGAGCTCAACGAGGTCGTGAAGGCGCCCGAGACCCCGCCCGACGTGGCCGGTCCGCCCAAGGACGCGAAGAAGACCAAGGGGGGAGTCTTCTACAAGGTGCTGGCCAAGGGCAGCGGCGGCGACAAGCCGCACAGCTGGGATCGGGTCAAGGTCCAGTACAGCGGGTGGACCACCGAGGGCAAGCTGTTCGACAGCTCGGTCACCAAGGGTCGCCCCGGCGATTTCGGGCTCGGGACCATGATGCCGGGCTGGAGCGAGGGCATCCAGGGCATGGTGATGGGCGAGAAGTGCCGCTTCTGGATCCCCGAGGAGCTGGCCTACAAGGGCAAGCCGGGCCGCCCGCAGGGCATGCTGGTCTACGACACCGAGCTGGTCGAGATCAAGAAGATGCCGGAGCCGCCGCCGGTGCCCAAGGACGTCAAGGCGCCGCCCAAGGACGCCAAGAAGACCGAGAAGGGCGTCTTCTACAAGGTGCTGAGCAAGGGGACGGGCAGCGAGAAGCCGTCCGAGCACAGCAAGGTCAAGGTGCACTACACCGGCTGGACGACCGACGGAAAGATGTTCGACAGCTCGGTCACGCGCGGCAAGCCGATCACGTTCGGCCTCGACGCGGTCATCCCGGGGTGGACCGACGGGCTCAAGACCATGACGGTGGGAGAGAAGACGCGCTTCTGGATCCCCGAGGAGCTGGCCTACAAGGGCAAGCCGGGCCGGCCGCAGGGCATGCTGGTGTTCGAGGTCGAGCTCATCGAGATCGATCCCAAGCCGATGAACGGGATGAGCGGGATGCAGAGGCCGGGCGCGGTCAAGCCGGGCGGCGCGGCCGGCGCGGCAGACGCGGGGGCCGCCAAGAAGCCGCAATGAGCCCGGCCGCCGCGCCCGATCTGGAGGTGCCGCCGGCGGACGTGATGGCCGCCTGGGATGCGGCCGGCCTCGTCGTCGAGCGCGTGCGCGGCGGTCTCATCAACGCGACCTTCCTGGTGCGCGGCGCGGACGGCGAGCCGCTCCTGGTGCTGCAGCGGCTGCACCCGATCTTCGGCGCCGACGTCAACCTCGACATCGAGGCGGTGACCGAGCACCTGGCCGCGGCCGGGCTGGTCACGCCGCGGCTCCTGCGCACGGCGTCGGGCGAGCGCTGGGTCGAGCACGACGGCGCGGTGTGGCGCGCGCTGAGCTACATCGACGGGCTCAGCATGCACCGCATGGCCGACGCCGACCACGCGGGGGCGGCGGGCGAGCTGGTCGGTCGATTCCACCGCGCGCTGGCCGACCTCGAGTACGAGTTCGCGTTCCAGCGGGCCGGCGTGCACGACACGGCGGCCCACCTGGGCGTGCTGGCGCGCGCGGTGCTGGCCGCCGACCCGGGCGACGAGGAGGTCGCGCAGGCGGTGTCGCTCGGGCGCGAGATCCTCGACGCGGGGGCGCGCCTGCCTCCGCTGGGCGATCTCCCGCGCCGCGCGGTGCACGGGGACCTCAAGGTCTCCAACATCCTGTTCGCGCGCGCGGGCTCGCCGGCGCGCGCCGTGTGCCTCATCGACCTCGACACGATGGGCCGGATGAGCATCGCCTACGAGATGGGCGATGCCCTGCGCTCGTGGTGCAACCCGGAGGGCGAGGACACGAGCGACACGCGCTTCGATCTCGATCGATTCGGCGCGGCGGTGCGCGGCTACGCGGTGGGGCTCGGCGGCCTGCTGTCGGCGGCCGAGGTCGCCTCGCTGGCGGCGGGCCTCGAGACGGTGTGCGTGGAGCTGGCCGCGCGCTTCTGCGTGGACGCCTTCGAGGACCGCTACTTCGGCTGGGACCCGGACCGGTTCACGTCGCGGCGCCACCACAACCTGGTGCGCGCGCGCGGCCAGCTGGCCCTCGGCCGCGCCGTCGCGGCGGCGCGCGGGTCGGCGCGCGACGCGGTCGCGGCCGCCTTCGCCGGGTAGCTCGCGGCGGCGCCCTACGGCTGCGGGGGCCGCTCGCGCGCGGAGGTGGCGCGCACGGCGCGGCCGCGGCCGCCCTGCTTGGCGCCGTACAGAGCCTGATCGGCGCGCTCCAGCAGGGTGGCCTCGGTGTCGCCGGGCAGCCACGCGGTGACGCCGATGCTGGCGGTGAAGCGCAGCGAGCGCTCGCCGTCGATCGCCCAGGTCTGCGCGGCCAGCTCGCGCAGCAGGGCATGGGCCTTGCGGTAGGCGACCCGCTGGCCGGCCGAGGGCAAGAGGATCGCGAACTCCTCGCCGCCCCAGCGGGCCACCAGGTCGCCGCGGCGCACGCGCGAGCGGCAGAAGCCGACGAAGCCGACCAGCACGCGGTCTCCCACCGCGTGGCCGTACGTGTCGTTGATCGACTTGAAGTGATCGAGGTCGGCCAGGAGCAGCGCGAACCCCTGCCCTCCGGCGCTGGCCAGCTCGACCAGGCGTGACAGCTCGGAGTCGAACACCGCGCGACTGGCGGCACCGGTCAGGCCGTCGGTGGCCGCCGACGCCCGCGCGCTCTCCATGTCCCGGCGCAGCGTATCGACCTCGCGGGCGAGCTCGGCGTTGCGCGCGACGTCCTGCGCCTGCTTGTCGGCCACCTGACGCCGGAGCTCGGTCACCTCGCGCGCGATCGCCTGGCGAACGCGGACCAGGTCGCCGAGCTGTGCCGCCGCCTCGAGGCGCGCGCCGCGGTCGAGGAGGCGCCGGTTGAAGGCGTCGTCGCCGTCCACCAGCGCCGCCAGCCCGTCGCGCAGCACCTGGATGATCCGGTAGAGCTCGCCGTCGCGTCTGGTCAGGTACTCGCGCTCGCGCCCGGCGAACTCGAGGACCTCGGTCCTGCGCGCCGCCACCGCGCCGGCCAGGACATCGGTCGGTGCCTCTGCGCGCAGCGCGGCCAGGGTCTCGTCGAGCGCGAGCTTGAGCGCCGGCGCGCCGATCTCCTCGACGTCGAGCGCCAGCGCCCTGGCACACGCCAGCAGACTCGCGACCGCGTCGGCCAGCATGATCGACCGCTCGCGCGTGCTGCGCAGATCGGCCGAGACCTGGCCGAGTGTGCGCCGCTCTCGCAGACCTCTCAGGAGGGACACTGTCCTGGTGAATCGGCCGGCGCGGGCCGCGGCTTGAGCGCGGACCCGGGTAGGGTGTGGGGGCGGCCTGGGTGCGGTGTGGTTGGTTGTCCGGGCATGCGGGCGCCCGGTGCTCTATCCTCTCAGGGCGCCGCCGGCGCGCGAGCACCAATGCACGAGGCGCAGCGATTCCTCCAGGACCTCGCCCTGGTCCTCTCGGTGGCCGCGGTGGTCACGGTGCTGTTCCGCGTGCTGCGCCAGCCGATCGTGCTCGGGTACCTCCTGGCCGGCATGATCCTGGGCCCGCACATCCCGATCCCGCTGTTCGCCGACCGCGAGCGGATCCGGACGCTGGCCGAGCTCGGCGTCATCCTGGTCATGTTCTCGATCGGGCTGGAGTTCAGCGTGCGCCGGCTGCTCACGCTCCTGCCCACCTCGGGGCTGACCGGCGCCATCCAGCTCGGCGGCATGTTCTGGCTCGGCTACGGGGTGGGCCAGCTGTGCGGCTGGACCGCGCACGAGAGCCTCTTCGGCGGCGCCATGGTCGCGATCTCGAGCACCATGATCGTGGCGCGCACCTTCGCCGAGGCGAAGGTGGACGAGAAGCTGTCGAACATCGTGTTCGGCGTCCTGGTGGTGCAGGACCTGGCCGCGGTGGTGCTCATGGCGGTCCTGACCGCGATCGCGGCCGGTCGCGGCGCCGCGTCCGACGCGGTGGTCAAGGTCACCGGTGGGCTGGCCGCGTTCCTGGTCGCCGCGGTGGCGATCGGCTTCCTGGTCGTCCCGCGCGCGGTCCGCGCCCTGTTCCGACTCGGAAGCCGCGAGACCATCCTGGTGGCCAGCGTCGGCTTCTGCTTCGCGCTCGCCCTCCTCGCCCACGAGCTGGGCTACTCGGTGGCGCTGGGCGCGTTCCTGGCCGGGTCGCTCATCGCCGAGTCGGGCCACGGCGACGAGGTCGAGCGCATCATCGTGCCCCTGCGCGACCTGTTCGCCGCCGTCTTCTTCGTGGCGGTCGGCATGATGGTCGATCCGCTGGTCATCGCCGAGCGCTGGGCCGCCATCCTCGCCTTCACCGCGCTCGTGCTGGTCGGGCAGAGCTCGCTGGTGGCGCTCGGCACCTTCCTGGCCGGCAACGACCTCCGCACGTCGGTGCGGGCCGGCATGAGCCTGGCCCAGGTCGGCGAGTTCTCGTTCATCATCGCCGGCATCGGCGTGAGCGCGGGCGCGATCCGCGACTTCCTCTATCCGGTCGCGGTCGCGGTGTGTCTCCTGACCAGCTTCGCCACGCCGTGGATGGTGCGCCTGTCCGGCCGCACCGCGCGCGCGATCGAGCGCCGCCTGCCGCCCGCGCTCCAGACCTTCACGTCGCTCTACGCGTCGTGGCGCGAGCAGCTGCGCCAGCGCGCGCCGCGCGGCACGGCCTCCAGCCGGCGCATCCGCCGGCTCGTCGGGCTGCTCCTGCTCGACGGCGCGCTCCTGTCAGCGGTGCTCATCGCCGCGGTGATCGCGCACGCGCGCTACCTCCCCGCCGTCGCCGAGCGGCTCTCGCTCCCTGCCGGCGTGGCCGTGGCGCTCCTGGCGGCGGCGACCGCCGCCCTCGCGCTGCCGTTCGCGATCGGCATGCTGCGCGTCGCGCGCGGGCTCGGCACGCTGCTGGCGCGCGTGGTCCTGCCCGCCGTCAAGGGGGGCGGGCTCGACCTGGCGGCGGCCCCGCGCAAGAGCTTCGTGGTCACCTTGCAGCTCGCGCTCACCCTCCTGGTCGGGCTCCCCGTCCTCGCCCTCACGCGGCCGTTTCTGCCCTTCTGGATCGGCCTGGTGCTGCTCGCGCTGGCCATGACCGCGCTCGGCGTCTCCTTCTGGCGGAGCGCGCGCAACCTGGAGGAGCACGTGCGCGCCGGCGCGCACCTGGTGCTCGAGACCCTGGTGCGCCAGGCGGGCCAGCCTGCCTCGCAGCGCGACCGGCTCGATGAGGTCAACACGGCCCTGCCCGGGCTCGGGCAGCTCACCGCGATCTCGCTCGAGCCCGACAGCCCGGCGGTGGGCAAGACGCTCATCGATCTCGATCTCCGCGGCCTCACCGGCGCCAGCGTGATCGCGATCGGCAGCGCCCGCGGCGACGTCGCCGCGCCCACCGGCCGCGAGGTGCTCGCCGCCGGCGACGTCCTGACCCTGACCGGCACCAGCGAGGCGGTGGGGGCCGCCGCGTCGCTCCTCCTCGAGGCGGGGCCGCCGGCCATCCGCGAGCCGTGATCCGACTCCGGATGGCGCTCCATCGCGTCGACGAATGTATCGAGGCTCGACCTCCGGCGCCCTCGCGATCGCCGCCGGCAGGAATGCGATGCCGGGCGCGCCCGCGTCGGCCATCATGTCCTCGATCGTGAGCCGGCCATGGCCGGCGAGAGGAGGACGAGATGGAGCGTCATCGAAGGAGCTTCCTCAAGGTGGTGGGCGCGATCGGAGCCGCGGCCGCCGCGCGAGTCGGGCTGTCGACGCCGAGCGCGATGGCCGCGCCCGGATCGGGGGCCGCGCGCACGGCGCCCCGCGGGCTGGCGCGCGGCCTCACGCTGCTCACCATGCGGCAAGGAGGCGAGGACCGACTCGGCGTCGTGACCAGGCGCGGCGTTCTCGACGTCGCGGCGGCGGCGCCGCTCCTGCGGATGACCGCCCCCACGACCATGGACGAGCTCCTGCACCGCGAGCAGGGCGCCGCGCTCAACGCGCTGGTCGACGCGGCGCTCAGGTCGGGCGGCGCGGTCCAGCGCGCCTTCCTGGCCGAGCGCGCGATCGAGTACGGGCCGCTGGTCGCGCGGCCGGAGAAGATCGTCTGCGTCGGCCTCAACTACCGGCGCCACGCGCTCGAGGTCCACATGCCGATCCCGAAGCAGCCGGTCCTGTTCAACAAGTACAACAACGCGCTCAACCGGCACAACGGGTCCATCAAGTTGCCGGTCGCCATGGCGAACAAGTTCGACCACGAGGTCGAGCTCGTCATCGTCATGGGGCGCGAGGCCAGGAACGTGAGCGAGGCCGACGCCCACTCGTACGTCGCCGGCTACGCGACCGGCAACGACTTCACCGCGCGGGACCTCCAGCTCGAGACCGGCGGGCAGTGGATGATCGGCAAGACGCCGGACCAGTTCGCGCCCCTCGGCCCCCATCTCGTCACCGCGGATCAGGTCGATCCCGACCGCCTCGACATCGAGTGCCGGGTGAACGGGGAGACGCGCCAGTCGTCGAGCACGCGCGACTTCATCTTCAACACGCGTCAGGTCATCAGCTACATCTCGCGCACCATCACCCTCCGGCCGGGAGACATCATCTTCACCGGCACACCCGAGGGGGTCATCCAGGGCAAGCCGCCCGAGAAGCGCGTCTGGCTGAAACCGGGCGACAAGATCGCGTGCAGCGTGCAGAAGCTGGGCGAGCTGAAGTTCGACCTCGTGTGACCCCGCGGGCGCCCTCCGGGCCCGCTTGCTATCCTCCGCCCATGAATCCGATCGTGAGCTGGGTCGTGGCTCACACCGTGGCGAGGAAGCGGGCCCGCCGCTGCCCGCGCTGCGGCCACACGCAGATCCCGAGCGCCGCCCGCGCGCGCGACGCCGTTCCGTGCGAGCGCTGCCGGACGCCGATCCCGGCGCCGCCCGCGCCCCGCCGCTGACGGCGCGGCCTGGCGCGGCCGCCACGCGCGCGCTGACTGTGCGCGCAATGCGGCGCGCGCCGCGCGAGTGCCGGCAACCACGCGAGCCGACCCGCGGCACGGCCCTTGAAGTACGCCGCCTCGATGAAAGCCGCCCGGCTGCTGGCTCCACTCTCGCTCTCGCTGTTCTCTCTCATCGGCACCGCGTGCCCCCTCGATCCCGACCCGGACGACATCGGGGTCAGCAGCGACGTCGCGGAGATCTCCGGCGGCTCGACCGTGCCGACCGGGCAGCTCGAGGCGGTGGGTCAGGTCTTCGGGCGCGGCGGCTGCACCGGAACGCTCATCTCCGACTCCGTCGTGCTCACCGCCGGTCACTGCGTGTGCTCCGACGTCACCCTGATCGACTGCGCGGCGACCGGCTCGTTCACGCTGGTCAATGTCCGCCCGATCGACAACCCGGCCACGCCGATCGACGAGTCGCTCACGCGCACCAACCTGTCCTTCAGCGGCACCTTCTTCGTCCACCCGGACTACGGCATCGGCGCCTGGCTGGCCAACGACGTGGCGGTGCTGCGCCTCACCCAGCCGGTGTCGACGCGCGCGCTGGTCTCGCCCATCCCCATCTCCGACAGCATGCCCGCGGTCGGCAGCGCCCTGACCATGGTCGGCTTCGGCCCCACCAACGGCAGGGGCGGCGACTGCAGCGTCGGCGGCGGCGTGAAGCGGCAGGCCACGACGCCCGTCGACCAGATCGTGGCGAGCGGGATCGGCGACCTGACGCTGGTCATGAACGACAGCCTGCTCCACAGCTGTCCCGGCGACTCGGGCGGCCCGGCGCTCGACGGACTGGGGCGCGTGGCCGGCGTGGCCTCGAACGGCAACCTCGACACCAACTCGGGCTACAAGGCGGTCTTCGCCCACCTCGAGTGGATCCGCATGCAAGGGCAGTCGCCAGGCGGCCGGGTCGCGGCCTGGAACCTGTCGGGCGCGGCGCCTGCGCCGGCGGCCTACACCGAGATGAAGCCCGACCCGGACGGCTTGCTGGGCTGGATCGACGGCGCCGACCTGCGCCTGACCGGCGACTTCTTCGGACGCGGCCACGACCAGATCCTCTACGTGAATCGCGGCGGCGTCGGCGGGCTCCTGCGCATCGCCGACTACGCCGACGGCGCGTCGCCGACCGAGTCGCTCTACTGGGAGGACTACGGCCAGAGCCCGCTGTTCGCCGGCTGGTTCGACGTCGACGACGTGCAGCTGGTCGGCGACTTCGTCGGCCTGGGCCACGATCAGCTGCTGCTCATCAACCGGAGCGGAGTGGCCGGCCACATCATGATCGTCAGCTTCGAGACCGGCGCGCCGGTCATCCGCTACGCCGAGAGCTACGGCCAGGACCCGTCGCTGAACGGCTGGACCGACGCCGAGGACGGCTTCCTGGTCGGCGACTTCTTCGGCAACGGCTTCGACCAGGTGCTGTTCGTCAACCGCGGGCTCGGCGCCGGCCGCGTCCTCATCGCCGACTTCCGCGACGGCGCGCCGCCGGTCGCCTGGCGCTACTACGAGGCCTATTCCTGGGGCGGCTACCTGAACGGCTGGCACGACGGGGACGACCTGCTCCTGGCCGGCGACTTCCGCGGGCTGGGCCACGACCAGGCCATGTTCATCAACCGCGGACAGGCCGGCGGCCGCGTGCTCGTCACCGACTTCAGCGACGGCGCGTTCCCGGCCGAGTGGCTGTTCTACAACACGGCTCTTCAGGCCACGCTGCTCAACGACTACCTGGACTTCGTGGACGTGGCGCTGGCCGGAAACTTCCGGATCGCCAGCCGCGACCAGGTGGCGTTCCTCAACCGCACGCCGGCGGGGCTGCCCCGCGTGCTGGTGGCCGACTTCTCGGGCAGCTCCATCGGGATCGCGTTCGTGCAGGACCAGGTGACCCCGTCGGGCCTGTTGCAGCGGATGGAGCCGTCCGACGCGGTCCTGGCCGGCGACATCCGCGGCACCGGGCGCGCGCAGCTCGTCACCCTCGAGCGGCTCGAGCAGTGACGGCTGCGCCGGCGAACCTTTCCGACCCCGCGAGCGCCCCTACTCCGTCAGGCACTCGCTGATCCAGCTGTACAGCAGGGACGCATCGCTGATGGTCGGCCGCGGGATCGGGTCCACGCCGATCGGCAGCTCGGGCGGCATCTCACCGACGGTGATGCGGACCCAGATCCTCGAGTTCTCCGGATCGCCGGGGCGGACGAACCTCATCCCCATGTCGGCGTCGATCGGATCGGGCACCGTCGCCGAGCGCGCGGTCTTGAGCTTGTCGAAGTCGAGCACGTAGTCGAACGGAGGCTGGCCCTGCCGCGCGCCCGCGCTGCCGCCGCCGTGGCAGCCCGAGCAGTTGGTGGTGAGGATGTCGGTCGCCTGCTGCATGGTCGCAACGCAGGAGTCGGTGGTCGTCTCGCCGTCGGGCAGCTCGATGGGCGGCGTGTCGAGGGCGACGCCGGCGTCGACCTCGGTCTCGCTCGAGCCGCTGGCGGCCTCGGAGTCGAGCTCCTGACAGGCCGCCAGGAGGGGAACACAGAGCAGGCAAATCCAGGTTGCGGTGCGCATCATCGTCTGCCTCCCATCAAAACGCGCCCGAGACGCCGGCGACGGCGCCGCCCGCGGTGGGCTGCACCTCCACCGCGTAGTGGGCATGGTGGCGCCAGACCAGATAGGCCCCGCCGAGCAGCGCCGCGACACCCACGCCGAGCGAGATGTCGGCGGCGAGATACAGGTTGTCGATGTGGTCCACGCTCGACTGCGGGCAGTCGGGCGCGCACTGTGCGAGATCGTCGTTGTCCTTGCGACCCCAGTAAGTGAGCACGCCGTAGCCGCCGACTCCCGCCACGCCGACGCCCATGAGCACCAGCGATGGGGTCGTGAACCAGCGGCTCCCGCGGCTGGGCGGCTCCGGCGGCGGGGCTGCGGTCAGTGAGATGTCGGGCTCCTTCTCGGGCACCGGCTCCGCCTCGGCCTGCCTGGGCGGCCTCGTCTCGATCTGCTTCGGCGGCGCCCCGGCGGCCTTCGGCGCGTCGGTCGCCATCGGCGCCGGTGTGCCCGGCGGTGCGGCCTCGGGCGCGGCCGGCTGCCCTGTCGCCGCCGCGGCCACGGCCACCTCTTCCGGCACCGAGACCGTGATGTGGCGGTTGCGCTGGCCTTGCAGGACCATGACCTTCTGGCGGGAGACGACCCGGTTCTCGGCCACGAACGAGAACTCGTGCAGGCCGGGATCGATCGTCACCGCGTGCCCGTCCAGACGCGAGGCCAGCACCGTGCCGTCGACCTTGAACGTGAGCGCCATGACCGGCTTGCCGTCCGGGCCGGTGGCGGTCGGCACCACCGACGGCATGTCGGCCTCGATGCGCGCATATGCGAACGTGCACTGGTGCTCGAGGAAGACGCCGCACTTGGGCTTGGCGCACACGCGCAGGAACTTCTCGGCCTTGACCAGCTGCCCGCTCTGCTCGAGCTTGCGCGCGTTCTTGTAGGACAGGTGGCACGCCGCCTTGACCGAGCCGCCGTGGGGGGCGCCGTGGGGGGCGCGCTTCTGCCCCATCGCCGGCCGGGCGCCCAGCCCCGCGCATGCCGCGCACAGGGCGATGGCGAGGATCCGTCTCATGGCGTCGCCTCCCCGGCTGCCGCTTCCGCCTGGGTTTCCTCGAGGATGAACTGGCTCAGCACGTGGCTGACGTTGAGGAGCTTCGGCTCGAGCAGCTGCACCCCGCTGCTGTCGCGGTCGATCGGCACGCCCTTGGCGGTGACCGCCTGCGTGTTGTGGCAGGTGAAGCAGTTCGGGAACGAGTCCGGCGCCTGCGTGAACGACTCCATCGCCGTGCTGGACAGGCGATCCTCGCCCGCCAGGATCGAGAAGTCGCTGTCCGAGCCGTTCTCCTTGATGTCATCGACGAAGCCGTCCTCGTCGAAGAACGGGCTGGTCTCGTCGTTCTGCAGGGCAGAGTTCTCGTCGTAGTAGGCCGGTTTGTCCATCCACACGGCGCCGACCATCCGGTAGTGCGAGCGCCGGTCGGCCGGATCGAGCGAGCCGGCCGCCTGTGCGAACAGCGCCTCGACGTTGTGGTTGAGAGACGAGATGGCGTCGTCGGGGTCGATCGTGTTCGACTTGGACGCCGGGAACATGCGGTAGATCGACGTCTGCTGGTTCGCGAACTTCTGGGTCGCCTCGTCGAGCACGAGGTCGGTCTCGGCGATCGCCTGGTTGCCGGAGTTGGCCGCGGTGCCGCCGTGATACAGCAGGTGATCGTCGGGGCTGATGACCGAGTCGTCCTGCAGGTTGTTGGGATCCTCGAGGTTGGGGTTGCCCACCGAAGCGGGCGCGACGTTGCGCTTGCCGTCGGCAGCCTTCGTGTCTGGCGTGCCGGTCGAGTGCTCGAAGGTGGCCCAGATGAACTCCGGGTGGCCCGGCAGCGTGAACACAACGTGCAGGGCGAGCAGGCGGGCACGCACCTCGCGCGGCGTGTCACGGTCCTCGATGATGCGGTCGCCGTCCTGCGACAGGGTCGGCACCGTGGTCGTGATCGTGATGTAATCGTCCGACGAGTCGCCGTCCTCGACGATCTGCCAGGCCGACTTGAACTCGACCACGCCGGGCGGGAAGAAGAGCCGCGGGCTGGCGTTCTCCACATCCTCGCGCGTGTGGAGGCCGTGAGCGTCGAGGAAGTCGGCGTACGCCTGGTTGACGTGGATGCCGTAGTAGAGCGAGTTGCCGTTCTGATCGATCAGGACCTGGCGCCCGCCGGCCTGTCGGATGTCGCCCAGCTCCGACCGCGTCTCCGCGCGCGGCAGCGCGGGCTCGAACATGGTGTCGATGGTCGGGTACGAGAGCATGGCCGGCCGCCCATCCGCGTCGGGCTGCATCGCGACGAGGAAGTTCTGCCAGCCGCCGCGGTAGAACGGACATTCGGTGGCCGGATGCGGAAGCGGCTTGAACTGATCGAGGGCCGGCGTGTTCGGCAACCACTCACTGCTCGCCGCACACACCTCCTCCCCTTCCACTGGCTCGGCGCTGAAGCCGAAAGGATCGGAGCACGCCGACCCGAGCACCGCGAGCGCGATGCCCAGGAGCGGGACGAAGTCGGCCGGTACGAAGTCTGGTCGTTGATACCGCATGGTCACCTCCTCGCGGTCATAGCCGTGAAGGCGTGTTGCGGCGCGTTCGCCGGTACGACGGTCGTTGCCGCGGTTATGGCCGTCAGCTCCTGACTGGACAGCACGCCACGGTTGGCTGGGGGAGGCCTGAGGATTTGGTCTTACCGAACGTGCGCAGACTTCGAGCAAGGCCCGATCCACCGCCCCGGTGGTGCGCGAGGGCCTGAGAATAGGCTCGATGCCAATTCGGAAGATCCTTCAGTTGCTCCGGAATGGGGGGGAGCCCCCTCCCCGATGAGGGGGACGGCCCCGGAAACCCGCCAAGGATCAGCAATCGCACATCGGACATGATCGGCGCACACGGATGCATGCGCGCGACCTCCACGGCGACAGCTACGCGGCGATGTATCGCGCGCTGTACATCGATCATCCGCAGTCGCGAGACAAGCACGCATGCAACGTCGCCATCGTTCGTCCTCCGATCTCGCGCCGGAGCTCGTGACTCGACACCTTCTGCGGCCAGGCCTGGCACCCATCGCAGGTCGGCGAGGTCGATATACAGATCGGTGTCGACGTGAGCGCGGCGCAGCTGCGCGTCGCGCGGCGCGCCAACCCGGACGCGCTTCATCGAGGGCGACGTGCTCGCGATCGAGGCGAGAGATCTCGGCGGCGGCGGCTTCGATCTCATCGCCTGCTTCTGGGGGTCGCTGTCGTATCTCGACGGGCCCGATGCGATCGCGCGCGCGGCTGGTGGCCGCGAAGCTTCCCGCGCGCGGCTGGTGGCCGCGCGGCTTCTCGTGGGCGCGGCCGCTTCCGCGCGCGGCTGGTGGCCGCGCGGCTTCTCGCCGCGCCTCACGAGCCCCACATGCTGCTGCGCGGCGGGCCGGCCGGCGGCGCCTTGACGATGATGTCCGCCGCGCGGCGCAGGTGGTCGTGAGGCCCGCTGGCGCAGAGGACGGCGTTGAGGCCGAGCGCGCGGGACAGCTGGGCCAGCACCGGATCGAGATGTGCGCCGGCGCGCGGGCCGCCGTGCGCGCGATTCGTCGACGATGATGGCGTTGCTGCGCTCGGCCACCTCGAGCGCGCGAGCCAGCACGCGCTGCGCGTCCGCCGCGCCGGCGCCCAGCAGGTGCGCGACGTCGAGGCGCAGGGCGCGCAGGCGCAGGTCGGCGGCCAGCCACGCGGCCAGCGGCTCCTGCCACGCGCGCGCGACGGCATCGATGCTGCGGCGGACATCATCGCCCGCGGCCAGTTCGCTCCAGCCGGGCGCGAGAGCGACGAGCTTCAGCGGGCCTGGAGCGGCGCGCCGATCTTCTGGCGGCCAGCCTCGGCGCGGTCGCGGCCGGATCGGCGCCGAGTTCGTGCAGGGCGAGCGGGCCGGCGAGGTGGGCGAGCGGCCCCGGGCCGCCCGGCATGGCGCGCGCCACCGCCCCCCAGGTCGCCGCGCTCGCCGAGGCGGTGCCCGACGGCCGCGGCCAGCGCCGGCGCGGTGCTCAGGCCCCATCGATGGAGGGCGAGCGCGAGCGGCGGGCCATCCGGCGGCGTGGCGGCCAGGCTGCGCAACAGCGAGGTGCGCCGCCGGCGCAGGGCGGCGTCGCCGGCGCGCTCGCCGTGCGGATCGGCGTCGAGCAGCGCCCCGACGCGCGCTCCGTCTCCTCCCGGTTCGCTTTCCCGCTCCCGGTCTGGCATGCCGCGGCCGAGAGCGGGATCCTCGCGCTCTCGAGAGGAGCCGACCATGGGAACCATGATCCAGCTGACCGCGTCCGATGGCCACCATCTCGCCGCCTACCGCGCCGACCCGCAGCAGGGCGCTGCGCGCGGCGGCGTGGTCGTCATCCAGGAGATCTTCGGCGTCAACAGCCACATCAGAGCGGTGACCGATGGCTTCGCCGCGGACGGCTACGTGGCGGTGGCCCCCGCCATGTTCGACCGCGTGGAGCGGGGCATCGACATCGGATACACCGCCGACACCATCGCCAAGGGGAGAGAGCTGCGCGCCGGGGTGGCGCTCGACGACGCGATGCGCGACGTCGCGGCCGCCGTCGAGGCCGCCTCCGGGAAAGGCAAGGTCGGCCTGGTCGGCTACTGCTGGGGCGGGTATGTGGCCTGGATGGCCGCCGCCCGCGTCGGCGGGCTGGCGGCAGTCGTCTCTTACTACGGCGGCGGCGTGATCGAGAGCGCAAGCGAACAGCCGCGCTGCCCGGTCATGCTGCACTTCGGCGAGCGCGACAGCATCTCGCCCCCGGAGGGGATCCGCGCCTTTCGCGCCGCCCAGCCGGCGGCCGCGGTCCACGTGTATGAAGCCGATCACGGTTTCAACTGCGACCAGCGCGGCTCCCATCACAAGCCGAGCGCGGACCTGGCGCGCGATCGCACTGTCTCGTTCTTCCGCGAGCACGTCGGCTGAAACAACGCGCGCCTCGCGCGCGTAAGATGACCGTGCAGTTCACGGTCAAGAGCTGGATGGAGATCCATCGCGACCCGGGCGGACACTATCGCCACTGGTCCGTCGCCCTCGGCACCCTCGACGAGGGCCGCCTCCACCTCTGGGATCGCGTCATGTTTCGCGCCCGCGACGGTCGCCGCCTCGCCTCCGTGCTGCTCGGCGGCCATCGCGGCATGCGCGCCATCCAGTTTCCACTCTCCGCCGGAGACGTCGCCGGCCAGAACCTGGCCCTCGCGGTCTGGGCCCCCGCCTACCGCGTCGACATGCTCGCCGAGCACGCGCCCATGACCCCGTGCGGCGACCCCACCTACCGCGCAATCAACCGCGAGCTCGTCCTCTCGGGCTGGCCCTGGTGCCCCTGCCGCGACTGCTGCAAGGCCCTGGCCCCCATCTGCAGCGACGAACCCACCCTGTGGCAATCCATCAGCTGGCTCGAGCATCCCCACGGCCACCGCCCCCCGATCCCTCGGTAGCGCACGGCCGTCGCGATCCCCCGCCCGCCCGGGCCTTCGCCCGCCCACCACTCCTGCTGTGCCGCGCGCATCAGCGACTCGTCGGGGCACGGTCACCTGGGCCTCGCCTCCGGGCCGGATCGCCATGAACGAAGCCCCGAGGCGCGAAATGTCCGCCGACCCCGAGCGCGGCTCCCCTGGCGACTGCCCGCCCCCTCGGTGCGATGCCCGCCGTGAAACGGGCACCGAGTGACGCGGTCGTCGTCGCGTCGCCGCGCCTCACGACCACCCCACCGAATCGCCGCCAGCCACGGCGCGACACCAGCGCCCGCCGGCCCGGTCCTCGGTGCCAGCCGGGACTTGTCCGCCACCGGCAGTCCGCGAGCTTCTCGACGCGCCGGCGGCGGCGAGGCCAGCTCCGCGGCGCCCCGCGAGACCCGGCTGCGCGGCGCTCCGCGAGACCCGACTGCTCGGCTCCACGAGGCCCGGCTGCGCGCCTCCGCGAGACCCGGCTGCGCGGCGCTCCGCCGCGCCACGACTGTTCGCCAATTCGAGATTGCGTCGCGCGCGCTCGGGGCCACGTGTCGCTCGAAATGGCGAACAACATGGGCTCGACGAGCCCGCCTGCGCGGCCGCCGTCGAAGACCAACCACTGAACGGATGGGTGGGATCAGATTTGGTGGCGTTTCGGGGTCAAATTCTTGGTGGCGTCGACAGCCCGGCTGCGCGGTGCTCGGCGGGCCGGGACTCGAGACGCTCGGCGAGGCCGGGCGCGGCGTCGAGCCACACCTTGTTCGCCAATTCGAGATTGCATCGCCCGTCGTGCGGCGGGTCCGCCGAGCCGGGCTCGAGACGGCGAACATCGGAGTGTGGGCAGGCTCCGTGCGCTCTGGGGCCACATACATCATGACCGGAGGGCGCGCGCTCACCTGGTGCGCAACAGGTGCCCCGCTGGGGCCGACATGGGAGCATGGACAGGAAGACCCAGGCTCGTTCGAGCTCCGACCGGAAGGCAGCTCGTCAGCTCTCGCTGGAATTGCCCGCCACCTGGGGCGGCGCGCGCCGCGGTGCCGGGCGCAAGCCGAAGCAGAAACGCCCGGAGGTGCGTCACGCCAGTCGCCCGCCGCTCGAGTCGCGGTTTCCGGTCCACGTGACGACGCGGGTCGTGAAAGGCGCCGGTTACCTGCGCGGGTCACGCGTCTACCCGGCGGTGCGCAACGCGCTGTGTGCCGCGCGCGACCGCCTGGGGGCACGCATCATCCACTTCTCGATCCAGTCCAATCACATCCACCTCCTCGTCGAGGCCAGCGACCAGATCGCGCTGGGGCGCGCGATGAAGGGCTTCGGCGTGCGTGTGGCCCGTCGGCTCAATCGGGTGGCCGGGCGGAAAGGACGCGTGATCGCCGACCGCTATCACGCGCGCTACCTGCGCACGCCCACCGAAGTGAGGCGCGGCCTCATCTACGTGCTCCAGAACGGGGTCAAGCACGCCCGCGACGAGGGCGGCAGGGCGCGCGGCGCAAGTGTGTGGATCGATCCCCACTCCTCCGCGGCGTTCTTCGACGGCTGGCATCCTCGCTGTCAGCGCTGGATTCCACGCGTGGACGCGCCCGCGCACCCGCTCCACCGATGGGGGCCACCCGCCACGCCGGTGGCGCCACCATCCACCTGGCTCCTGCAAAAAGGCTGGTTGAAAGCAGGCGGCCCGATCGACGTCCGCGAGCTTCCAGCGCTCGACCCGTGACGGAAGGTGGGCCCGATCCGGGCCGACCTCTCGTTTTCGAGTCGATGCCGAGGTCCGTGGCTCCGTACCTACCCAGCGCTCCACCGCTCCAGAGGGCCAGCTCCGGTCATCACGAAGCTCCGAGTCGTCACCGAGGTCCGACGCGCTGATTCGCCGCCGTTCTCGCTTGCGGGTCCCCGGCCCCGACTCCGAGCTGCGGCCATGCCGGACTCGATGACCGCGCCTCCGACAGACACGGTCGCGTAGCCGGACCCCACCGGGTGGCCGCGCACGCCAGTGCCGCCTCACCAGGCAGCGCCCGGCTTCTCAGCGCCTCTCTGGATCGAGATGTCCGCCACTTCAAGACCCGACTGAATCGAGCCCGTCGGAGGTGGTCAATTCGGCGAACATCGGCGCGCCGCCGACTCGGCTGCTCACCGCGGCCCTGCTACCGCCGACGGCTCGCCGCGCCCGACGGTCGATCGCGTTGTCCGCCGCTCCCGCGTCGTCGAACGGCGGACATCGGGGTCGTCGAATCGGCGGCTCGCGGCGCCTGGGTCGATTCGGCTGACATCGCCTCGTCTTGCTCCCGGAGCCGCCCCGCTCGGACTGCCCGTCCCGCATGGCAACGGCCGGGACATGCTGGGCCTTCTCGCGCGGACGGATAGTGGCCGCGGCGGGTCGCTACTCGTCGAGCTTCAGGCTCGGAGGTGGCAGGGGATGACCAGGTGGTCGGCGACCTGGTCGCGGGTGAAGGCGGAGGGGGAGAGGCCGGCCAGGGCGCGGAATTCGCCGGCGAGGTGGGACTGGTCGGCGAAGCCGGTGGCGCGGGCGACTTCGGCCCAGGGGCTGGGGGTGCTGGCGGCGATGGCGAGGGCGCGCTGGAAGCGGGCGATGCGGGCGTAGAGCTTGGGGGTGACGCCGACGGCGGCGGAGAAGGCGCGGCGGAGGTTGCGGGCGCTGATGCGGAGGTCGGCGGCGAGGTCGCGGATGGGGGTGTCGGCCAGGTCGAGGCGGCGGACGGCGGCGCGGGCGATCGCGGCGGAGGCGGGCTCGTAGAGGCGGGGCGCGCGGCAGCGCTCGGCCAGGGCGGCGGACATTGTGGCGCGGCGGGACGCCATCGCGGCCGGGCCGCGGTCGGGGCCGGGGGCGAGGAGGTCGTCGAGCAGGCGATCCGCGCGGGCGCCCCAGAGGTCGCGGGCCGGGACGACGCGATCGGTGAGCTCGTCGACGGGGACGCCGAGGAACGGGTAGGCGCCGCCCGGGCGAAAGATGGCGTGGACGGCCAGCTCGAACGGTGCGGGCTGCTTGTACAGGGGACGCGTCCGCGGTCCAAGCACCATCAAGCAGCCGGTGCCGTCTCGATCCATGCGAAACAGCAGCCCGGCGGTGCCGTCGGGCAGGCGAGCGATGCGGTGGACGGGCGGTGTGGCGATGCTGAAGCCGGCCAGGAGGCTCTGCCACGGTGCCCGCGCGGGCGCTGGCGCGACGGCGACGACGGCCATGCCCGAATGTGACCTCTGCTCGGCGTGGGTTCAACCGGGCGGCGCGCGGCGGCGCTGAACTGGCCGTTTTCTCCAAGCTCCGCGGGTCCCCCCGCCCGCATATCAGGCGGCGGACATCGCGAGGAGAGAGGAACCATGATCACTGTCTTCGGAGCCAGCGGCAATGTGGGGCGCGAGCTGGTCGCCATGCTGCGCGCCGGCGGACATCCGGTTCGCGTCGTCACCCGGCAGGAGCGCGGTCCGGGGTGGGGAGACGGGGTCGAGCGGGTGGTCGGCGACCTGGGCGACCCGGCCACGGTCGCTCGCGCGCTGGACGGGGCCGATCGCCTGTTCTGGACGCTACTCCTGCTCGATGACGCGATCGACGACCGCGCCATCGTGCGGGCGGCGCAGCGGGCGGGAGTGCGCCACGTCGTCCTGCTCTCGTCGATCGGGGCGACCATGCCGGTGCCGATCGGCCGCCACCACCGCGAGCGAGAGGAGTGGCTCGAGCAGTCGGGCCTGGCGTGGACGATGCTGCGGCCGGGCTACTTCATGTCCAATGCGCTCCAGTGGGCGGGCACCATCGCCTCGGCGGGTCGCGTGATGACGCCCATGCCCGACGGGCCGACCGCGCCGATCGCGCCGCGCGACATCGCGGAGGTCGCCGCGCTCGCGCTGACCCGGCCGGGCCACGAGGGCGCGGTCCGCACCCTGACCGGCGACGAGCTGCTCAGCACGCGCGACCAGGTCGAGGTGCTCGCGCGCGCCCTGGGCAGGCCGATCGAGGTCGTGGAGATGTCGATGGAGGCGGCCGCCGAGGCGCTGCGCCGCGCCGGCCGGCCGGACTGGATCATCGAGAGCCACGCCTCCATGTGGAAGGAAGTGCGCGCCGGGCGCGCCGGCCGGCGCACCGACACGTTCGCCGCGCTGACCGGTCACGCCCCGCAGCGCTTCGCGGCCTGGTGCGAGGCCCACCGCGCGGCCTTCGCCGGCACCGGGCCGGCGCCCGCGTCGCGCCGATGAAGGACGCGACTCCCGGGCGCGCGGATCAGTAGCCGGCGAACGGCCGCGCCCCGGAGATCATCCGGTCGAGGATGGTCTCGCCCTGGGGCGGCGCGCCCGCGGCGGACATCGGCGGCCCGACCTGCGCCGTGGGCCCGGGCCCCGTGGCGAAGCCGCCCGGCCCGGCCCCACCCGCTCCCGGACCCGCGCTGGCGGGGATGAGCCGCGGCCTGCGCCCGTGGTGACCGTGATGGCCGGACCGCATCTGCCGCGCGGTGGCGACGATCGACGAGAAGATGATGCGCCGCGCCTCGCGCAGCGTCGGCCGCTGCCCGGCCTGGATGAGCGCCACCAGCTGGCGGGCCGCTCGCCGCGACGCCCTGGCCGCGAGGCGCACGACGCGGCGCGCCCGGCCCAGGCGGACGCGCTCGCCGACCTCGTCCTCGCCGTCGGCCTCGGCCTGGTATTCCGCCTCCAGCTCGCCGCCGAAAAGCTTGCCGAACAGCCCGCCGATGAACTGCTCCTGCACGTGGTTCTCGGCCTCCAGCTCGCCGCCGAAAAGCTTGCCGATGATGCCGCCCAGGAACTGCTCCTCCTCCGCTTCGAGCTCGGCCTCCATCTCGCCGCCCAGGATGCCCTTCAGGATTCCGCCCAGGAACTGCTCCTCCTCCTCGCTCTCCGCCTCGACCTCGCCGAACAGGCCGCGCGCGATCTTGCCGAGGAACTGCTCCTCCTCGCCGCGCGGCGGGCGGCGCCGCCGGCCGCCCCCGCCGCCGAGCAGCGAGCCGGCGACGGTCTTGAGCAGAGGCCCTGCCGCCTTCATGAGGAGGGGCGCGGCCAGCTTGATCGCCGGCAAGAGCAGCGGGAGGAAATGATCGAGCTCCTCCTCGCTCTGGATTCTCAACATCTCCTGGGCGAGCGCCAGCTCCTGCTCGGGCGTGATGTCGCCGGAGGCGCTCGTGCGGTTGGCGATGGGCTTCATGGGTTCTCCTTTGCGTGGGACGAGCAGGCGCAAAGCAGCCCGCGTGCCACCCGGGCGCGCCGCGCCATCGAGGTGGCGGCGAACCGGCGGCGAAGACCGCTTCGCCCCGCCGCCGCGCCCGCAGCGCGCCACGAAGATCGCTTCGTCGCGCGGACGCCTCCGCCGCGCCAAGCCCCGGCGATCGGGTCCCCGCGCCCTGGCACCTCCGCTGCAATGAGCGGCGAGCGTCGAGGACACCGATCAAGGAGCAACCGCGATGCACGACATCGACAGGACGATGGGTCGCACCAACCTGGAGGCCTACGAGCAGGGCGAGTTTCAGGCCGAGGCAGAGGGTGACGGCGAGGCCGAGAACGGATACGGCGGCGAGTTCGAGGGCGAGCTCGAGGGCGAGTACGAGTACGAATACGGCGCCGGCGAGATGGGCGAAGGCGAGGAGGGCGAGCTGGTCGGCGAGGAGGAGCTCGACGAGCTCACCAGCGAGCTCCTGTCGGTGAACAGCGAGGCCGAGCTCGAGCAGTTCCTGGGCGGCCTCGTCAAGTCCGTGGGCAGCAAGGTGGGCCAGTTCGTGCGCTCGCCGGTCGGGCAGCAGCTCGGCGGCATGCTGAAGAACGTCGCCCGCCAGGCGCTGCCGGTCGTCGGACAGGCGATCGGCGACCGCATCGCGCCAGGCGTCGGCGGCGCCATCGGCCGGACGATCGCCACCGGCGCGGGCCAGATTTTCGGCCTCGAGCTCGAGGGGCTCAGCCACGAGGACCGTGACTTCGAGACCGCCAAGCAGTTCGTCCGCCTGGCCGCCGACGCCGCGCAGGCCGCCACCCAGGCGCCGCCCGGCCAGAGCGCCGCCGCCGCCGCGCGCGCGGCGCTGCACGACGCCGCCCAGCGCTTCGCGCCCGGGCTGCTCGCCGGCCGCCCCGTCCCGTCGGGCGCGAGCTCCGGCACCTGGGTCCGCCGCGGCCAGACGATCGTCCTGTCCGGAGTCTGAGATGACGGCGTTGACGGCGTCGCGCTTCGCGCTGTGGCACCTCGAGCACGAGGCCCGCGGCCTGCTGTCGCGCCTGGGGCGGGTGCGCTCGTTCGCCCTGCAGGAGACGATGGTCCCGGCGGCGAGCCTCACGGTGGAGGCGCAGTCGGCGATCGAGCGCTTCCTCACCGGCGGCCGGCGCGCGCTGCGCAGGCAGGTGCGCCGCTTCCTGGCGTGGATCGCCACGCCGGAGGCGCGCGCCGCCGCCCCGGCGGAGGCCCAGCGCCGCTTCACGCTCCTGCGCCTCCGCTTCAACGTGGTCCTCTCCCACTTCGACATCTTCAGCGAGGCGCTGAGCCAGCGCAGCGAGGCCGAGAACGGCGTGTGGCTGGCGGGGCTCGACGTGGCCGCCCGCGACGCCCTCGAGCTGCCGGGCGTCATGGAAGCGCCGCCGGTGGTGTGCTACCTGGCGCGCGGTCCGGGCGCGGCCATCCGCCGCGCGCGCACGCGGCTGCCGGGCGGCGCGCAGAACCCGGTCGCCATCATCCGCATGCCGCGCGAGCGCATGGTCGGCAGCGGCATCGCCTCGTCGCTGGTCCACGAGGTCGGGCACCAGGGCGCGGCGCTCCTCGACCTGGTGGCGTCGCTGCGCGCGGCGATGCCGGCGCCGGCCGGTGCGTGGAGCTGGTGGCGCCTGTGGATCTCGGAGATCGTCGCCGACCTGTGGTCGGTCGCCCGCCTGGGCGCGGCCTCGACGGTGGGCCTCATCGGCGTCGTCAGCCTGCCGTCGCCGTTCGTCTTCCGCATCACGCCGGACGATCCGCACCCGCCGCCCTATCTTCGCGTGAAGCTCAGCGCGGCGGTCGGCGAGGCGCTTTATCCGCATCCGCAGTGGCGGCGTCTGGTCGCGATGTGGGAGAGCTTCTACGACGTCGCGCGGCTCCCGCCGCATCAGCGCGCCGTCTACGCCGAGCTGGAGGCGTCCCTGCCCGCCTTCGTGGCGTTTCTGGTCGGGCACCGGCCGCCGCGGCTGGGCGGGCCCTCGCTCGGCGAGGCGCTGCCCGGCCGCGAGCGGCACCCGGCGCGCCTGGCCGAGGCGTTCGCCAGCTGGCAGGAGCGCCCGGCGCTGCTCCGGCGCGCGGCGCCGACGCTGGCCTTCGCCGGCCTCGGGCAGGCGCGGCTCGACGGGCTCCTCGAGCCCGAGGACGAGGGCGACCTGGTGGCGTCGCTTCTGCGCCACTGGGCGTGGCGCGCCACCGTCGACGTCAGCGAGGTGTGCGCCGCCATGCGCCGGCCGGCGGCCGCCGCCTCGCCGCCACGGCTGCCACGGCTGCCACGGCTCACCGTCGTACCCCGGCTGGCTGCAAATCACGGCACCTGAGTAGGAGGACACACGTCCATGTCGACCGAACACGAAACCAACAAGCTCAAGGTGGCGCTGCGCCCGGCAGCGCTCATCGACAAGTCGGGGCGTACGGTGCTGCTGGCCGAGCCGGTGGAGGGCCACGGCCCGACCACGCTCTCGGGGCAGTGCTGCTGGTGGTACAAGGTCGCCGGCCACGGGTGGAGCAAGGTCCCCCGCTCGGCGATGGATCCGTTCGACGAGAAGTGCGCCTTCGTGCGCGTCTACCCCGACTGGCTGGGCCTGGAGCCTTCGGTGCACGAGGTCGAGATCGGCGTCTCCGACGGTGAGGAGGTCGAACCGCAGCACGGCGGCAAGCTCTGCCCGGTGGTCGTGTCGCCGGGCAAGCCGGACGTTCCGTTCGTGCTCGACGGCAACGGCGCCGATCATCTGCCGCACGCCCGCCGGGTCGAGGTGTCGCTCAGCCGCAGCCGCGTGCCCAACACGCCCGACGAGATCCTGTGGGTGGTGATCCGGGGCAGCACCAACTCGCTCAGCTTCCAGTCCTACCAGGACTTCATGGACCGGCTGTTCTGCCACCGCCGCTTCGCCCACGCGGCCACCGCCGACAAGAAGCACATCGCCGAGTCGTTCGACGACGTCTTCGATCTGGCGAACGGGCCGTTCGCCTACTCCAGCGTCGACGCCTACCGCGTGCTCAAGGTGGCCACCGAGATCTTCGTGATGACCCACTGCGGCGTGGTCCCGCGGGCCAAGCTGCACACCGATCCGCCGGAGGACGAGGCCCGCTTCGGCCACGAGCTGCCGGGCAAGTTCAGCGAGCTGTGGGCCGAGTACCTGGCCAAGGTGGGCCCGCCGAGCGCGCCGCGCGCCCTCATCCTGCCGTACGTCGATCTCATCCGCCGCAAGCTGGGCGACATCGGCACCGTCCACACCAGCGCCGCCAGCATCGTGGACCTCCAGACCGGGCTCCTGCAGGAGAAGCTGGTCCACCCCTGCCTCCTCGAGCTCATCTGGTCGTACTGGATGGAGGAGGGGATGCTGGTGCAGACCTTCAACAGCATCACCCGCCGCTTCCAGAACGTGCGCGCGAGCGCGAACGGCGAGCGCGACCCGTTCGCCCAGCTGGAGATCGACCCGCTCCGCCCGCTCAACAACCTCCTGTGGGGATGGGTGCAGGACGAGCTGTCGCAGCTGAGCGTGCTGCGCCGCGCGCACGAGTACGACCACCAGTACGGCTTCACGCTCCACGGCCGCGCGCTGGCCGAGCTGCGCACCATCGACCGGCGCTCGAAGTTCCTCGAGGCCTTCCACAACCTCCTGTGGCGCTGCATGCAGTTCTACCGGCAGGACGACGACACCACGGTCATCGCCGACGGCTTCTCGGTCCTGAACGCGCTCAAGGAGACCCACTACCTGCTCGCCCAGGGCGCGCACAACCAGTTCGGCGACCTGCCCACCACCGCGCGGCAGGAGATGCTGATGCAGCAGTGGCTGCTGTCGCGCCCGGAGATGCGCGAGTTCCTCGGCGGCCGCGTGATGGTGCCGTACCCGGAGGCGTGGATGGACCGCGTCGACGCGGTCAAGACGCTCAAGGGATGGACCGACACCAGCGTGGTCCACTTCCGCGACCTCGCCGTGTTCGGCGAGCAGGTCCTCCTGTCGGTGCGGTGGGGCGCGTGGAGCACGGTGAACGATCCCAACAACGCCGCCAACTGGGCCCGCTACTGGCGCGCCGAGATCCAGGGCTACATCCACGCCTACCGGGCGGCCACCAGCGTCGACCTCAGCGCCGAGGTCACCGATGCGCGGGACGGGGACCGGCGGTTCCTGCCCCCGTCGGTGCACCTGCGCAACCGGCTGCTCGGCCAGGGACAGCAGAGGTAGCCAGGTGCCGCGTGCTGGACTTCACGTCGTCTCTGTTCCTGGGCCTGACCCACGAGAGCGGCGCGCTCGAGTGGAGCGAGCTGACGACGGGGAAGCCGGCGGCGCTTTGCCTCCCGGCGGCCGCGACGGAGACGGCGCGCGCCTTCGCGGCGCTGGTCGGCTGCGCGCGCGCGGTGCCCTCGACCTCGACCCTGCACGCGTTCACCGATGTCTTCGCCGGTGTGGGCGCGTCGCATGCCACCTCGGCGCTGCTCTACGACGACGGCGTGTATCCGGTCGCGCGCTGGGGCATGGAGCGGGCCGAGCGGCGCGGCGCGATCGTCCTGCCGTTCCGCCACCACGATGCCGGCGCGCTCGAGCGGCGGCTGTCCCGCCTCGCCGGCGCGCGCCGGCGGCCCTGGGTGGTGTGCGACGGCTTCTGCCCGGGCTGCGCGCGGCCGGCACCGCTGCCGGAGTACCTGGCGCTGGCGCGGCGCTGGGGCGGGCGGCTGGTGGTCGACGACACGCAGGCCACGGGCCTCCTCGGGGCCGGGCCGTGCGCGGCGGCGCCGCTCGGGCGCGGCGGCGGCGGCTCGCCGGCTCGCTTCGGGCTGACCGGCGGCGACCTGGTCGTGGTCGCGTCGCTGGCCAAGGCCTTCGGCGCGCCGGTGGCCATGCTGGCCGGCTCGCGCGCGTTCGTGGACGACTTCGAGGCGCGCAGCGAGACGATGCTCCACTGCAGCCCGCCGTCGCAGGCGCACCTGGCGGCGGCGGCGCGCGCGCTCGCGCTGAACGCGGCCGCAGGCGATCGCCTGCGGGCGCGCCTGGTCGCGCGCGTGCGCGGATTCCGGCGCGCACTGGCGGCGGCCGGCTTCACCGCGCGCGGCGGCCCCTTCCCGATGCAGCGAGTGGCGACCGGCGATCCGCGCGCCGCGCTGGCCCTGCGCGCCGAGCTCGCCCGCCGGGGCATACGCGCGCTGGCGCGCCGCGCCCGCTGCACCGGCGAGGCCTCGGTCACCTTCATCATCACCGCGCGACACGGCGAGGCGGAGCTCCGCACCGCCGCTGCCGCGCTGGCCGCGGCCGCATGGGGCGGGCACGGCTCTATCGACACGTTGTCGTCGAAGCTGGAGGCTTGAGATGATCATTCGAAGAGGTCCCTCGGTCGCGTTCCGGCGGCCCCTCGTGCGGCCCGCCGTGCGGGTGCGGCGAGTCGGCGTTCCCCTGCGCTACGGCGTGCGCCGCCCCTACGTGGCCCGGCGCTACGTCGGCGGCCACATCGGCCCGCGATTCGTCGGCCGGCGATTCGTCGGTCCGCGATTCGTGGGCCCGCGTTTCGGCGCCCGCGCCTACTACCGGCCGCGCCTGGTCGGCGGGCGGTGGTACGGCGGCCGTCCCTACGCACGTCGTCTGATCGGCGGCCGCTGGGTGGGAGGGCCCTGGGTCCGCCCGCCGCTCGGCTACAGCGTCGGCGTGGGCGCTCCGCCGGTGAGCGCGCGGCCGTGGATCTTCCGCCTGCCGCCGCCGGCCTGGCTGCTGCGCGCGCTGGCGCCATACACGAGCGGCTACGTGCCGCCGTCGGTGGTCGAGCCCCAGCCGCCGCAGCCCGAGCCGCCGCCCGAGGACGCAGCGCCGCCGCCGCCTGCCGGACCCGAGCCGGAGCCGGCGTCCGCCGCCGGCGGTCCGCCTCCGCCCGACGGCCAGCCGCCCGACGGCGCGCCGCCCAGCGGCGAGCTCCCCGCGTCGATCGCGATCGACGGGCGTCACGTGCCGATCCGCTGGGCCAGCGCGCCGCGCGAGATCGGCGAGGTCGCCCCGCAGGGCGGCGGCGTCTACGTCGTCATGCGCGGCGGCGTCCCGCAGGCCGTGCACATGGCCTCGAACTTCGCCAGCGACGTCGCCCGCCGCTACGGACCCGGCGCCCAGGGCGAGGGCGAGGAAGAGTACGAGTACGAGGGCGAGGGCGAAGGCGAGGGCGCGAACGGAGCCAGCGGCGAGGGCGAGTTCTTCCGCCGTCGCGGCGGCTGGCGCGGCCGCCGCGGCCGCAGGCGCCGATCGATCTGGTACGGCCGCATGGGCCGGCGCTTCGGCGGACGCCACCGCTACCGCGTCCTGCGCGCGCTGCGCAGCCGACTGGGCATGGGCATCGGCTTCGGCGGCGGCGAGGACGAGCCGCCCCAGCCCCCCGAGGAAGAGCCGTCGGACCAGTAGGCCTGCCGACATGATCATCGACTGTCACTGCCATGCCGGCGAGGGCGACGGCTTCACGGGTCCGTGGGACACAGCGGCCCCGATCGATCGGTACCTCGCGCGCGCTCGTCGCGCCGGCATCACGCACACCGTCGTCTTCTCGGCCTTCCACTCCGACTACGCCGCGGCCAACCGGCGCGTCGCAGAGATCGTCGCCACCCTCCCCGAGCGCCTCATCGGCTTCGCGTTCGTCAACCCGCGCGCCGATGCGGGGCGGGTGGCGGCGCTGGTGGCGCGCTCGGTGAGGGCCGGCTTCGTCGGCCTCAAGGTGCATCAGCACGACGGCCGCATCACGCGCGAGGTGTGCGACGCGGCGCGCCGGCACGATCTGCCCGTCCTCTACGACGTCATGGGCGAGGTCACCACGATCGCGCTGGTCGCCCGCGAGTACCCCGAGGTCAGTTTCATCGTGCCCCACCTCGGCAGCTTCGCCGACGACTACCGCGCGCAGGTGGCGCTGATCGATCTCATGGTCCGCCTGCCCAACGTGTTCGCCGACACCGCCGGCGTGCGGCGCTTCGATCTGCTCGAGGAGGCGGTCGCCCGCGCCGGTGCGCACAAGCTCCTGTTCGGCAGCGACGGGCCCTGGCTGCACCCCGGCGTCGAGCTGGCCAAGATCCGCGAGCTCGGCCTGCGCCCCGAGGCGGAGCGCAAGGTGCTGGGCGGGAACCTGGTCCGCCTCATCGGCCGCCGGGCCGCCCGGCTCGGCCGCCCGGCCGCCGCCGTCATCCCGGTCGCTGGGCGCGACGCAGCTGCAGCGCCCGGTCGGTGACGCCCAGCCGCCGGGCGGCGCGCTTGAGGTTGCCCTCCTCGTGCGCGATCGCCATGCGGATGGCCGCCCCGGTCGCCGCCCGTCCGATCTCGCGCAGCCCGACGCCGCGCTCGAGCGCCTCGCCGACGGCGTCCTCGAACGAGCTGGCCAGCGCGGGCGACCGCGAGGTGGCGGTGACGGGCGGCGCGGTCGGCCGCTCGTCCTCGGGGATGTCGCCGGCCGTGATCGGCCCGGGCCCCACATGGCGATCGCCGATGCGGCCCATGAGCTGCTGCAGCTCGCGCACGTTGCCCGGGTAGCTCCGCTCGAGCAGGAAGTGGGTGACCGCGTCGTCGATCTCGAGCGGCCGCCCGTCGGGCCGGATCTGGCGCAGGAAGTGGCGCGCCAGCGGCAGCACGTCGCCGCGCCGCTCGCGCAGGGGCGGGAGGTGGCAGATGCGGCTGGCGATGCGGTAGTAGAAGTCGGCGCGGAAGCGGCCGCCGGCCACCTGCTCGGCAAGGTCGCGGTGCGTGGCGCAGATGAGGCGGAAGTCGGTGCGCTGCCAGCTGTTGGATCCGACGCGCTTGTAGGTCCCCTCCTGCACCACGCGGAGGAGCTGCGCCTGCAGCGAGAGCGGCAGCTCGCCCACCTCGTCGAGGAAGAGCGTGCCGCGGTCGGCCAGCGAGAAGGCGCCGTCGCGGGTCGTCGCCGCGCCGGTGAAGGCGCCCCGCTCGTGGCCGAAGAACTCGCTGCCGGACAGCTCCGGCACCACCGTGGTGCAGTCGAGGACGACCAGCTGGCCGCGCCGCTCGCGCGGATCGAGGCCGTGCACCAGGCGGGCGAGCAGCTCCTTGCCGGTGCCGCTCTCGCCGAGCAGGAGGACCGGGCCGGTCGAGAACACCGCCAGCTCGACCACCTGCCGCAGGCAGGCGAGCCAGGCGGGGCTGGTTCCGACCAGCTCGCGGCGCACCGCCGGCGTCTCGAGGAGTCCGTCGATCCGCGCCCAGCGCTGGAGGCGTGCGGAGACGTGGGCCGCGGAGCTCCCGCCCGGGTCCCACGCGAAGACGTCGGAGGCGCCGGCGCCGAGCAGCTGCCACGCCGCGTCGCCCTCGAGCGCGCCGGCCCCGGTGGCCACGGCCAGGGTGCGCCCGACCCCGCCGCGGCTGGCCTCGTGCACGGCGGCGAGCACGTCCGGCGATGGGCAGTCGAACAGGACCATGCTGGCCGTCCGGCCGCCGCCGGCGCCGCAGCCGCCGCCCGCGTCGCCATCGCGATCGCCGCGATCGCCGCGATCGCCGCGATCGCCCCGATCGACCAGCGAGACCTCGAGCCCGCCCAGCTCGACCGCGAGCCGCGCGCGCCAGACCTCGGGTCGCTCGCAGGCGAGCGTGAGGCGAAGCTGCCGCGTCATGCACCCCTCATCCGGTCCGCGCCTCGCCATCGCCGGCCGCGCGGCGCGCCCCGCACTCGGCGCAGACGTGCGGGCGAGCCGCGGCCCCGGCCTGCGCCGCCATCACCGAGTCGTGAGCCAGCTCGGTCTCGCCGACATCGGCCTCGAACTCCGCGCCCAGCTCCGGAGCGACAGGGCGGCCCCACGTGCGCCAGGCGTCGGGGATGGGATTGCCGGTCCCGATCTTGTAACCGGGACCGCCGTCCGACAGACCGAGCTGGCTCACCGCGCGCTGACCGACGTGGAACCAGATGTCGGGCCCCGGATCGTTGGTCCGCGTCGCGCTCGACTGCCGGTGCGCGAACACGTGGCGGATCCCGAGCGTCGCGATGAGGTGCTGCACCAGCGCGATGCCGGCGGCGACCTGCGCGCGCGTCACCTGGTTGCGGCCGAAGCGAGCGCCTTCCCACCACCGGCCGCGCACGTCGGGAAAGTTGCCGGCGAACTCCACCGCCACGCTGCGCGCGTTGAAGCCGTTCGACGCCCACAGGAGCGCGGAGGCCGGGTGAAGCTGGAGGATGCGCCCGTCGGCCAGGATGGCGAAGTGCGCGGTGAGGGTCAGGAAGCGCTGCAGCGGGTCGCGCGGGCGAAAGCAGCAGGCCATCTGGTGCAGCACGAGCGCGTCGACGGTGCGCGGGTCGCGCGTGCCCTTGCGCAGGCGCCGGTCCGCCGACGCCGTGAGATCGATGACCGGTGAACGTGACGACGTCTCGAGTTGCATGGTCGGTCCTCCCCCGATGCCGCCACGCAACCCCGGTGCCACGCGCATCCCCGATTTCTCCCTTCCCCGCGCCCGCCGAGCGAAGGCGACTTCGCTCGCCGGTGCGAGCGTGCGCCGTACAGCGAAGCGTACTTCGGATCGATCGATCTAGTGACGACTCGATCCGGACCGTTTCACGACGCGCGGCGAGGAGGCGGCCGGCGCGGCCGGCGCGGCCGGCGAACCGATGGCTCGCGCGATCGCGGTTGCGCGAGATGACCCACGCGGGGGCTGGGTCGATCGAGAATACAAAAGGGGCAGCCGCGCGCGGCGGCTGCCCCTCATACAAAGGTGCGCTGGCTCGCTCTACTGTTCCTGGATGGTGACGACCTCGACGGTCGTCTCATCGCCGATGGTGGTCGTGACGGTGGCCAGGTTGTCCTGCACGTCCGGACCGAAGTCGACGCTCACCTCGTTCGAGCAGAACTGATTGAACTGCTCGCAGACGACCCAGGTGTACGCCGTCTCGTAGCGCCGGAAGACGTCGCGGTACACGCCGTCGTTGTCCGGGATGTCGACCAGCGCCTCGTTGCGGTAGAGCTCGACGAGGTCGCCCTGGGCGCCGTTCCAGCGCAGATCGACCCGGAACTCGAAGTGAGACGGGTCACGCAGGATGCGGAGGATCGACAGGACCGGCTGCGCGCCGTCCACGCTCACCGTCTGCGAGGCCGTGCTGGTCAGGCCTGCCGCGTCGGTCACGGTCAGGGTCACCACGAATGCGCCGGCCGCCGCGTAGGTGTGGCTCGGGTTCTGATCGGTCGAGGTCGCGCCGTCGCCGAAGTCCCACGCCCACGACACGATCGGGGCGCCCCCACCACAGGTGCCGCCGCCGCCGGTGCTGGTGTCGGTGAACGAGAGCGCCGTGCCGCTCCCGGTGAAGGTGAAGCTGGCGCTCGGCGGGAAGGCGCTGGGCGCGCCGGTCACGTTCAGGGTCCAGGTGTCGAGCGTGCCGATGTCGATCCCGGCGTTGTCCGACACCATGAGCTGCCAGGTGCCGGCGCTGCTCGTGCCCGCGAAGTCCGGCACCGAGTAGGTCTGGTGGATGTCGTCGGCAGCGCCGCCCTCGCGGTTGTGGAGCACCACCGCCGCGCCGCTGGGGCCGACCAGCGTGACGATGAGGTCGCCGATGAACGTGTGCGTGATGTTGACCTCGACCGACAGATCGGTGATCGAGATGTCGTCGCCCACGGTCGTGCTGCTGACGATGCCGGCCGGGGTGTTGTCCGGGATCGCGATCGGCGTGTCGGTGCTGGGGAACGACCCCGTGGTGGTGCCGGCCGCGGTGACCGTCAGGGAGACGCCGGCGCTCTTGGTGGTGCCGTCCTCACCGGTGCCGGTGATGGTCAGGGCGTAGTCGCCGGGCGCGGTCGCGCAGTCGGGGGAGACGAGCAGCGCCGCGGTGCCGGGGGCCGTCACCTGATCCGGGTCGAAGGCCAGCGCGCCGTCCGGCAGCGCCGGATCCGAGCTGACGCTGAGCGCGACGTTGCCGGCGAACCCGCCGAACGACGCCACGTTCACGTCGAAGCTGGCGCTGCCGCCCTGGGCCACGCTCTGGCTGGACGGCGAGGCGCCGACGCCGAAGGTGGCCGCGCCCGGCACGCCGATGACGTGCAGGGTCCAGTCGTCGAGCGTGCCGACGTCGATGCCGGCCAGGTCGCTCACGTGCAGCGTCCAGTCGCCGGCCGCCTGCTCGCCGGTGAACGCGGTCGGCACCGAGAACGTCTGGTGGATGTCGTCGGCCCCGCCGCCGGCGCGGTCGTGCAGCGTGACGGTGGTGCCGGCCGGCGAGGTCAGCGTGATGACCAGGTCGCCCACGAAGGTGTGGGTGATGTTGACCTCGGCCGCGACCTCCTCGATGTCGATCGGCTGCTGGACGTTGATGACGCTGAAGATGCCGGTCGGGTCGTTGTCGGGGATGGCGATCGGGGTGTCGGTGCTGGGGAACGCCGAGTCGACGGTGCCGAACGCGCGGACGCGCAGCGAGACGGTGCGCGACTTGACCAGCTCGCCGCTCGTGCCGGTGACGGTGATGTTGTAGATGCCGGTGGCGGTCGCCTGTGAGGTCGCGATGGTGAGCGTGCCGGCGCCGGGCGCGGTGATGACCGGCGTGATGGTGACGGTGGCGTCGAGCGCCGGATCGGTCGCGACGCTGAGCGCGACGTCGCCGGTGAAGCCGGCCACCGAGGTGATGCCGATGTCGTAGGTCGCCGTCTCCTCCTGCGCGAGGACGACGCTGGGCGGGGTGGCGCTCATGTTGAAGCGCGGGATCGGCGGGCCGGCCTCGTCGAGCGCGTTGGCCGCGTTGAGGCGGCGGCCGCTGACGGTGATGCCCTCGAGCGCCGGGATCGGGTCGCCCGAGGTGAGGAGCGCGTCCTTCAGCTCCTCGACGGTGAGCGTGTCGTTGGCCGAGAGGACCAGCGTGGCGGTGCCGGCCACGTGCGGGGTCGCCATCGACGTGCCGCTGAAGAACTGATAGGTGTTGCCGATGGTGGTCGACAGGACGTCGACGCCGGGGGCGCCGAGGTCGACCGTGGTGGCGCCGAAGTTGGAGAAGTCGGCCAGGTTGTCGTTGCTGTCGGTCGCCGCGACCGCCACGATGTTGGGCGCGTCGTAGCTGGCCGGGAAGGCCGGGATCGAGTCGTTGTCGGAGGCGGCGTTGCCGGCGGCGGCCACGAACAGGATGCCGGCGTCGTTGGCGGCCAGGATGGCGTCGAGCAGCGACTGGGTGAAGCCGCCGCCGCTCCAGCTGTTGGACAGGACGCGCAGGTTGACGCCCGCGTTGCGCTGCGCGACCGCGTAGTCGATGGCCTCGATGGCATCCTCGAGCGTGCCGCTGCCGCCGGCGTCGAGGAACTTGATGCCCATGATGGTGGCCTCCCAGTTCACGCCGGCCACGCCGATGCCGTTGTTGCCGACGGCGCCGATGGTGCCGGAGCAGTGGGAGCCGTGGTCGTTGTCATCCTGGGGATCGCCGCTGCCGGTGATGGCGTTGAAGCCGTGCACGTCGTCGATGACGCCGTTGCCGTCGTCGTCGATGCCGTTGCCCGGGATCTCGCCCGGGTTCACCCAGACGTTGGCCGCCAGGTCCTCGTGGTTGTAGTCGATGCCGGTGTCGACCACGCCGACGACGACGTCGGAGCTGCCGACGCTGTTGTCCCACGCCTCGACGGCGTCGATGTCGGCGTCCGCCGTGCCGCCGGTCTGTCCGGTGTTGTTCAGGCCGTACAGCTCGGGGAAGCGCGGGTCGTTCGGGGTCGCGTCAGCGTGGACGATGTAGTTGCGCTCGGCGTAGAGGATCTCGGGGTCCTGGCGCAGCTGCTCGATGGCGGCGTCCACGTCGGCGTTCTTGTCGAGCCGGATGACCGCCATCTGCCCCTTGGCGATGTGCGAGAAGCGGTCGTAGATGCCGTCCTTGTTCTTGTCCTCGATCGTGCCCTTCACGCGCGACATGCTGCTGCGCAGCGTGTCCGCGGTGCGCGTGGTGCGGAAGCGAACGAGGACCGAGTCCTTGGCGAACTCGGGCGTGCCGGCCTGCCCTCCTCCTCCTGCTCCTCCTGCTCCTCCACTGTTGTCGCCGGGCGACTCGTCGTCGCCGGAGCTCTGTGACGTGCCGCAACCCCAGCCCGACAGGGCCAGGAGCGCCGCACCGCCAACAATCGTCATCAGCCTGGGTCTGGTACTGGATGCATGTCCACTGAGCTGCATTGCGTTGCGTCCTTCCCGAGAGAGAGAGTCCCCGCGCGCGATGCCACCGAGCTCACAAGGAGACCGTGTTCGCGTTTGACTGGCGACGCTACTTCAGGTAGATCAAACAGCGCAATATCATTGGCAACCGAATTCATCGATCGGAACAAACAAGCAATTTCGACTACGGTCCATACATCGGGCCCCCGGGTGATTGCCGACGAAGCGCACCGTGGGGACGGATACTTCTCCTCCGGAGCGAGATGGGCCGATCCGCGGACGCTAGACTGGAGCTCTCATGAGACTCGACTTCCTGCTTCCCCTGGTGCTGCTGGCGGCGGTCGCGTGCGGCGGCGACGATGACGATGACTCGAACGGCGGCGGCAACGACGCCTCGACCGACGCCGGCGGAACGATCCCCGACGGCGGTGGCGGCGACGCCGGCCAGGCGGATGCCGCGCCCGGCACCGACGGAGGCGGCACTGGCAACAAGTGCGGCGGCTCCACCGACCTCAAGTGCGACGACCAGCACTTCTGCGACTGGGAGGACGACTCCTGCGGCATCAACGGGGACACCGGTCGTTGCATGCCCCGCCCGGCCGACTGCGGTCCGGTGAAGCCGCAGGTGTGCGGCTGCGACGGCAACGCGTACGAGAACCTGTGCGAGGCGCAGAAGGCCGGCACCGACCAGACGCAGATCGGCATCTGCCAGCCGACGGCGTCGCCCTGACGCGACCGGGCGGAGACGAGGCGCGCCCGCCGGCTACGGCTTGCGCAGCGCGCCGACCGCGATCAGCCGCGCCTCGATCTCGGCCGCGGTGAGGACGCGGGCGAAGCCCTTGCGCAGGACCATGAGCTCGGCCTCCTGCATCGCCGGATCGTCGGTGGCGGTGACGTCGCTGCCGAACACGACCCTGAGGCCGCGCTCGTACGCCTGGCGCGCGGTGGTGCCGCAGCAGTAGTTGGTCAGCGCGCCGCAGATGATGACCGTGTCGCGCCCCAGGTTGCGCAGGACGGTCATGAGCGGCGTGTCGTAGAAGGCGCCGTAGGACGGCTTGTGGATCACGACCTCGTCCTCGCGCGGGGCCAGCTCGTGCCACACCGGCCCGCCGACGAACAGGTTGGAGTCGTCGAAGTCGAGCTCTGGATAGCGATTGGGCATGAGCGCGCCGGTGGCCGGCCGGTCGAGGTACTGGTGCGTGCGCGAGAACACCGTGTAGATGACCGGCACGCCGGCCGCGCGGCAGCGCTGGATGAGGTGCGCGATGCGCGGCACCAGCCGCGTGGCCTCCGGCACCCAGCATGGCGCCCAGCCCGGCTTCACGAACTCGTCCTGCATGTCGATGACCAGCAGGGCCGACGTGGCGGCGGAGAAGTCGAAGCGCGCCTCGCCGTCGCGGTAGGCGCGGCGGGCGAGCGCGAGGATCTCCGCCTCGCTGAAGCGCGGCTCGCTCATCGCTTGCCCGGCGCTGGCTTGGCCGGTGCGGGCGCGGCCGGAGCCGCGGGCGGTCTGGCGTTCGGTGCCGAGGTCGGCGCGGCCGGCGCGGCCGGCGCGGCCGGTGCGGCGGCGGCATCGGTCCCGGTCGGCGCCGGCGCGGGCGCGGGCGCCGACGCTGGCGCGCCCGGCTCGGTGCTCGGGGCCGGCTCCTTCGCCACGTGCATGTAGCGCTTCTCCATGTCCTCGAGCAGCTGCTCGTCCTCGGGCGTCTGCACCTTGCGCTTGCCGTGGGTCTGCACCAGCGGCAGCCCGGTCCCCTCGGCGCTCTGCGGCAGCATGATGATCGTCCGGTTGCTCGCGTGGCCGAGCGTCTTGTAGACCTGCACCGCGCGCTGCTGCAGGAACAGCGGATCCAGGGTCGAGCTGATGATGCGCTGCTGCTTGGCCATCTTGAGCGCCTCGAGCACCCGGATGGCCGCCTCCTTGCGCGTCTTGGCCAGCACGAACTCCTGGCGCTCCAGCTCCTGCTTCTTGGCGATCTTGCGCGAGATGGCGTCGGCCACCTCCTTGGGGAACTGGATCTGGCCGATGTCCACGCTCTGCACGCTGATCGGCGTGTCCTTGAAGCGCGCGCGCAGCTTCTCCTCGATGAGCTGGCGCACCTTCGGCGTCTCGAGCTGGATGTCGGTGGCCGAGAAGCGGGTGACCTGCTCGCGCACGATGGTGCGCAGCTGCTCCTTGACGTTCCACTCGTACCAGCGAGCCCCGCCCCACTCCTCGACGATCTCCTTGACCGAGCCGTCGCGCAGCTCGATGCGCGTGTTGACCTCGAACGACACCTTGAGGTTGTCGTGGGTCAGGAGCTGGAAGTCCTCCTTGTAGCTCTTGGCTCGCATGTCGACGTTCTCGGTGAAGAGGCGCCACGACACGCCCGTGCTGGCCGGACCGCGCAGCCCCTCGCGGAACTCCATCGAGCCGAACCAGAGCGGCACATAATAGATGTAGCCCTCGTGCCCCTGCTCGACATCCGGGTTGGTGCAGCCCGCGGTGCCGGCCAGGAGGCCGATCGCCAGCGGCAGGAAGGCCGTCGCGCGCATGGTCCGCCTCACTTGGCTTCCTCCTTGCCCTCGCCCGCCGGGAGCATGATGAGGGGGCTGGCACCGCCGGCGCCCAGCGGCGTCATGATGAAGGTCGTGTTGGGCGCCCCGCCCAGGTCCTCGATCGCCCGCAGCGCCTCGAACTGGAGGAACATCGGGTCGAGCGTGGTGCGGATGATCTGCTGCGCGTCGGCGATGCCGCGCGCCTCCGCGATGCCGATGTCGATCTGGCGCTGCGCGATCTCGAGCTCGATGTCCTTGCGCTCGTTCTCCTCGTTGGTCACGAACTTGGCGATGACCGAGTTGACCACGCCCGGGGGATAGGTGATGTCGCCCAGGTCGACGCGGACGAACTCGATCGGCGTGTCCTTGTAGCGCACGCGCATGTCGGCCAGCACCTCGTCGCCGATGCGCCGCATGTCGTCCTTCACCTCGAACACGTCGAGCCGCTGCACCTTGTCGCGCACCGACGCGCGAAACTGATCGCGCACGTTGTTGATGTACCAGTTCTCGCCGCCGTACTTCTCGACGGCCTCGCGCGCGCGGTCGGGGCGGAGCCGGATGCGGCCGTTGGCGCGCACGACCAGCTCGAGCCGGTTGCGCGTCGGGATGGTCATCTCCTCGCCGTAGGTGCGCGGGCGGACGTCGATGTTGACCACCTCCTGGCGCCAGACCCAGCCGGTCGAGGTCGGCCCCTTCTGCACGCCGACGAACTCGCCTGCGCCGAAGAACGGCACCGATCGGATGTAGCCCACGTTCCCGGGCGGCGTGTGATGGTTGGCGCAGCCGACCTTGGACAGGCCGAGGCCGAACACCAGGATCAGGGTGAAGGCGACCGCCACCACCACGCTGAACTTGCGCAGCTGGCCGGCCGCCCCGCTCGTCATGCCGTTCTTCACGCACGCCTCCCTTGAATGGCGGGTTTGTATCGCGGAACCGAGGGGCCCACCAGGAGCGCCCTCCGCGCGCGCCCGCCACGCGAGCCGAGATTCTACACGACCGCGCTAACACCGCTCGAGGAATGACTATTCAAGCCCCGCGTCGGGGTGATACGTGTGGAGTGGATGCCAGGACGTCGCCTCGCCGCCACCCTGCTCGTCGCGGCCTCGCTCGCAGGATCCGGCGCCGCGCTCGCCGTGCGCGCGCGCGAGCCCGCCGGCCCGTCGAGCGCGCGCCGCCGCGCCGCCGCGCCGCCCTTCGAGGCCTCTCCCGCGAGCGGCCTGCGCGTGCGCGATCACGCCGCGATCGGCTGGCGCCCGGCTCCCGCCGCGGCCGCGGCGGCCTGGGCCCGCTTTCGCGGCGAGACCGGCGACGACTGGATCGCGTCGTGGGACGAGGCCACGCAGGTGCCGAGCCGCCTGTTCGGCCGCGGCGTGCCCGCGCCGCGCGCGGTGGCCGACGCCGCGGCCGCCGCCGAGTTCGCGCGCGGCTTCCTCGCCCGCCACATCGATCTGCTGGCGCCGGGCGCCGACCCGGCCGACTTCGTCCTGGTCTCGAACGTCGAGCATCGCGGCATGCGCGTGGTCGGCTTCCGCCAGACCGCGGGCGGCATGACGGTCATCGGCGGCCAGGTCAGCTTTCGCTTCAAGAACGATCGCCTGTTCGTGATCGGATCCGAGGCGCTGCCGCACGTGACCGCGAGCCTGCCGCGCGCGGCCCCGCGCGGCGCACCGACGACGGCGGCGGCCGAGCAGGCCCGCGCCGGAGCGCGCGGCTGGGTGCTCCGCGACGCGGCCGCCGAGGCGACGGCCGGTGAGGTCAGCGGCCCGTTCGTGCTGCCCCTGGTCGGCGACGCCGGCGTGCTCGGCTACCGCGTCGTGCACCGGGTCGATGTGGCCGCGCGCGCGCCGATCGGCCGCTTCTGGGTCTACACCGACGCGGCCAGCGGCGCGCCGGTCGCGCGCGAGCAGCGGCTGCGCTTCGCCGACGGCGTGGTGGAGTTCAACGTGCCGGTGCGCTATCCGGCGGCCGGTCGTCAGGCCTACCCGGCGCGCCGCGGCATCTTCATCGTCGACGGCTCGTTCGCCACCAGCGACGAGGACGGGCGCGTGACCTGGAGCGGCGGCGGCCCGGTGGAGCTCGAGGCGCGCACGACCGGCCCCCTGGTCGTGGTCACCAACCGCGACCAGGGCAACCGGCCGGCCACGCGCACCTTCTCGCTCGACCCGGGGGGCACGGTGGTCTGGGACGAGAGCGGCGACGAGCTGCGCGACTCCCAGCTGACCGGCTTCATCCACGCGCGCGTGGTGAAGGAGTACGCGCGCACCATCGCGCCCGACCTGGCCTGGCTCGATCAGGTGCTGCCGGTCAACGTGAACATCGCGGACCAGTGCAACGCGTTCTCCGACGGACAGAGCATCAACTTCTTCCAGTCGAGCCCGCAGTGCGCCAACACCGGCACGCTGGCGGACGTCATCTATCACGAGTTCGGCCACACCCTGCACGCGCACTCGATCATCGACGGCGTGGGATCGTTCGACGGGGCGCACAGCGAGGGCCTGTCCGACTTCCTGGCGGCGTCTCTGACGGGAGACCACGGCATGGGGCGCGGCTTCTTCCGGAACGGCGATCCGCTGCGCGACATCGACCCGCCCGACTACGAGAACTCGTGGCCGCGCGACGTGGGCGAGATCCACTTCACCGGCCTCATCTTCGCCGGCGCCATGTGGGACCTGCGCAAGCTCCTCGTCACCCAGCTCGGCGAGGAGGACGGCGTCGCGCTGGCCAATCACCTCTATTATGGGACGCTCCAGCGCGCCACCAACATCCCGTCCACCTACGCCGAGGTGCTGGCCGAGGACGACGACGACGGCGACCTGTCCAACGGGACGCCGCACGACTGCGACATCAACACGGCGTTCGGCGCGCACGGCCTGCGCGCGCTGACCCCTGAGGTCGCGCCGCTGTCGGCCGAGTCGATCACCGCCGACGGCTTTCCGGTGTCGCTGCGCGTGAACGGCTTCTCGCCCGCGTGCCCGGGCGACGGCGTGGCCGCGGCGCGCCTCACCTGGCGGCTGCGCGACCAGAGCGCCGACCAGGCGCAGACCATCGACATGAGCGAGGACGACGGCGCGTGGATCGCCACCATCCCGCCGGCCGACCCCGGCCAGGTGGTGCGCTACAGCATCGCGGTCGATCTCCTCGACGGGGCGGCGCTCAGCTTCCCCGACAACATGGGCGACCCGGAGTACGAGTTCTACGCCGGCCCGGTCGAGGACCTCTACTGCACCGACTTCGAGACCGATCCGTTCGGCGAGGGATGGACCCACGGCGTCGTCAGCGGCGTGCTGGGCGACGCGTCCGACGACTGGCAGTGGGGCGAACCGCTCGCGCCGCCGGCGGCGGGCGATCCGCCGGCCGCGTTCTCGGGCGCGAACCTCGTCGGCACAGACCTCGGCGGCGACGAGCTCGACGGCCTCTACCAGCCCAACGTGCACACGTTCGTCCAGAGCCCGGTCCTCGACGTGGGCAACTTCTCCGACGTCCGCCTGCACTACTGGCGCTGGCTGACCGTGGAGGACGGCTTCTTCGACCACGCCTCGATCCTCGCCAACGACCGCCTGGCCTGGACCAACTTCGACAGCGACCAGGGCAACCAGAGCTCCACCCACAGCCTCGACCGCGAGTGGCGCTTCCAGGACGTCCCGGTCGGCGACTTCATCGAGGGCGGCAAGCTGCAAGTGAAGTTCGACATCGAGAGCGACGGCGGCCTGCAGTTCGGCGGATGGAACATCGACGACTTCTGCGTGGTGGCCACGCCCGGCGTGGTGTGCGGCGACGGCGAGGTGACCGGCGGCGAGACCTGCGACGAGGGCCCGGCCAACAGCGACAGCGAGCCGGACGCATGCCGGACCAGCTGCCGCGTGGCCACCTGCGGCGACGGCGTGGTCGACAGCGGCGAGGTGTGCGACGACGGCAACCTCGACGACGGCGACGCCTGCAGCGCGGACTGCGCGCACGGTGACGACCGCGCCGGAGACTGCGGCTGCGACGCCACCCCGCGCGCGCCGATGCCGGGCGGCGGCCCGCTCCTCATCGTCCTGGGCGCGGCCTTGCTGCTCGGCCCGCGCGCCGCGCGCCGCCTGCGCCGGCGCCGCGCCAGGGACTGACGGCGTCAGAACTGCGCCGCGTGCCAGGCCGGCAGCTCGGCGAGCGTGTCGAGCACGACGTCGGGCGCGCAGGCGACAAGGTCGGCGCGCGTGGCGGTGCCGGTGGCCACCGCGACGGCGCGGACGCCGCAGGCGCGGGCGGCGTGCACGTCGAGCGGCGTGTCGCCGACCACCACCACCTGCGCGGGATCGAAGGCGTGGACGCCGGCGTGCACGCAGGCGCGCTGGATCGCGCGCTCGACCAGGCGCGGGCGCTCGCGGTGGTCGCTGCCGAAGCCGCCGAGGGCGAAGCGCGGCCACAGCCCCCCGCGCTCCAGCTTGATGCGGGCCGCCTCGCGCACGTTTCCGGTGGCGAGGCCGAGGATGATCGCGGTGCCATGGCCGGAGAGGTAGTCGAGCGCCTCGACCACGCTGGGCATCACGCGAAAGCCGGGCGCGTCGCTGAGCTCGGCCTCGAGGAGCGGCAGGTAGAGCGCGATCATCTCGTCCAGCTCGGCGGCGGTCGGCATCCGCCCGAGCTGCGCGCCGAACACCTGCTCGAGGATGGCCGGATCGGTCATGCCGCCCGGCTTGATCATCGCCATCGCGCCGGTGAAGCCCCAGCGCTGGTGGAAGGCGCGGTCGAGCGCGCGCGCGCCGGCGCCGCCCGAGAGGACCAGCGTGCCGTCGATGTCGAACAGGTACAGCACCCGGGTCACGCCGACCCGTAGCGATCGCCGTCGCCGGCGGCGGGGAGGCTGTCGAGCGACTCGCCGGCCGCGTCGCCGTCGGCCCGCGAGCCGGCCCGCGGCGCGTCGCCCGTGATGGCCGCCCGCGACAGCTCGGTCAAGAACTCGAGCACGGTCACCATCCGATCGACCGCGCCGTCCCAGATGGCGCCGCGGAAGGCCAGCCCGCTCAACGGGATGGGATTGTCGAGCGGCGCGCCGTGACCGGGCACCACGCGGTAGACCAGCGCGCGCTCGGGCCAGTAGGCCAGCCAGCCGTCGAGCAGCGCGCTGGCCCGCGCGCGCATGCCGTCGTCGAGCAGGCGCGCGGCGTGACCGCCGCCGTCGCGCATGTGGAAGCGGCGGTCGAACGAAGCATCTCCCGTGCGCACGTGCGGCGCGCCGGTGCGCGGCGGCGGCGGGTGCGCCACGCGGGCCAGCCGCCGCTCCGGCCGCGCCTCCACGGTCCAGACCGGCGCCTCGCCGCTCGCGCGCGCGTCGCGCCCGCACACCACCTCGATCATCTGCACGGCGCCGCCCACGCGCTCGACCAGGAGCCGCACCGGCGCCGCCGTCGGGTCGGTGATGAGGACGTGGGTGCGCGAGGCGTCCTCCGCGGCGGGCTCGTCGTCGCCCTGCTCGCTCGCGTGCGGCTCCGGAGACGTGGAGGCCGACGACGACGCCGACGACGACGACGACGACGACGACGCATCCCCGCCCGGCGGCGCCAGGAGCGCCGGCTCGGCCACGCTCACCGTCGAGGCACGCAGGCCGCGTGCGCGCAGCGCCTCGACCAGCGCCACCACGTAGGCATGCCAGGTCTCGGCGGCGATCGGCGGCGTGCGGAAGCGCGCGGCCTCCCACGCCCGAGCCGAGCGCTCCTCGCCCACCACCTCGCGCACCGCCTCGCCGATGGTCACAAAGCCGACCAGCCCGACCAGGTACTGGAGCGGCCAGTCGAAGCCGTAGCCCGCCGCCACCACCAGGCCGAGCCCGACGCCGATGCGCCGGCGCGCGGCCGACGGCGCCATGAAGCAGGCCACCAGCGTCCACGTGATCGATCCGAGCGCGATGAGGTAGAGGGCGATCTGGCTGGCCGGCGGGCCCGCACCGAGGTCCACGCCCAGCCCGTCGGCGGCGATCTTGACCCCGACCTCGACGCTCTGCCGCATGACCAGCGCGCCCACCAGGCCGACGAAGCCGCCGATGACCAGCGGCGCGAGCCGTCCCGCCGACTCGATGAACGGGCGCGGCGCGAAGCAGTAGGGCGTGAGCAGCGCGGCCAGCACCATGGTCCACTGCCCGTAGGCCGCGATGCGCTCGGGGATGCCGCTGACCAGCGCCTCGTCGCCGAGCATCCAGCGCACGCCGGCGTCGCGGTAGAAGTGGACGAGCAGCGGCGCGGCCAGCAGCATGAGCCCCACCTTGGCCGCCACGTCACCGCCGGGGCGCAGCTGCGCGACGATGAGCAGGATCAGCGTCGCGGAGAAGCCGAGCTCGAGGAAGAGCGTGTCCTGCTCGCCCGGCGCGCTGATCAGGCTCTTCACCGCGTAGGTCGTGAACGCCGCCCCGCTCACGATGAGCGCGCAGGCGATCGGCTTCCAGTACCGGTGATGCCCGCGCGCGAGCAGGATGAGCTCGCGCAGCACGATGCCGACCGCCAGGGCCGAGCAGAAGTACGAGAGGAACAGCCCCCAGTAGGAGAGCGCCGTGTGCCAGATGGGCGGCGAGTCGGACG
>DATFRY010000132.1:0-16958 GCA_035262925.1 Kofleriaceae bacterium | reverse complement strand
TGTGGAACGTGCCGCGCGGCAGGCCGAGCTCCACCCGCATGTGATCGATCGCGCGGCCGAGCTCGGGCAGGTGGAGATCGAAGCAGTCGAGCTCGAGGGTGGCCCCCTGCCGGTAGGCCGCCGCCGCCCGCTCGGGTGTGGTGAGCAGCCGGTCCGAGATGCCTTCTGTGGCCTCGAGGGCGCCGTCGCTGACGACCATGACCAGGCTGCGGTGGAGCGCGAGCGCCGAGCGGACGTCGCGCACCCGGTCCACGCCCGGGATGGCCGCGAAGCGCGCGGGCGCGCCCGGCTGCACCAGGGGCCGACCGGGCCAGTACTCGGCCAGGAACGCCGCCGGGTCGAGCGGATCGACGAGGGTCGCGAGGGGCGCGAGGGTCACATCAGCCCCGCAGCCTGCGGATGAGCGATCCGCCGTCCGGGGTCAGGGACGAGCCGGTGATCATGGCCGAGCGCGGCGAGAGGAAGAACAGGACCGCCTCGGCGACGTCGGCCGGCACCGGCATGCGCCCGAGCGGCACCGAGGCGGCCGCCTCGGCCTGCAGGATCTCGACATCGAGGCCGAGCCGGTCGGCGAAGGCCGCCATCACCTCGGCGCCCAGCTCGGAGTCGAGCGTGCCCGGGTTGACCGCGTTGACCCGGATGTGGTGCTCGGCGAGCTCGTCGGCCATCATGCGCGACAGGTTCTGGATCGCCGCGTTGACCACGCCGGCGATGCCGAGCCCGGGCGTCGGATCGACCCCGGCCGCGCCGGCGATGTGGACGATCGAGCCGCCTCCGGTCACCTTCATGGTCGGCACCGCGAGCCGGCACAGCCGGATGCAGGCGAGCACGCGGGCGTGGAAGTGGAACACCACCTCCTCGTCGGGCGCCTCCAGGAGCGGCCCCACCACCGCGGAGCCGGCGTTGCTGACCACGCCGTCGATGCGCCCGAAGCGCTCGACCGCGGCCCGGTGGAAGTCGCGCAGGTCGTCGGGCGAGCTCACGTCGGCGCGCACCGCCAGCAGGCGGTCGCCGGGCAGCGAGCGGCGCAGCGCCTCGAGCGCCTCGGCGCGCCGGGCGCATGCCGCCACCGCCGCACCGCGCTCGATCAGCGCGACGGTGACCGCGCGGCCGATGCCGCGGCTGCCGCCGGTGACCAGGAATACCTTGTCGGCAAATTCGCTCACGGCTGGCTCCTCACCGCACCTTCAGAAGCACTTGGTGTGCGACGACAGGCCGTCGCCATGCGCCAGCTTCAGGAACGAGATGAGCTCGTCGAGCGCCCCGCTCTCGTGATCCGCCACCATCGAGCCGAATACCCGCTTGAGGTCTGCGCAGTGGCTGACCGGGTTGAACAGGTCGCCGGTGTAGAACAGCGCCTGCGAGCGGCACCCGCCCTTGCACATGCGCACGTACTCGCAGGACGAGCAGATCGGCAGGCGGTCGGGGCTGAACGACAGGTGCTTGCCGCTCCGGCGGCGCTCGACGAAGTCGGGCTCGAAGGTGGGCGACAGGACGTTGCCGAGCGCCATCTCCGGCACCGAGGTGATGGCGCCGCAGTAGTAGACGTTCCCCTTGGCATCGACCTCGATGGCCCGGCCCGACATGGGGGTGCAGTAGGTCGCGCACGACTCCCCGGCCCCGACCATCGAGATGATCATGTTCTCGATCAGATCGATGCTCAGCTCGAAGAAGTGCTGCTTCTCGAACTCGTACAGCTCGTTCAGCACGCTCTCGGCGTTCTGCCGGGTCAGATCGTCGGTGACGCCGGTCCGCTGGCCGTAGCTGGTGGAGACGTGGATGTTCTGGATGCCGACCTCGAGCGCCCACTCGAGGACCGGGGTGATCTCCTGATCGACCACGTTCGTGATCGGCATCGACAGCCCGGTGACGACTCCGCGCTCGAGCATCCCGATCACGTTGCGCTTGATCCGCGGCAGCATGGGCAGACCGCGGACCTTGGCGTAGGCCTCCTCGTCCATCGTGTCCATGCTGACCTGCACGACGACCTCGAGCTCGGCGAGCAGCGCGGTGAGCTTGTCGGTGATGCCCGTGCCGTTGGTCACCAGGTAGGTGCGAAAGCCGAAGTCTCTGACCGAGGCGGTGAGGATGTCGGCCAGCTCCTTGACGATGGTCGGCTCTCCGCCGCTGATGAGCATCGTCTCGACCCCGAGCCGCTTCGAGATCGAGAAGACCTGGAGGATCTCCTCGAACGTGAGGTGGTCGTGCGACTCCTTGGTCGCGTTCATGTAGCAGTAGCTGCAGGTCTGATTGCAGCGCGAGGTGATCTGAAGCCACACCGACTTCAGCGCACCGGTCCCCGTCATCAGGTGGCTGACTCGAGGCGGCGACGAGTTCTTCGATCGGATCTGTACGAGCTCCACAACGACTCCTTGCTGGCCGCGCTCAGATTGTTGGCGGACCGGGCAGCGCGCGGATCACGGCCCGCTCGAACCCGTCCTCGTGCACGAGGGTGAGCTCGACCCCGAGCCTGCGGGCGTTCTCGCACCCGAGGGCGATGACGTAGTCGGTGAACTCCTCGGGCGAGACGTCGAAGTAGAAGAACGCCTCCGGCAGCTCGTCGTGGTACCAGATGCGCGAGCGGACCTCGAAGCCTCCGACCTGGACGGTCACCCACGACTCGTCGTAGAGCACGCTGCGCCCGGCCAGGAAGTCGCCGAGGAAGCGCTCCAGGTTGCCGCGGCCGTGCGCCGCGATCCACTCGTCGTGGTAACCGCGCTCGCCGTGGCGATCCAGGCTCCAGGTCGCGAGGGCGTCGGGCGCGAGCCCGAAGTCTCGCGCGAGCCGCAGCTTGGCGACCAGGTGGGTCAGGGCGCCCAGCGCGCGGCCCTCGACGAGGGTCGCGGGCGGCGGCCGGTGTCGTTCACCCGATCGCCAGGGGCGGGCTGATGGGCTGGCGTCACTCACCCGGGCGGGTCCACCGTCACCACGATGCCCTGCTCGAACAGGTCCGTGGCGACGCTGACGGCGTCGGCGGAGAAGGTCGCCAGATCGGTGTCGTATTCCTCGATGAGGTCGACGCATATCTGCTCCAGCGTCCGGTTGCCGTCGAGGCGCAGGAACAGGGACGCGGCGGTCTCGTTGAGCGCGATGCCGGGCTCGACGACGACGCCCTTGAGATACTGCCGCCACACCCGATCGGGGTTGTGTCGCAGCACGCTTGCCGGGGTGATTTCCATGGTGCTGTCTCCGTCCTGGGAGTCGGTGTGAATCGAATTGCCGCCGGGGCCCCCCGCTCGAGTCGGGAGACCCCGGCTGGCCGGCCTGGTTTCTAGTGCCCGCCCGCCATGACGGCGCGACGAAGACGGTAGACCTTGGCCTGGACGTACTTCTTCTTCTGCATCGTTCACTCCTTTGTCGTTGTGCCGCGCCCCTTGCGCGGCTTCCCATCACGGCAGCGGTTTGCGCGCCGTGAGAGACCAGCAAACCCTTTCCTGGGGCAGATCCTCCAGGATCGGGGCCCTTTCGAGCTCCTCGGCGCACTCGAGCAGATCCTCGTCGTCGAACTCGAACTCGTCGATCGAGAAGCCGGTGAGCCCGGCCGCGCGCGCGATCTCGGCCACCGCCGACCGCGGCAAGCTCTCGTGAATCGCTTCCTCGATGAAGCGAAAGTATTCGCGCTCGACCACGATCCGGCTCATCGCCGCGAGGAACTCGCGACCGAGCGGGTTCGTGTCCAGCAGGATCAGGTGTCCCCCTGGCGCCAGCACGCGCCAGATCTCGGCCATCGCGCGCACCGGCTGCGCCCAGTGATGGAAGCAGGAGTACGACACGACCGCGGCCGCGAAGCCCGAGGCGTACGACAGCTGGTGGACGTCCTCACGGTCGAAGCGGATGGAGGCCGTCTGGCCGCGCTCCTCGGCCACCGAGAGCGCGATCTCGTGCATCGCCGGGTTGATGTCGACCGCGTGAACGATGGCGCCGGTGCGCGCCGCCAGCTCGACGCTGAGGTAGCCGGGCCCGGTACCCATGTCGATCAGGTGGGCCGAAGAGTCGACGCGGCCGATCATCCGCGTCATCCGGGCGCCGAGCAGCGGGAACACGTAGGACTGATACCTGTCCACGAAATCCCAGTATGTGAAGCAGTCCTCTCTCGTCAACATGGTTCGACTCACACTGTGACTGGAACAGTTGCTGTTACTGTGACTGGAACACGCAGTGAAACACGATGACAGCGATCAGGAGACTATGAGTCTCGAAGTCGATAGCATCGTCTGAGCCCTTGTCGCATCGCCGCCGAGAAGGTGTCAACGACTTTGTGGCAGGCGCGTACCGCGATGGCGAGCGAGCATCGAGCGCACTGGCGATCATGACCTCAGTACATCTGGACGAGCAGGACGACATCGAGAGCGCGGCGGCGCGGGCGACCGCACCGGCGCGCTTCCGGCACCCGGGAACGCGGCACTACCCGCGAGACCGCCGCCTCGCGCTCCGCCACGTGCGCGTGGAGGTCGACGTCGACGTCGCGGCGCGCACGCTGCGCGGCAGCTGCAGCCTCACCGTGGTGCCCCTCGGCCGGGCCGAGCTCCTCGAGCTCGACGCCCGCGACCTGCGCATCGCTCGGGTCGAGGTCGACGGGCACACCGCCCCGCATGCGGTCGTCGGCGACGTCCTGCGCGTGACGCCGGCGCGGCCGCTGGTCCCGGGCGCCCCGGCGACCGTGATGGTCGCCTACGCGACGTCCCCCGAGCGCGGGCTGCACTTCGTGGGACCGGACCGGGCCCACCCCGGGCGGCCGACCCAGGCCTGGTCCCAGGGCCAGGCCGACAACAGCTCGTCCTGGTTTCCGTGCATCGACGCGCCCGACGCGAAGGCGACCACCGAGGTGATCGCCTGGGTCCCCGCCGGGATGACCGCGATCTCGAACGGCGTCAAGGTGCTCGACGAGCACCACGGGGACCGGCGGCGGATCGGCTGGCGGCTCGATCGACCACACTCCTGCTACCTCGTCTCGCTCGTGATCGGCCGGTTCGACGAGCGACGCTCGCGCCACGGCGGGGTCGAGCTCGCCGTTCACGCCAGGCCCGAGCTGGCCGCGCGGGCGGCCCGCACCTGCCGGCGCACCGGCGAGATGATGGATCTGTTCTCGTCGGTGTTCGGGTTCCCGTACCCCTACTCGAGCTACGCCCAGGTGTTCGTGGCCGACTTCGTGTTCGGCGCCACCGAGAACACCACGGCCACGACGCTGATGGAGGACTACCTGCCCGACGAGGCGGCCCGCGCCGACCACGACGCGGAGTGGTGCGTCGCTCACGAGCTCTCGCACCAGTGGTTCGGCAACCTGGTCACGGCTCACGACTGGTCGGAGGTGTGGCTGCACGAGGGGTTCGCGACCTACGCCGAGTACCTGTGGCGCCGGCACAGCGAGGGGCTCGACGCCGCCGCGATGGACCTCGACGCGCTTGCCGCGCGCTTCTTCGCCGATGACGCGCGCCAGCGCCGGCCCCTGGTCGACCGCGTGTGCGATCGGCCGATGGAGCTGTTCGATCGGCGGGCCTACGACAAGGGCGGCTGGGTGGCCCACATGCTCCACGCGCTGCTCGGCGAGGCCGACTTCACCCGCTCGCTGCGCCGGTTCCTGTCCGACCGGCAGGATGCCAGCGCGGTCACCGCCGATCTGTGCCGCGCCGTGCGGCAGGAGACCGGCCGCGCGATCGAGTGGTTTCTCGAGCAGTGGGTCACGGTCGGACAGGGCTTTCCCGAGCTCGACGTCTCGTATCGCTGGGACGCGGCGCGCAGGGTTGCCGAGCTCACCGTCGTGCAGACCCAGATCGACGCCGGGGTGCCGTGGTTCCGGTTGCCGACCGCGGTGCGCTTCCGGGTCGGCGCCGCCGACGTCGACCGCGCGATCGTGATCGACGGCGCGACCTGCTGCTTCCGCTTCGAGCTCGAGGCCGAGCCGTCCCACGTCGTGTTCGATCCCGGCAAGCACCTCCTGGCCCGGGTCCGTCCGCGCTGGCCGGTGGAGCTCGAGCTCGGCGCCCTGACCGGCGCGAGCGAGGCCATCGACCGGGTCCATGCCGCCCGCGCGCTGGCCGCCGACCGGGCGGACGTCGACGTCCGCGTCGACCTGGGCGCCGACGCGGACGTCGACGCCCGGGTCCCCGGCGCGCTGCGGGCAGCGCTGACCGGCGACTCGTTCTGGGGCGTGCGCGCCGAGGCCGCAACCGCGCTCGGGCGGCTGGCCGGTGCCGCGGTCGCGCCCGGCCCGGCGGCCGGTGCCGGCGACGACTGCGCGGCCCTGGTCGCGGCGCTCGCCGCCGAGCCCGACGCGCGCGTGCGTCGCGCCGCCGCGACCGCGCTCGGCCGCTTCCCGGGCGACCCGCGAGCGGCGGCGAGCCTGGCCTGCGCGATCGAGCGCGGCGATCCGAGCGACCACGTGCTCGCGGACGCCTGTCACGCGCTGGGCCGACACGGCCCCGCGCACGGGCCCCTCCTCGAGGCCACGCTGCGGCGGGCGTCCTTCCTCGACGTGGTCGCGCGGGGTGCGCTGCGCGGGCTCGCCGAGGCCCGCTCGGCCGGGGCCGGCGCGGCGATCCGGGCCGCGCTCGCGCCGACCGGGTCGTCGCACGTGAGGCGGACCGCGGCCCTGGCCGCCGCGACGCTGGCCCGCGGCGGCCACGAGGCCGAGGTGCGCGGCGCGCGCGAGCTGCTCGAGGCGCTGCTGCGCGACCGCGATCTGCTCGTCGTCGAGGCCGCGGTCGAGGCGCTCGAGCTGCTCGCACGTCCGGAGGCGGCTCCGGCCATCCGCGGCGCGATGGCGCGCGATCGCGAGGGCCGCCTCCGCCGCCGCTGCTATCTCGCGCTGCACTCGCTCGACCACGCGCGCGCGGCCGCCGCGCCGGCGCCCGGGAGGTGGGCGTGAGCACCGTCCTGGTCGCGCCGGCGATGTTCACCGGTCACCTGTTCCCCCACCTGGCGATCGTCGCCGCGCTGCGCGCGGCCGGGCACGAGGTCGTGCTATACGCCGAGCCGGGCGCGGCCAGATTCGCGGGTCTCCTCGGATGCGAGCACGTGCTCATGACGGCGGCGCTCGATCACGTCGATCGCTTCGCGGCGATGGCGACCGCCGAGGACGTCGTCGCCGCGTTCGGCTCGCTGGCGGGCGCCTCTGCCCCGGAGCTCGCCGATGTGATCGCGGCGCGCCGGATCGACGCCGTCGTGACCGACACCTTCCACCTCGGGGCGGCGCTGGCCGCACAGCGGAGCGGCGTGCCCTGGGCAAGCCTCGCCACCTCTCCGTTCGAGAGCCACGCGGACTTCGCCGGGTCGCCGGTGCGCGCGGTCCCGACCGCCGGCCTGCGCCGCTCGCTCGGCCTCGCGTCCGACCCGCGCGATGCCTACCAGCAGAGCCTGTCCCCCACCCTGACCCTGGCGCCGTGGCCGGCAGCCTTCGACGGCGGCCAGCTGCCGGGACCGACGGCGCACATCGGCGCGCTGGCCTGGGATCCCGCCCCGGATCCCGCAGAGCAGGCCCGCATCCCCGCGCTCGACGACCGGCCGCTGGTCCTCGTCACGACCAGCACCTCCGCCGTCGAGGCGCTGCGCGGCGACGTGCTGGCCTACCTCGAGGCGGCGATCGAAGCCCTGGCCGACCTGCCGGTGCACGGGCTGGTCACCGCGGGTGGCTTCTGGCCGGCCGGCCGGCGGCTGCCCGGCAACGTGACCGTCGTGCCGTATCTCTCGCACTCTCTGGTCATGGCCCGGACCGGCGTGGTCATCACGCACGCCGGCTGGGGCTCCATCTCGCGCGCGCTGGTCCATGGCGTGCCGATGGTGCTGGTCCCCTTCGCCATCGATCAGCCCCTCAACGCGGAGCTGGCCGAGACCCTCGGCGTCGGCGTCTACCTGCCGCCCGAGCTGGTGGCGCCCGAGACGCTCCACAACACGATCACCGAGCTGCTCGCGCCCGGCAATCCGCAGCGGCGGTGCGCGCGAGAGATGGCGGCGGGCATCGCCGCGAGACCTCCGGCCGCGCAGGCGGCGCAGCGCATCGCCGCGGCGCTCGGGACCTGAACGCCCGGCGCGATCGCCCGGCCCGGCAACACGACACGACACCCGCGAGGTAACGATGGATCGACTCGAACACGGCAGCGTGAGCATGGAGCTGACCCGGCACTGCAACCTCCGGTGCGCCCGCTGCGACCATGCGTCGCCCTGGTTCGCCGAATCGATGGCCTCGTTCGACCAGTACGTGCGCGACTTCGAGGCGCTGACCGCGGTCATGACCATCGACGAGCTGCGCTTCTCGGGCGGAGAGGCCCTGCTCCACCCCGAGCTGCCGCGATTCCTGGCGACCGCGCGCGAGCGGGCCTACGCCCGCGGCCTGGTGCTCCTGTCCAACGGCGTCCTGGTGCCGCGCATGAGCGACGAGGTCTGGCAGCTCATCGACGTGCTCCAGCTGACGCTCTACCCCGGGATCGCGCTCAAGACCCCGCCCGACGAGCTGTTCGCCCGCGGACGACGCCACCGGACCACGGTGGTCCTCAAGCACGCCAGCGTGTTCCAGCAGATGCTGGTGAACGATCCGCTCGACGACCCGCGAGTGGTCGAGACCGTCTATCGCGGCTGCTCGGCGGCCGTGAACTGCCACACCGTGTTCGAGGGGCGGTTCTACCGCTGCTCGCGGGCCCACCTGCTGGAAGAGAGGCTGGCCATGGCCGGACGGACGGTCTCCAACCGGCAGGCCGACGGGGTCGACCTGCACGCGGGCGGCGACCTGCGCGCGGCTCTGGCCGCCTACCTGGCGGAGGACCGGCCGCTCGTGGCATGCAACTACTGCCTGGGCGACAGCGGCCGCCGGTTCGAGCACGTGCAGCTGCGGCGCAGGGCCGACATCGAGCGCGAGCAGCGCGAGCGCCACGGCGACGCCCGCGAGGTGCTGGCGCCCTCGGCGTTCGGCGACCCGGCGGCGGTCGAGCGCCCGACGCCGAGCCAGCGCGGCTGGTGGCGCTACGGCGCGGACGACGAGGCCTGGGCCGAGCTCGAGGCGCTCGATGACGCCTGATCGGGCCGTCGGCGCGAGCCGGGTCCCGGCGCGACCTTCAGCGCCCGGCCGGCTCGTCCTCCTTCTCCTTCCGAAGCCGCGCCACCTCGGCCATCGCGAGCGTCGGATGGTGCTGGGTCCACACGGTCAGGACGGTGCCGTCCGGATCGGCGAACGTGAAGTACGGGTGCGCGCCCTCGAGCTCGACGATCGGGCCGCAGTCGACGCCGGCGGCGATCAGCCGAGCGCGACAGGCCTCGATGTCGTCGGTCGTGAAGTCGAAGTTGACGTGCGGGCCGTGGGACTCGTATGCCGGACAGGGCCGCTCGCTGCCGGTCATGTGCTCCCGGGGTGTAACAGGGTGTTTCATGATACAGAGGTCGACTGTTCCAACCCGGAACTCGTTGAATGCCTCGCCCGCCAGGATCTGCCGGAGCCCGAGGATGTCGCGGTAAAACGCCACGCTGCGCGCCATGTCGCGGGTGTGGACGATGGCGTGGCCGATGTCGACGATGCGTCCGATTGCCATATAGAGATTGACCCTCCGAGTGGTGCACAGTAGTTTGCAGCGATGGACGGAGCGATCAAGAGCGTCGGGCACTGCATTCTCCACGTCCGTGACATCCGGCGGGCGGTGGCCTTCTGGCGCGACGTCATCGGCCTCGAGCACATGTTCGTGTCGGATGGCTACAACGCCTTCCGCCTGGGCGACGCGCGCCTCGCGCTGATGCCCTACCCGCACACGCCGCGGGCCGAGATGACCTCGAGCGAGATTCCATGTCCGGCCCACGCCCTGGAGGGCCCGCACGCCAACTTCGATCTGACGGCGGAGGACCTCGAGGCCTGCCGCGATCGCCTCGTCCGGGCCGGCATCGACTGCACGCCGATCGTCCCGCTCGAGCACGCGCACTCGTACTTCAAGTTCGACGGGCCCGAAGGGCTGGTGATGACGGTCTGGCACGCGCACCACTACGAGCAGGCCTAGGAACCGGCCCAGCAACAGGCCCCGGAACAGGAATGACCACCGCATGCCCTTGAACGATGATGTCGTCCTGGCGAAGGCGCCCGGCCTGACCTGGATCCGCAACAAGGAGGGCGTCGTGTTCGAGCGCGGCTTCGCGCTCAACGACGCCGGCGCCGCGATGTTCCTGGCCCTCGACGGCGCGCGCCCGCTCCGCGCGGTCTGTCGGGCCCTGCAGGAGCAGTACGAGGTCGAGTACGACGAGCTCAGCGGGGACCTGCTCGGGCTGGCGGAGGAGCTGATCGAGGCCGGGCTGATCCAGGTGGTGACGCCGTGACCGCGGACCGCATCACGCACGGCACGGTGTCCTTCGAGGTCGCGCGCCACTGCAACCTCCGGTGCGCCCGCTGCGATCGGGTGTCCCCCTGGATGCCGGAGACCTTCGCGGCGGTCGAGGACTTCGCCCGCGACTTCGACGCGCTCAGCGCGGTGATGGACCTCGACTGCCTGGTGTTCAGCGGCGGCGAGCCGCTCCTCCACCCGCGCCTGGTCGAGTTCTTCCGCCTGACGCGCGAGCGCGGCTACGCGCGCGGGATCGTGCTCCTGACCAACGGCGTCCTCCTTCACCGGTTCACCGACGAGATGTGGCGGCTGGTCGACGCGGTCGAGATCACGCGCTACCCCGGCGTCCACTACAAGCTCGACCCCAACGAGGTGGTCGACATCGGCCTCCGCCACGACGTCACCGTCGCGGTCAAGGACACGCCGGTGTTCCCGCAGAGCCTGCTCAACGATCGCATCGAGGACGACGGCCACGTCGAGGCCATCTTCCGCGGCTGCTCGAGCTCGGTGAACCTGCACACGGTGTACGCCGGGCGCTACTTCCGCTGCATCCGCGCGCACACGTTCGACGAGCGGATGGAGCGCTCGGGCCGGCCGGAGCGCAACCCCGAGGACGGGCTCGACCTCCACGCCACGCGAGATCTCATGCCCGCGCTCGCGGCCTACCTCGGCGCCGAGCGCCCGCTCGCGGCGTGCCGCTACTGCCTGGCCGACATCGGCCACGGCTTCGCTCACGTGCAGCTCCGCAGGCGCGAGGACATCGAGCGCGAGAAGACGGCGCGCCACGTCGACTACCGCGCGCTCATCCGGCCGGGCGCCGAGCTCGACCCCTCGCGGGTCGCGCGCCCGATCCCGACGCCGCCGGGCTGGTGGAGGTACGACGGCGGCAGCCTGTACGATCTCATCGTCGACGACGAGGCCGAGCCGCACGCGACGCCCGTCGCTCCCGGGTGAGCCGGCCGTGGATCCGTCGCTGCGAGGGCGCGTCGCGATCGTCGCGCCGTGCCGACTCGAGGCGGAGCGGCTCCGCGCCCGCCTCCATGTCGAGGAGGCGCGCCGCCACCTCGGCCGGCCCCAGTGGCTCGGCGCGCTGGGCGGCCTGCCGGTCGTCGTGACCGAGTGCGGGATCAGCATGGTCAACGCCGCGATCGCGACCCAGGCCCTGCTCGATCGGGCGCAGGTCGAGGCGGTGGTGGTCGCCGGTGTCGCCGGCGGCGTCGCGCCCGCGCTCGGCCCCGGCGACGTCGTCGTGCCGGCGAGCTGGGCCAGCTACCAGGAGAGCCACCTCGCCCGCCGGGCCGGCGACGGCTGGGCGTGCGACTGGTCGCTGATGGACTTCACCAACTTCGGCATGATGTTCCCGCGCCCGGTGTTCGTCGCGCGCGCCGCCGTGGAGGACGGCCAGGGCGGCGACGGCGACGACGACGACGGCGACGAGGTGCGCTTCTGGTTCGAGGTGGACCCGGGCCTCCTCGCCGCGGCCCGTCGCGCGGCCGGCGCCGGCTCCTGCCGCGTCGTCCTCGGCGGGCGCGGCGTCAGCGGCGCGCCGTTCGTCGACAACCTCGAGTTCCGGGACTGGCTCGGCCAGTGCTTCCGCGCCGAGGTCCTCGACCAGGAGACCGCCGCGGTGGCGCAGACGGCCCACGTGAACGGCGTCCCGTTCATCGCGTTCCGCGCGGTCTCCGACCTGGCGGGCGGCGACGAGGGCGCCAACCCGATCGAGGCGCAGGCCGGAGGCGCCGCCGACCTGGCCGCCGCCGCGATCGAGGCCTTCTGCCGCGAGCTCGCCCGCGCCCGCGAGGCGGCCGCGTGATCGCCAGGCGGCGCTTCGGCCGGACCGGCCACGCGAGCTCCTGCGTGCTTTTCGGCGGCGAGGCGCTGCGCGGCGCCACCCCGGAGCGCGCCGCGCACGCGCTCGACCTGGCGGCGGCGCACGGGGTCAACCACGTCGACACGGCCCCGCTCTACGGCGAGTCCGAGGCGCTGATCGGCGACTGGCTCGCGGGCCGGCGCGACGTGTTCGTCGCGACCAAGACCCTCGGCCGCACGTACCTCGAGGCCCGGCTCGACCTCGAGCGCTCGCTGGAGCGGCTGCGGCTCGACGCGGTCGATCTCTGGCAGATGCACAAGCTCGACGAGGACGAGTGGGAGGTCGCGATGGGCCCCGAGGGGGCGATCGAGGCCTTCGTGGAGGCCCGCGACCAGGGCCTGGCCCGCTTCCTCGGCGTCACGGCGCACGGCGCCGCCGCGCCGCGGGTGCTGCGCCGCAGCCTCGAGGCCTTCGACTTCGACGCCGTCCTGGTGCCGTACAGCTTCCCGATGACCCGGGCGCCGGGCTACGCCGCCGAGGTCGGCGCGCTGCTCGACGAGTGCGCGCGGCGCGACGTCGCCGTGCAGACGATCAAGGCGATCGCGCGCGGTCCGTGGCGCGGGCCGCCGACGCGCAACCCGTGGTACGAGCCGCTCGAGGACCAGGCCGACATCGACGACGCGGTGCACTGGGTGCTGGCGCGGCCCGAGGTCTTCCTCAACGCGGTCGGCGACGTCGACCTCTTGCCGCGCGTGCTCGACGCGGCCGAGCGGGCCGGCCTGGCCGCGGACCGCGCGCTGCTCGAGGCGCGGCTCGGCCGCCTCGCCCTCGAGCCGCTGGTCGCGCGATGACCCCGCTCCTCGACGCGCACGTCCACTGCTGGGATCCCCGGCGCCTCGCATATCCATGGCTCGCCGCGCTCCCGGCGCTCGACCGGCCGCTCCTGCCGGCCGACTACCGGGCCGCGACCTCGGCCGAGGTCGGTGCGTTCGTCCTCGTGACCGCGGGCGGCGCCGATCCCGCCGCCGAGGTGGAGCTCGCGCTCGAGCTCGCCGACGCCGACGCCGACGCCGGCGGCGAGCCGCGCGTCGCGGCCATCGTGGCCGACGCGCCGCTCGACGACGAGGATGACGCCGGCTTCCTCGAGCTCCTGGCCGCGGAGCCCCTGGTGCGCGGCGTGCGCCGGCAGCTCGCCTTCGAGCCCGATCCCGACCGCTGCCTGGCGCCGGCCGCGCTGAGGACGACGCGTCGCCTCGCCGCGCTCGACCTCGCGCTCGACCTCCGCGTCACGCCGGCCCTGCTCGGCGCCGCCCGCGAGCTGGCCGCGCGCTGCCCCGAGGTGCCGATCGTCCTCGACCACCTCGGCAACCCCGACGTGCGCGGCCGCGGCCTCGATCCCTGGCGCGGCGACCTCGCGCGGCTGGCCGCGCTGCCCAACGTGTGGTGCAAGCTGTCGGGCCTCGTCACCGACGCCGACCGCGGCGCGTGGACCGCGGGCGACCTGGCGCCCTTCCTGCGCCACGCGATCGCCTGCTTCGGCCCGGCCCGCCTGATGATCGGCAGCGACTGGCCGATCGTCCTCCAGGCCGCGACGATCGGCGCCTGGCTCGCGGCGCTCGACGCGGTCCTCGCCGAGCTCGGCCCCGACGACCAGGCCCGGATCCGCTGGCGGACCGGGCGCGCCTTCTACCGGATCGAGCCGACCCGCTCGAGGGAGGTCCCCGATGCCTGACGCGGTGCCCGGACGCCTCTCCCACGGCCAGCTTCTGGAGCTCAGGCGGTGGAACACGCCGACCATCTTCAACGGGTGGGAGCAGGTCACGACGCGCGACACGACGCGCGAGTGCTTCAACCTCGAGGAGACCCGGGACTTCATGCCCGATCAGGGCTCGATGGTGGGCCGCGCGATCACGCTGGTGATCGAGCCGTCGAACCGGGCCCACGCGAAGGGCGACGGCGAGGCGTGGGCGAAGTACTACCGCTACATGGCCCACGCCCCCGGGCCCAAGGTCGTCGTGGTCCAGGACCTCGACAAGCCGCGCACGCACGGCTCCTTCTGGGGCGAGATCTCGAGCAACCTGCACCGCGCGCTCGGCTGCGTCGGCACGATCGTCGACGGCGGGGTGCGCGACGTCGAGGAGATGCGCCACGCCGGGTTCCGCGCGATCGCGCGCCGGCGCTGCGTCGGGCACGCCGCGATGTGGCCGGTCCGGTGGGGCTGCGAGGTCGAGGTTTTCGGCTGCAAGGTCGGGCCCGGGCAGCTCATTCACGCCGACGCCCACGGCTTCGTCGCCATCCCCGAGGAGGACGAGCCGCGCCTGGTCGAGGCGGCCGCGTTCATGGACAGGAACGAGTGCCACACGATGATCGAGAGCGCGCGCAGCGCCGAGGGCCTGGCGCCGGACGAGGTCCTGGCGCGCTTCGAGGAGGCGGCCCGTGCCTTCGGCGAGGCGGCCCGGGCCCGCTTCCGCCGCGGCGGGGAGTGGGGGTAGCGTGCGGCCGGTCCTCCTGTGGGCGATCGACCCGGCCGCCGTGGGCGAGGCCGACAGGCGGCGCGTGGCGACCCTCATGCCCGGCCACGATCTCGTCGTCGGCCGCGAACCCGGAATCGCGGCCGAGGTCGCCGACCGGGTCGACGTGCTGGCCGGCTGGCTCGCGCCCGAGGTGGTGATCGGGCTGCCCCGGCTGCGGTGGTACCAGCAGTGGATCGCCGGGGCCGACTGGCTGCTCGCGCACCCCGAAGCGGTCGAGCGGCCCTTCGTGCTGACGTCGGCGTCGGGTGTGTCGGCCCACGTCGTGGCCGACCAGGTGATGGGCTTCATCCTGGCGTTCACCCGGCGGCTGCCGGAGGCCTGGGCGCGCAAGCGCGACCGCCGCTGGGAGGGCTTCTCGCTCGAGGACTTCGCCGAGCTCGAGGGCAAGACCTTGCTGGTCGCCGGCGTGGGCGCGATCGGCGGACGCGTCGCCCGGCGGGCCGGCGGCTTCGGGCTGCGGACGATCGGCGTGCGCCGCCACGCCGAGCGGCCGGCCGAGGGCTTCGACGTCGTCGGTGGCGCGGCGGACCTGCTGCACCTCGTGGCCGGGGCCGACGTCATCGTGTCGGCCCTGCCCTGCACGCGCGAGACGGCGCACATGTTCGGCCGCGCCGCCTTCGCGGCGGCCCGCCGCGGGGCGCTGTTCGTCAGCGTCGGGCGGGGCAAGGTGGTCGACGAGGCGGCGCTCGTCGCCGCGCTGACCGACGGCCGCCTCGCCGGCGCGGCGCTCGACGTGTACGAGGAGGAGCCGCTGCCGGCGGCCTCGCCGCTGTGGGACCTGCCCGGCGTCATCCTCACGCAGCACTGGGGGGCGGCCTTCCCCGGCCGCTTCGCGCGCACCGTCGAGCTCCTGTGCGAGAACCTGACGCGGGACGCCGCCGGCCGCCCGCTGCGAAACCTGGTCGACAAGGCCGCCGGCTACTGATGCCGTCGACGGCGCGGGCGGCGGCGCAGGCGCGACCGGCTCAGCTCGCGGCCAGCAGGCACGGCAGCACGTCGTCCTCGCGGTAACCGAGCGGGCCGAGCTCGAGCCCGGCCGCCCGCGCGGCGGTCGCGAACACCGACTGCACGAAGACCGGCCGGCCCCGGTCGTCGACCGCGCCCGACGCGAAGTCGATCGGTCGCGACCTTCGCGCGCGATCGGTGGCTCCGACCGCGATGCCGCCGGGCGCCGCGCGGATGCCGCGCCCGGCCAGCAGCCACGAGTTCTCCGGCCAGTGGTCGCGGCCCTGGAACGCATTGAGGCGGTTGAAGCGGCCCATCTCGGTCCCGATGATCACGGTCGTCTGGTCGACCAGCGGGCCGTGCCGGTTGGAGGTGCTCGCCAGCAGGCGGAGGAACCCGGCCAGGTCGTCCAGGATGGGCGGCAAGTAGCGCCGCTGCAGCCGGAGGTTGTCCAGGTGGGTGTCGAGCTGGAACGGCTCGCTCGGCACGGTCGTGAAGCGCGCCTTCTCGAGCCGGATCGCCTCGATCGCCGCGTTGAGGCCGCGACCGAAATCGCCGTCGGACAGCCCCTCGTGCGCGCGGCCGGCCGCCAGGAGCTCGCCGAGCGCGACCGCGTCGCGATCGAGCTCGCGATAGGCCCGCAGCCGCTCGGGGCTGGCGAACACGTCGGCCGCCCCCGCCCCGCGCTCCTCGGCCACCACCGCCATCAGGTCCGGCCAGTCCGCGGCCGGCCGGCCCATCATCCGGGCGAGCGCGCCGGGCAGCACCGCCGCGGTGGCGCGCGCATTGACCGAGTCGTCCGGGCAGAGCGCGCCGCACAGGAACAGCTGCGGCGACGACGACCCCGCGATGAGGTGCGGGATCGGCGCGGTCCCGGGCAGGAGCCGCCCCATCACGTCGCCGATGAGCGGGCCGTCGTCGGCGATGCGGCCGCGCCCGACGTAATCGGCGGCGGTCTCGTGGCCGGCCGAGTCGACCCGCACGCCGTGCAGGATCGCCAGCCGGTCCTCGTGCGCCAGGAGCGGCCGGAACAGCGGCCCGTAGCGCCGGCTGCGGCCGTCGACCAGCTCCTCGGCGCGGTACTCGAGGTCGACCGCGTCGACCTCGCGCGGCAGCTTGGGATCGAACGTGAGCAGGCTGTCGTAGCCGCCGTGCAGGAAGATGAAGACGACATGGCGCGGCGCCGCCGCCCCCGCCGGTCGCGGTCCGGCAGCCGGCCGCGCCGGCCGCGCCGGGGGCCGCACGCGCGCGGCGCCGGCGCACCCGGCAGCCGCCGCCCCTCCGACGGCGGCCACCGCCTGCAGGAACCTGCGTCTGTTCATCGTGAGCTCATCGGCCATCGTAGGGCCCGAACCAGAGCCGCGGCCCGCTCAGGTAGAT
>DATFRY010000131.1:0-23520 GCA_035262925.1 Kofleriaceae bacterium | reverse complement strand
GTTGAGGTCGTAGCGCACGAGCGCGCGGCGGTAGGTGATCTCGCCGGGTGTGGGGTAGGGCTCGCCGCGGCGGATGGTCGGGGGGGTGCGGTGGTCGCGGACATTCACGGCGAAGCGCGCGTCCACGTGGATGCCGGCCCTGACCGACGCGCTGCTGGTGGCGGTGACCACCGGGTTCGCGCTGGCGGCGCCGGCGAGGCCGAGCGACGCAAGTCCGATGGTGGCGGCGAGGAAAAAGCGACCCACGGTCGTCCGATTCACGGTCATTGCAGTCTCCTTGGGCACACGAGGTCCGGTACAGCCCGCGGCTCGTCCGCGACCGTCGCGCCGGGCGGGCTGGCTGGCCGACTCCCTACTTGGGACCGTGCCGCTCAGCCGGTCGGCGTGTCGCCGACCTGTCTCTCACCCTCGGGGAGACTGACGGGCGGGGGGTCGAGGAATTCAAACCGCCCGCCGAGGGTGGCATGATGCCGCCTCGTGAATATCCTCTGCCTCACCTCCGAAGCGGCTCCGTTCGCCAAGATCGGCGGTCTGGCCGACGTCATGGCGGCGCTCCCGCGCCACCTACACCGCGCGGGCCACGACGTGCGCGTGTTCCTGCCGTTCTACGGCACCATCGACACCACGCGGGGACGCTTCAACCTCGTGCCGGGGCTGAACGACATCGACATCCGCCTCGGATCGCATCACTACGTCGTGTCGATCGTCGCCGCCGAGGCGCCGGGCGCCGAGCTCCCGGTGTTCCTGGTCCACTGTCCGGTGCTCTATCACCGCGCGTCGATCTACACGGCGGATCCGGACGAGCACCTGCGCTTCCTGGTGCTGTCGGCCGCCGCGCTGGCCGCCTGCCAGCGGATGGGCTTCGCGCCCGACGTCGTGCACTGCAACGACTGGCAGTCCGCGCTCACGCCGCTCGCCCTGAAGACTCTCTTCGCCTGGGACCGCCTGTTCGAGCGCGCGCGCACCCTGCTCACGATCCACAACCTCCAGTACCAGGGCGTGTTCGGCGGGTTCGCGGTGGCCGACAGCGGGATGGGCGGCTCGGCCCATCTGTTCCACCAGGACCAGCTCCGCTCCGGCCGCGTCAACTTCCTCCTGCACGGCATCCTCTACGCCGACGGCATCAACACGGTGAGCCCGACCTACGCGCACGAGATCCAGACCGAGCAGCACGGGGCCGGCCTGGATCCGTTCCTGCGCGCGCGCAGCGCCACCGTGGTGGGCATCCTCAACGGGGTCGACTACGACGAGTGGAGCCCCGACCGCGACTCCCACATCGAGCAGCCCTACAGCGCGGAGGACCTGGCCGGCAAGGAGCTCGACAAGCGGGCGCTCCTCACCGCGCTCGGCCTGCCGTACGTCGAGGGGGTTCCGGTCGTCGGGATCGTGTCGCGACTGGCCGGGCAGAAGGGTTTCGCCCTGCTCGGCCAGGTGATGCCGGACCTGCTCCGCCGCCACGGCTTCCAGATGGCGGTGCTCGGCAGCGGCGAGGGCCGCTTCGAGGAGATGTTCACCGCCCTGCAGCAGACCTTTCCCCGCCAGGTCTGCTTCTATCGCGGCTTCTCGAACCAGCTCGCCCACATGATCGAGGCCGGCGCGGACATGTTCCTCATGCCGTCGATCTACGAGCCGTGCGGGCTGAACCAGATGTACAGTCTGCGCTACGGCACCGTGCCGATCGTCCATCGGACCGGTGGGCTGGCCGACACGGTGCGACCGTGGAACCCGTCCACCGGGGAAGGGAACGGCATCCTGTTCGAGCACCACGACGAGGCCGGTCTGCGCTGGGCGATCGAGGCCGCGATGGAGCTCTATCGCGATCGCGGCGCCTGGCTGCGCGTCATGCGCAACGGCATGGCCGAGGACTTCTCGTGGGATGTGCAGGCCAGGCTCTACGAGCAGCTCTACGCCCGGCTGCAGATCCTGCGCGCTTGACAGGGAAACAGGCATGTCACATATGAAGCGCGGCGTGCCCGACAAGCGTCCAGCAGGTTCGTCTGCGCCGCCGCCAAGGACCGCGTCGCGGTCCCCGTCCGAGACCGACGAGAGCGCGTCGTCCGCGATCCTGAGGAGCGAGGACAAGTGGCGGCTGTTCGTCGAGGCGGTCAAGGACTACGCCATCTTCATCCTCGATCCGGACGGCGTCATCAGCAGCTGGAACGCGGGCGCCGAGCGGGTGAAGGGCTACACCGCCTCGGAGGCGATGGGCAGGCACTTCCGGATGTTCTACACGGCCGAGGCGGTGGCGGCCCGCCACCCGGAGTACGAGCTCGAGGTCGCCAAGCGCGAGGGCGCGTACGAGGAGGAGGGCTGGCGGGTCCGCAAGGATGGCTCGCAGTTCTACGCCAACGTCGTCATCACGGCCGTGCGGGACCGATCCGGCGAGCTGCTCGGCTTCGCCAAGGTGACGCGCGACATCACCGAGCGGCGGGCGGCCGAGGACGAGCTGCGCAGGGCCGCCGGCGACCTCGAGGAGCGCGTCCGCGAGCGCACCCAGCAGCTGACGCAGACCAACGAGAAGCTGGAGCAGGCGTTCGAGGAGGCGCAGCACGCGATCCGCATGCGCGAGGAGGTCCTCGCCGTGGTGTCGCACGACCTCCGGAACCCGCTGGCCGCCATCCAGATGGCCGCCGCGCTGCTGCTCCTGCGGCTGGGCGCCGACATGCGCTCGCGCAAGCAGGTGGAGACCATCCACCGCTCCGCCACGCGCATGGAGCATCTGCTCGGCGACCTGCTCGACATGGCCAGCATCCAGGTCGGACGGCTCTCGCTCGAGCGCCGGCTCGAGGACGCCGGTGAGGTGCTCCACGAGGCGATGGAGGTGCACGTGCCCAGCGCGCGCGAGAAGGGGATGCACCTCTCGCGCTCGTGCGATCTCGGGGACGTCAAGCTCGAGTGCGATCGCGACCGGGTGCTGCAGGTGCTCGGCAACCTCATCGGCAACGCGATCAAGATCTGCCAGCCGGGCGACTCCATCACCGTCACCTGCGTGCCGGCGGGGGGCGAGGCGCTGTTCGCGGTGTCCGACACCGGGCCCGGCATCCCGGAGGCGGAGCTGCCGCATCTGTTCGAGCCCTACTGGTCGGCCGAGCGGCACGCCAAGAAAGGGACCGGGCTCGGCCTCTACATCAGCAAGGGCATCGTCGAGGCGCACGGCGGCCGCCTCTGGGTCGAGAGCACGCAGGGCGCGGGCGCGACCTTCTACTTCACGCTGCCGGTCGGGTAGGCGGGTCCCGCCGATGCGCGGCGAGTGGCGGCGCGTCGACCCGGGCGAGACCTGACGCGAGCGTCAGGCGCCGCGGATGATCCGAGCCAGCAGGTCGGGGTTGACCGGCTTGACCAGGTGGCCGGAGAAGCCGGCCTCCTCCGAGCGGCGGCGATCCGACTCCTGCGCGTATCCCGTGACCGCGATGAGCCTGAGCTCGCGGCGCAGCTGGCGCAGCTCGCGCGCGAGGGCGTAGCCGTCCATGCCCGGGAGACCGATGTCGAGCAGCGCGACGTCGGGCGCGAACGCCGCGGCGCACTCGATCGCGGAGGGGGCATCGAGGGCCAGCTCCACCTCGTGGCCGTGCTCGCGCAGGAGCTCGCTGATGAGCGAGGCCAGGTCCTCGTTGTCGTCGACCACCAGGATGCGCCGGCTCGGCCCCTGCGGCCCCGGGCGCGCCGAGCGCGCGGCGGGAGCTGCGGCGCCGCCGCCATCGCCGCCCTCGTCCGCGCTGGCCGCCCGGTTCTCGTCCGCGCGATCGTCCGGGCTCGCGCTCGCGGCCCCGCTCTCGCCGGCGCCGTCCTCGGCGGGGAGGTCGCCGGCAGCCGGTATCGCGATGACCAGCTCGCCCGCGCGGTCGGCGACGGAGCCGCCGTGCAGGCGCACCAGCTCGCGCGCCATCGCCAGGTCGGCGGCGCCGCGACCGCGATCGGCGGCGATCGCCGCACCGCCTCGCGCCACCGAGAGCAGGATCGAGTCCGCGTCTCGCCGCGCAGCGAGCCGGATCGCCGCGCCGGCATCCGCGCCGAGCGCGGCGCTGGTCAGCGCGGCCGCCACCACCTGGGCCATGCGGTCCGCATCGACGTCGAGGGCGAGGCCGGCCGGAACCCTGACGTCGAGGGGGTGACCGCGCTCGCCCAGGAGCGGCGCTGTCAGCTCGACCGCGCGGCCGACCACCTGAGCCAGCTCGAGCCGCTGCCGGTCGATGGCGATCTCACCTCCGGCGAGGCGCGCGAAGTCGACCAGCCGATGGCCCAGCCCGGGGTCCTGGCGGATCGCGGCGGCCGGGTCGCACAGCTCGGCGCCGAGCGCCGCAAGGAGGCCGTAGGCCGCATGGAGGTTCTTCTCCGCCCGGTCGCGCTCGGCCAGGGCGATCTCGAGCGCTCGCTCCTTCCGCTTGCGCAGCTCGAGTTCGCCCTCGAGCGCGCGCGCCCTCTGCTGCAGGAGCGCTACCTCGCGCTGGCGCGTGGCGGACTCGATGCTGGGCTGCTCGGTCCCCGCCGGTCCGACGTGCGTGTGAGCCGCGCAGATGGCGCGGAACCGCTCCTCGTGCTCGGCCCGGCGGAAGCCGGTCATGTCGTATGCGCACAGCAGCGCGAAGGAATGCTTGCGAGCCAGCTCGTTCCACATCTGCTCGAGCTTGAGGGCGGCCTCACGGTGGCCCTCGCGCCACAGGATGTCGACCATCTCGCCGTAGATGCGGAGGCGGACGCGCGAGCGCGGCGCCGACGCCCGCTGGATGATCTCGCCGATGCGGTCGCGGAACAGGCCCGGCTCGGGCATCCCGCCGACCATGAAGGTGGCCAGCGTCTGGCCGGCGTCGTAGAAGGCGAGCTGGCCGGAGTCGCGGGCCGCAGCGACGTCGACCCCGCTCATCTCCTCGTGCTCGCAGAACGCGCTGTGCCGCGACGCGCGCGCGATCACCACGACCGGCGCGCGCGCGCGCAGGGCCACGGCGACGAAGCTGGCCACGGTGCCCGACAGAGACTCCGTCGAGTCGTAGAACTGGACCGCGTGGTGCGACTGCGCGGTACCCGCTCGCTCGGAGGCGAGCAGCTCGACCTCGGAGCGTCGGAAGAGGCGCACACCGCGCACGGTCTGCGCCGCGGCGGGCAGCCGGCCCTCGCGCGCCATGACCCGCACCATGTCGGCCGAGACGCCGAGAACCTTGGCAGCGTCGACCGCCGACAGCAGGTCTTCAGAAGACGCGACGTTCTTCGACACTAATGGCTCCTGGAACCCGAATAGCATGGGCGCGTGTGGCCGGCACCCGCAACGAATCAATTGTCAAAGTTCGTCCTTCGGAGGCGACATGCCATAGGAATCTCCGCTGACGAGTCAGTGGCCGCTCTGACGAAAACGGTCGGCGGGTGAACCCCACGTCCGGCGAAATGCGCGATTGAATGCGCTCTCGGCTGCGTGGACCACGGACTCTGCAAACGACGAGATCGGCCTCATCCAGCCGCGCAAAAGTTGCGCGCGGCGGCCGCGATTTGCTCGGCGTGAGATGGCGGGTCGAAGGCCCGACGCGGCCGACGGTACGTTCATCGGCCGACACGAAACGCGTCGTGCGAAGACGGAGTCGGGCTACGGCGCCGGCGTCGCGCGGCGGGTCAGGCGGCTCGCGATGGCCCGGTGCTCCTCGCCGTCGGGCGAGATGTTGGTGGCCTCGACCAGGAGCGCGTCGCCGTCGCCTTCGCCGTCGCCCGCGCGGCGAAGGACGGTGCGCCAGCCCCACTTCTGTCCGGCGGCGTCGTAGCTGCCGAGCACGGCGATCGCGCCGTCGTCGCGGCGCTCGCCGGCGGACATCATGATGCCGCTGGCCATGTGGAAGCTGTCGACCCAGGCCGCCGTGAAGCGGCGCTCGGACAGGTCGTAGCCGACCAGCATCTCGCCGGCGTGGCCCTTGCCCATCACCTGGCCGCGATACTCGAGGCGGACGAAGCGCCCGCCCAGGATGGCCTGGATGCGCATCTCGATGCCGCTCGCGTCGGGCGGCTTGTCCGGATCGAGCCAGGTGTACGTGACGCCCTCCCACTCGCCGACGAGCGCGTGCAGGGCGCGGTGACCATCGCCGGCCGAGAGCGGCATGGTCTCGGCGGTCGCCAGGTCGAGCTCGTCGCCGCCGCGGCTCACGGGCGGGCTGCCTTCTCGACGAACGGCTTGAGGGCGTCGCGGAAGAGGAGCTGCCAGCCCTCGGCCAGATCCGACCGGAGGTCGGGCCGCAGCCGGCCGATGACCACGTCGGAGAGCGCGATCGTGGTGCGGCCCTCGCGCTCCTCGAGCTCGAGGGTGAGGTGCGATGTGCCGGCGCTGCCACCGCAGTCGCCCGGCATGAGGTGACCGACAAGCTGCAGTCGGCCCGGCGCCTCGAGGCTGACGACCGTGTACCAGAGGCGGCCCTCGCCGTCGCCCCAGTCCTCGACCACGCGGCCGCCGGGGCGCGGGTCGAGGGTGAAGGAGCGAGCGCGCGGATGGAGGAAGTCCTTGCGCCACCAGGCGCCAATGTCCGCGACCAGCGCGCGCCACACGCGATCGCGCGGGGCGTCGATCGAGATCTCCATCGCGACCTCGGCGGTGCCGAGCGCGGCCTCGGGGCCCGGCTTCTGCGGGCTGTCCGGCTGCGCCGGATCTGTCGTCATGCTGTCTCCTTGATCGGCCGGGTGCGTGAGCTGCATGACCCGGCGCTCGAGCTGGAGGAGCCCCGATGCCCATGCGGCCTCGTAGGGCCTGACCCAGCGCTCGACCAGCTCCTGCAGGGGAACGGCGTTGAGATGGTTCCAGCGCTCGCGCCACCGACGGCGCGAGAGCACCAGTCCGGCCCGCGACAGGACCGTGAGGTGCTTCATCACCGCGAAGCGCGAGGTGGGAAATGCGTCGGCCAGCTCTCCGGTCGTGTGCGGCCGCTGGCGCAGGAGGTCGAGGATCTTGCGGCGGGTCGGGTCGGCCAGCGCGCGCCACAGGGGCTCGAGGTCCGCGCCGCCGCGATCGCCCCGGTCGCCGTCTCCGCGATCGCCGGCGCCGCCGCGATCGCCCCGTGCGTCCCTTCTCTGCCGCCGGATCGCCGCCGCCGTCATGTGACTCTTGAGTAACATGATGGCCGGGCGCGAATCAAGCCGCGACTTGCGGCATCCCAGGGAAGCCGGGTATCCGGGCCCCCCCCCATGCACATCCTCCTCGTCGCCGCCGCCGTCACCATCTCTCTGTTCGCGATCGCCGCCGCCGCGCTCCTCGTCGCCGGGCGCGCACGGGGCGGCGCGCTCCCCGCCGGGCGGATCGGCAGGCTGGCCCGGGTCGGCCGGCTCTCGGCGCGCCTGGCCACCAGCTCGGCCGGCGCGCGCGCGCGCCGCCTGCTATCCGGTCGCGCCGGCGGCGAGCGTCACGCCGCGCAGCGCCGCGCGCGCGACGCCGAGGCGGTGACCCGCGCGATGGGCGAGATGAAGGGCGCCTTCATGAAGCTCGGGCAGATGCTGTCGTTCGTGTCCGACGCGGTGCCGCCCGAGTACCGCGCCGCGCTCGAGTCGCTGCAGGCCGAGGCGCCGCCGCTCGGGTTCGGCGCGGTGCGCGACGTCGTGGAGCGAGAGCTGGCCGCGCCGCTCGAGCGCGCCTTCGCCCGCTTCGAGCGCGAGCCGATCGCCTCCGCGTCGATCGGCCAGGTGCACCGCGCGCGCCTGCCGACCGGCGAGGACGTGGCGGTGAAGGTGCAGTACCCGGGCGTGGCCGAGGCCATCGGCGCCGACCTGGCCAACGCGGGCCTGCTCTACCGCGCGGTCGCCCTGCTCTACCCGGCGCTCGAGCCGGGACCGGTGGTCGAGGAGCTGCAGTCGCGCATCGGCGAGGAGCTCGACTACCGGCGCGAGGCCATCAACCAGGCCGCGTTCGCCGGGCTCTACGACGGGCACCCGTTCATCCGCGTGCCGCGCGTGTTCGGCGCGCACTCGACCGGCCGGGTGCTGACCAGCGAGCTGGTGCGCGGCCGGCGGATGGCCGAGCTCGACGGCGCCGATCCCGCCGAGCGCAATCACGTGGCCGAGGTCCTCTATCGCTTCGTGTTCGGCTCGCTCATCCGCTTCGCCGTGTTCAACGGCGACCCGCACCCCGGCAACTATCTGGTCGGGGAGCGCCCGGGCCGGCGCGACGGCGACGTCGGGCGTGACGGCGAGGGCGGGCGCGGGACAGGCGCGGTCACGTTCCTCGACTTCGGCTGCGTGAAGCGCTTCCCGGACGCCATGGTGGCGACCTGGATGCAGCTGGTCTGCGCGCACCTCGAGGGGCGGCGGGACGCGTTTCGCGACATGGCCGGGCGGCTCGGCTTCCTCCCGCCCGGCTCGCCGGTCGACACCGATCTGCTCTACGACTACTTTCGCTACTTCTACGAGCCGTTCCACGAGGACCGGGTCTTCACATTCTCGCCCGAGTACAACGCCCGATCGCTGGCGATGGTGTTCCGGCCCGAGGGCAAGTTCGCGGGGCTGGGCGCCGGCTCAACATGCCGCCCGACTTCGTGTTCGTCAACCGCATCCAGTGGGGCGTCTACTCCATCCTGGCGCGGCTCGGCGCGACGGCCAACTGGCACCGCATCCACCGCGAGTACCTGTACGGCGACGCTCCCTCCACCGCGCTCGGCGAGCTCGAGCGCGAGCACCGCGCGGCGTGGTGCCGCGCCCGCGGGCTCGATGCGCACGCCGCGTTCGGAGTGGATGGCGACGGGAAGGTGCGGCTGCGCGAGACGGCGCCGGCCGCCGCGCCGCCGGCTCCGTCTGCCGCGCGCCGCGGCTGAGCTGGGTCTCGGCGAGCTCCGGGTCGTCCTTGCGCAGGAGGACGAGGCGGCGCGGGCGCCTGGTCCCTTCCTGGGCTGGACCTCCAGGGTCGCGGTGGACACCCGGTCCGTGCCGTCATCCCGGTCGTCGACTGGTTCATGAGCTTCAGGGCGACTTCCGCCTTGCCGGCCGCCCGCGCGGATGCCATTGCCGGGGGAGGGCGAGCGCGGCCGCGGGGTCACCTGGATGCTCGCCAGCGAATCCTCCAGCAGGGAGACATCGATATCCTCCGCCGTCGTTCGCGACCCGCGACCGAAAGCCCGACTCCGGGTCGCCCCGGCGCGTGCGCCGCGCGGCGCGCGTGGAATGAGCCGCCGCTGCGCGCGCACATGTGCGTCGCGGTGAGAAGGTGGGGCGACGCGGTCGCGCGCGCGGGCCGCGGTGCGCTCGCCGCCCGTCTGCCGTCGACGGCGGCGAGCGGCGGTCGCCATGGTGGGCGCGGAGGCGGACGATGACGATGACGAATCGTCTACGACAGCATCCCGCGCCCGCGGAACCAGGTGATGGCGTCGCGGATGGCGTCCTCGATCGGCCCGAAGCGGTAGTCGAGCGCGCGCGCCGCCTTGTCGCTGGCGAACTGGAAGCGCGTCGTGAACGCGTAGCTGACCGTGATGGAGTTGATGAGCGGCTCGCTGCGGCGCAGCCGCTCCGACAGATCGCCGGCCGCGCCCATCACGCGGGCCAGCGCGCGCGGGACGCCGAAGCGCGGCGGCCGCACGCCGGCGACGCGCGCGATCGTCTCCATGATGTCGCGGTAGGTCATGTTGTGGCCGCCGAGGATGTAGCGCTCGCCGCGCTGGCCGCGCTGCCAGGCGGCGATCATGCCGCGCGCCACGTCCCGGACGTCGACGAAGTTGTTGAGGCCGAGGGTCCAGCCGGGCACGCGGCGGCGCACGACGTCGACGATGAGGCGGCCGGAGCTGGGTCTGTTGTCGAGCGGACCGAACATGTAGGTCGGGTTGACGATGACCGCGTCGAGGCCCTCGCCGGCGGCGGCGTGGACCAGCTCCTCGCTCTGCCGCTTGGTGATGGCGTAGCCGTCGACGAGGCCCGCCTCGGCGAAGTTCCAGTCCGCCTCCTCGGTGCACGGCTTGCCGTCGGTGGACAGGCCCACCGCGCCGACGGTCGAGGTGTGGACCAGGCGCGGGACGCGGGCGGCGCGCACCGCCGCCAGCACGTGCGCGGTGCCGGTGACGTTGGCCGCGGTGAGGGCCGGCGTGACGCCGCGCCGGGTGGCGACCTGGGCCGCGCAGTGAAACACCACGTCGGCGCCCTCGAACGCGCCGGCCAGGCGCTCCGGCTCGCCCAGGTCGGCGTCGGCCCACTCGATCGCGAGGTCGGCGAGGTGATCGACGCGCGTGGAGGCGCGGCGGGTCGCGCGAACCCTGTGCCCCGCGTCGAGGAGCGCCGCCGCCAGGTTGCCGCCGACCAGACCGGACGCGCCCGTGATGACCGCCAGTGCCATGGCCGGCAGTCTACGACAGAGTCGACGGAGGATCCGATGAGGGTGCCACAGGCGCGCGCGCGATCGCCTCGCGGTCTCCGCCGCGCGGCCGAGGTCCGGCACCGCGGGCCGGGCCCGTTCGCAGCCGCGGGGCTGGTCGCGGATCGCGGGGCCCGGGTCGCCGGCGTCGCTCCGGGCGCGCGCGCGATCGTCATGGCGGGCCTGGTCGCGGCCGGCGCGGCCGGTTGCTCGGCCCCGGACCCGGCCTCGATCGGGGCCCCGCCCACGTCGCCCACCGCCGCGCCCGCCGCCGCCGCGGCCGCCGCGCCTGGCACCGCGGCGCCCGGCGGCGTTCCCCGCGCGGCGTTCGAGGCCGCGGGCCGGCGCCTCGTGATCGAGGTCCTCGCCGACGACCTCGTCCACTTCGAGCTCGCGGCCGCCGATCGGCCGTTCTCCGCCGCGCGGCCGCTCTTCACGTCGCCGATGATCGCCCCGGGCCCGCCCGCGCGCGGACCGCGCCGCTTGACGAGGCGCGGCGCTCGCATCACCACCGCCGACCTCGCCCTCGACGTGGGCGCCGACCTCTGCGTCGACGTCTCTCGCGCGGGCGGCGGCCACCTCGGCCGCATCTGCCCCGCGGCCCCCTCGCAGGGCACGCGGCTCTCGATCGCCGCCGAGCCGGGCGCCAGCGCCTACGGCCTGGGCGAGAAGTGCGTCGCCGCGGGCCTGACCGGCGGCGACTGGCGCGGCCGCCTGCGCGCCCCGGCCACGGCGCTCGGCAACAAGATGGTCCCGTTCGACGGCGGCGCATGCGGAGACGCGCAGTTCCCGGTCCTGTACGCGGTCGGGCCCGGTCCCACCCCGCGCGCCTTCGCGCTGTTCGTCGACGACGTGCGCGCGCAGACGTGGGACCTCCGGTGGCGGCCGTGGTCGGTCGCGACCCCGAGCCCGGAGCTGCGCTGGTACGTCATGGCGGGCGACACACCGCTCGACCTGCGCGCCGACTACATGGCCCTGACCGGGCGCCCTCCCGTGCCGCCGCGCGCCGCCTTCGGCCTGTGGGTCTCGGAGTACGGCTTCGAGGACTGGCGCGAGCTGGAGGGCGTGCTGGCCGGGCTGCGCCGCCGCCGCTTCCCGGTCGACGGCTTCGTGCTCGACCTCCAGTGGTTCGGCGGCATCGCGCAGGACAGCCCGGTCACGTCGATGGGAAAGCTCGCGTTCGACACCGACCACTTTCCCGACCCGGCCGGAAAGCTGGCCGAGCTGCGCGACCGCCACGGCGTGGGCATCATCCTCATCGAGGAGCCCTTCGTCGGCCGCGATCTGCCCGAGCACGCGCGCATGGCCGGGCGCGGCTTTCTCGCCCGCCAGCCCGGCGGCCCGCCCATCCTGCTCGCGGCCAGTCCGCAGTGGTGGGGCGTGGGCGGCATGATCGACTGGACCAACCCGGCGGGCGCCGACTTCTGGCACGACTGGAAGCGCCGCCCGCTGGTCGAGCTCGGTGTGGTCGGGCACTGGACCGATCTCGGCGAGCCGGAGGCGTTCGACCCGACCGCGCGCTACCACGGCTTCGCCGGCATCGGCACCGACCAGGCCGCGATCCACAACCTCTACAACCTGTCCTGGGCCGCGAGCATCGCGCGGGGCTACCGGCGCGACGGCAGCCCGCGCCGCCCCTTCATCCTCAGCCGCTCCGGCACCTCCGGCATCCAGCGCCACGGCGCGGCCATGTGGTCGGGCGATCTCGGCGCCCGCTTCACCACCCTGGCCGCCCAGCAGCGCAACCAGCTCCACATGTCGATGTCGGGCGTCGACTACTACGGCTCCGACGTGGGCGGCTTCTGGCGCCACGCCATCGACCCGGGCGACGACGAGGACGAGCTGTACAGCGAGTGGCTGGCCGACTCGGCGATGACCGACGTGCCGGTCCGGCCCCACACCTTCAACATCGGCAACCGGTTTCACACCAGCCCCGACCGGATCGGCGACCGGGCCAGCAATCTGGCCTCGGTGCGGCTGCGCTACGCGCTCATCCCCTACCTCTACTCGCTGGCCCATCGCGCCCACCGCGCCGGCGAGCCGGTGTTCCCTCCCCTCTTCCTCCACTTCCCGGGCGACGCGCGGGCGCGCGGCATCGGCGACCAGAAGATGATCGGCCCCAGCCTGATGGTCGCGCTGGTCTCACGGCCCCATCAGCGGAGCCGCGCGGTCTACCTGCCGGCCGGCACCTGGTTCGACTTTCACACCGGCGCGCGCCACGAGAGCCGCGGCGAGTGGCTGGAGCGCGTGCCGCTCCGGCCGCGCGGCGCGCTGCGATTGCCGCTCTACGCCCGCGCCGGCGCCATCATTCCGATGCAGTGGGTCGACGGCGAGACCATGAATGCGGCGGGCCGCCGCCTGGACGGCAGCCGGCGCGACGAGCTCCGCGCCCGGGTCTTCGCATCGGCCGGGCCGAGCTCCTTCACCCTGGTCGAGGACGACGGCGAGACGACCGCCTACCTGCGCGGCGAGGTGCGCGAGACCACCTTGCGCCAGCGCGCCGGGGCCGGCGGCGCGCTCGCGGAGATCGAGATAGGCGGCGCGCGCGGCACCTACCGCGGCGCGGCGCCCGCGCGATCGCTCGCGCTCGAGGTCATCGGCCTCGAGCGGCCGCCGCGCTCCGTCCTGCTCGACGGGCGGGCGCTGTCGCGGCGCGCGAGCGCGGCCGCCCTGGCCCGCGCGCCGGATGGCTGGGCCACCGACGGTGACGAGGTCCTCGTCGCCGCGCCGGCGGCCGGCGCCACTCGCGCCCGCCGCGTCCGACTCCTGCCGTGAAAGGGCCCAGACGACATGCCACGGGACGAGATGCCACGGGACAAGATGCCACGGGACGAGATGCCACGGGACAAGATGCCACGGGACAAGGTGACTGCACGCGCCACGTCCATCGCGATCGCCCTGACCGCCGCGCTCACCTCCGCGGCCGGCGCGCCCACCGCCCGCGCCGATCCCGGGGCCGCTCCCCGCGCCGTGCACGACCGCGACCGCGACGGCGACTTCGACTACGACCGCCACGTGGTGTTCGACAACAGCCGCGGCGCGCGCTCCTACTTCTTCAGCCAGGCCTCTGCCGTCGCGCCCAGCCACATCGAGGCGGTCCGCGGCCGGCTGCCGGCCCTGCGCGACCGATGCGTGACCCCGCCGAGCTGCCTCCGCCTGCGATGGCGCTCGCGGCCGGGCGGCGCCTGGCAGACGGCGCTCGCGGTCATGAAGCAGTGGGGCAGCCAGCACCCGGTGGGCGACACGCTCAGCTTCTGGGCCCGCTCCGCCGAGGGCCTGGCCGCCGAGGACGCCCCGCGCATCCACATGGTCGACGCCGCCGGTCAGGGCACGCCGGACATCCGGCTGCTCGGCGCGCGCGCCTCCATCCCGGCGGGCCAGTGGGTGCAGATCCGCCTGCCGCTCTCCTCCTTCACCGGCAGCGTCCGCGGCACCAGCGACGCCCACTTCGAGCCGACGCGCATCGCGTCGATCCAGATCGTGCAGGGGCTCGACGACGGGCGGCCGCACACGCTCGACATCGACGAGGTGGCGATCACGAGCGACCGCCAGGACCGCGCCGGCAGCGCGCCCCCCGCCGCGCCGTCAGCGCTGGCCGCCAGCGGCTCCGACCGCCACATCGATCTGACGTGGCGGCCGCCGCCAGGGGGCGGGGTGCGCCACTACGTCATCTATCGCGCCACCGATGGCACCCACTACCGCGCGATCGCGACCCAGAAGGGCCACCTGACCCGCTTCGTCGACTTCCTGGGCCGGAGCGGCGCGAAGGCGTCGTATCGGGTCAGCGCCGTGGACACACATTTTCGCGAGTCGGCGCGCTCGGGCGCGGCCGCCGCCACCACGCGCGCGCTGTCGGACGACGACCTCCTCACCATGGTGCAGCGCGCCTGCTTCCGCTACTACTGGGAGGCGGCGCACCCGGTCGCCGGCATGGCGCTCGAGATCATCCCGGGCGACCCCGACCTGGTCGCGCTCGGGGCGTCCGGGTTCGGCATCATGGCGATCATCGTCGGCGCCGAGCGCGGCTTCGTCACGCGCGAGCAGGCGGTCCAGCGCATGGTCAAGATCGTCCGCTTCCTCGACCGGGCCGACCGCTTCCACGGCGTCTGGCCCCACTACCTCGACGGCCGCACCGGCAGGACGATCGCCCATTTCGGCAAGTACGACGACGGCGCCGACCTGGTCGAGACCGCCTTCCTCATGCAGGGTCTGCTCGCCGCGCGCCAGTACTACGGCCGCGACACCCCGGGTGAGCGCGAGCTGCGCGCCACCATCACGAGGTTCTGGCGAACGGTCGAGTGGGACTGGCACGCGCGCGGCCCCGACCGCCACTTCCTCTACTGGCACTGGTCGCCCAGGTACGGCTTTCACATCCAGCACCCGCTCATCGGCTGGAACGAGACGATGATCGTCTACCTCCTGGCCATCGCGTCGCCGACCCACGCGGTGCCGGCGTCGATGTATCACACCGGCTGGGCCGGCCAGTCGGACACCGCCGTGCGCTACCGCCAGGGCTGGGGCCGCACCACCGCCGGCGACCACTACACCAATGGCCACACCTACCACGGCATCCACCTCGACGTCGGCGTCGGCAACGGGGCGGAGCTCTTCTTCACCATGTTCTCGTTCATGGGCTTCGACCCGCGCGGCAAGCGCGACCGCTACACCAACTACTTCGAGAACAGCCGCGCCATCGCGCTCATCGACCGCGCCTACGCCATCGACAACCCGCGCAAGCGCGTCGGCTACGGCCCCGACGCGTGGGGCTTCTCCGCCGGCGTCAACAGCGGCGGCGGCCGCCCGCTGCCGCGCGACGACAACGGCACCATCAACATCCACGCCGCGCTCGGCGCCTTCCCCTACACGCCGGTGGAGTCGATGCGGGCGCTCCGGCACTTCTACCGCGACCTGGGCGACCGGGTGTGGGGCATCTACGGCTTCCACGACGGCTTCAACCAGACCGACGAGTGGTTCGAGCCGGTCTACATGGGCCTCGACCAGGCGCCGATCGTCGTCATGATCGAGAACCACCGGAGCGGCCTGGTGTGGAAGAGCTTCATGGCCACCCCGGAGATCGCGCCCGCCCTCGAGGCGATCGGCTTTCGCCCCGACGTCGCGGCGCCGAGGCGATAGGCCGTCCGGTGCGCGCGCGGCGGCGCTACGAGGCGGTCGCGGCGGAGCTCGGTACCGTCGGCGGTGACGGCGACGGCGCGGCCTGCCTGGCCGCCGACCTCGCCTTGCTCCAGCGGTCGAGGCCGCCGACCAGCCCGCTGACGCTGCCGGCGACCGCGACCCAGCCGCCCACCCCCTCCTTGGTGGCGGGGAGGCTCTTGGCCAGGGCCAGGATGCCGACGCAGAGGAGCGTGAACGCAAACAGCCGCGGCAGGTGACGCTGCATCGCGTACAGGAGATACGCGACACCGACGAGGACGGGGGTCCCCACGACCTGGAGCCACGTCGCGCCCGCCCACTGCACAAGCTTCGGCCCGCCCCAGAAGGCCAGCACGACCAGCGCGATGATGACCAGGAAGCCCCAGGCGTCCTTGTCCCCCCTGGCGAGCGCAGCGATGAAGATGAAGAGGTAGAGGAGGTAGACGGGGTTCTTCTCCCAGACGGCGGACAGCGCGCTCTTCACGCGCTCCCACTTCGTCATGGGCGTCGTCTCGACCACCCGGGCGCGATCGATCAGATCGGAGCCGCGCGGGGGCGAGAGCGGCCGGTAGAGCGGGCTCGTCTGCCCGGTCCCGCCCTGCGTCTGCGCCCGCGCGCCGCCCTCGCCGATCGTGAAGACCGCGATGACCGAGAAGACCGAGAGGACCGCCACCAGACCCGCCGCCGCCACGAGTGGTCTCTGCATCCAGAGATGCTGGCAGCCGCGGCGCGATCCAGCAACGCCCCCGGATGGGGGAGGCGAGAGGCGAACGCGCGAGCGCCGCGCTACTTCGCCGGCCCCGGCGCGTGCGCGAGCGCGCGCAGGAGGTCGGCCCGGAAGTGGCCGACCGGGATGGCGCCCTGCTTCATCAGCAGCAGGTGAAACGCGCGCGGCGAGAACGCCGGCCCGAGCTCGGCGGCCGCCCGATCGCGCAGGGCGACGATCTCGTCGCGCCCGAGGCGGTACGTGATGGCCTGGGTCGGCCACTTCGAGTAGCGGAAGACCGCGTCCTCCGCCCCCGCGCAGCTGGCGCGCTTGACCGCCGTGGCGGGCGCGGCGCACGAGCCGGGCTGGAAGTCCATCACCTGCGACATGAGGTCGACCGCCTGGTCGTAGGTGAGCCGCCCGGTGTGGATGCCGATGTCGACCCGGACCCGCAGATCGCGCAGGAGCAGGCCCTGCAGCTCGAAGAGCCGCTCCTCCGGGGTGTAGAAGCCGGACGACGCGCCCGGCTGCGGCTCCGCGACGAGACTCTCGGCGTAGAGGCCCCAGCCCTCGGTGGCCATCGAGTCCTCCCACATCGACGACGAGTCCTCGACGGCGCCAGGGGTGAGCCAGCGGAGCGGAGAGATGTCGCCCGCGAACGAGGTCATCACCTTGAAGTGCCAGTCGTGGCCCGGGAAGCCCTCGTGCGCGGTCAGGTCCGCCACCGACGCGAGGGCCACGGTCCGCCGCTCCTCCGCGCTCATCGGGCTGACGTAGAAGCGGCCCACGCCGGTCCCCTTCAGCGGCGGCGCCGGGTAGTACGACGCGCCGCCGCCCGAGGCCTTGAGCGCCGGCGGCACCAGCGTGACGTCGAGCCGGTAGTCGGCCGGGATGTCGAACATGCCGACCTTGCGCCCGTACGCCACCAGCCGATCGGCCGCGCGCGCGCACCACGTGACCATCTCCGCGTCGGACCGCGGGTGGCGGGCCGCCAGCACCTCGAGGACGCGTCGCACCGCCGCCTCGTCGTCCGGCGGCAAGGTCAGCTTCTGCAGGCGACCGATCTGCCGCGCCACGTCGATCATCTGGCCGCGCGTCTCCTGCACGATCGGCCACGACTCGTCGTAGAGCGCCGCGGCCGTCTTGCCGACGAGCAGGTTGTTGGCCAGCGCCCAGTCGTACTCCGCCTGGCCGAAGGCGAAGCGATCGCCGCCGAAGGCCGGCTTGACGCCTGCCGCGGAGGGCGCGCGCGGGTCGCGGAAGAAGGTCTGGGCCACGAAGTCGGCGAAGTCGGCGTAGGCGCGGCCGGCGCGCCGGCCGGCGTCGCGCAGCCGGGCCGCGGTCTCGGGGCGCAGCGCGGCGCCGGCCATGGCGCGGGCCTGGGACTGGAGGTCGCGCGCGAAGAAGGTGGCGCTGGCCCGGGCGGCGTCGATGCCGTTTCGCCGCAGCATGCGGTGATCGGCGGTGTTGCCGGCGCGGATGCCGGCCTCGAGCTGTCGCCGCGCGGCCGACAGGTAGGCGGGGATGGCCTGCACGCGGCGCACCACGGCCTGCCACTCCTCTTCGGTGCCGTGGGTCGTCGCCCCCTTCGAGGACCCCGTCTGCGTCATGCCCTGGAGCTGCCAGTCGATGCCGCGGAACGCCTCGTCGACGTAGGTATCGACGGCGCGCTCCTGCTGGCGGCGGACCCGGTGCTGGCGCAGGAGGAAGCGGATCTGCGCCATCGCCACGGCGCGGTCGGTGCGCTGGCGTGGCGACAGGGAGGCGGGGTCGTAGGCGTCGAAGCGGGCCAGACGGCCGTCGAGCCAGCGATCCTCGGCGGCCAGCGCGGCGGCCGAGTGGTCGCGCAGCTTGCCATCGATGTCGGCCAGGGACGGGTCGAGGCGGGCCGCGCCCAGGTAGGTCGCCACCACCGGGTTGCGCTGCAGGAAGCCGACCGCGTACTCGCGGGCGAGCGCGTCGAACCTGGCCGGCGAGGGCCTCGCGCGCGCTGCCGGCGGGCCGGGGGCTTCCGCACGCGGGGCCGGCGCTCCGGCGCCGCCGCGGGTCTCGTCGCCGGTGCCGGCGCCGCCGCATCCGAAAACGAGGACCCAGAGGAGCGCGGCGAGCGCGGCGAGCGCGGGGACGATCCGGTTTCGCGACATCGATCCTGCTTACTCCGGAAACCGCGGCGCCGGTAGAGACAGAGGCCCTGTTCGGGGCGGAGCCAGCACCGGGGGCGGGATCGACGGTGACACTCGTGCCGCCGGGCGGTGTTCTGCCAGAGCGTCCGTTCGTGGGCGGGGCCGCCCGCCCGACCGGAGGAGCGATGAAGCGTTCCGACCACGTCCCGTCCCGTGTCCCCGTCACCTTCCACGTCCCCGCCCGGGTCCCGGTCCGTGCCGCGATGCCGGTCGCCGTCCCCGTCCTCGCGATCGCCATCGGGGTCGCGATGGCGCTCCTCGCGGGCGCGTGCTGCGAGGAGGGCTCCGGCCGCCTGGTGGAGCAGACCCGCCCGGTCGGCGCGTTCCGCCGCCTCTCGCTCGATGTGTCCGGCACCGTCACCATGACCCAGGGGCCGGCCTCGCCGCTCAAGCTCCGCACCGATGACAACCTCATCGACCACGTGGTCACGCGCGTGCACGGCGACGGCGACACCCTGGTCATCGAGGCGGACGACTCGAGCTGCTGCATCGACCCGACCGAGCTCGAGGTGCAGGTCGCCAGCGACGACATCGATGGCGTGGTGATCGAGGGCTCGGGCGACATCGTGCTGCGCGGGCCGGTCGAGACGCGCGACCTGTCCCTCGCGATCGACGGCTCCGGTTCGATCACGGCCGACGCCATCTCCGCCGACCAGGTCTCGCTCGACATCGGCGGCTCCGGCGACATGGACCTCCGCATCGAAGCCGCCGTCGTCCGCAGCCGCATCGGCGGGTCGGGCGGCCTCCGCCTGGCCGGCAGCGCGGGCGAGCACTCGATCGAGATCGACGGCTCGGGCGACGTGGACGCCGCCGCGCTCGCCACCTCCACCACGCGCGTCGACATCTCGGGCTCGGGCGGCTGCTCGGTCGCAGCCGACGACGTGCTCGAGGTCTCGATCGATGGCAGCGGCGACGTCTCCTACTGCGGCGACCCGCGTGTGACCGAGAGCATCGACGGCTCCGGCTCGGTCGACCGCAGCTCCGCGCGCTGCCCGTGAACGGCGACGCCGCCGCGGCGGAGGGCAACCGCGCGGGCGGGCGCCGTGTCTCTCCTGCTGAAACGGCGTGCGCCTGTTTGCCATGCAGACCGGGGCGCTCGCGGCGGCTGTCAGCGCTGCAGGGTGGCTGGCGGCCGGTCCGCGTGCGCTGGCCGATACACCGGACCTGGAGGGTGCGCCGATCGCGCGCGTCGAGGTCGGTGGCAACCGCCGGGTCGACACCGACGCGGTGCTCGCCTGCATCCGCTCGCGCGCCGGCGGCGTCCTCGAGCCCGACGTGGTGCGCGGCGACCTGCGCGCGGTGTGGGGGCTCGGCCTGTTCGACGACGTGCGCGCCGACGCGGTGCCGGAGGCGGACGGCGGCGTGGCGCTCCGCTTCCAGGTGGCCGAGCGGCCGCCTGTGCGCAAGGTCCTGGTGAGCGGCAACAGCGAGGTCGCGCTCGACGACCTCCAGTCGGCCATCACGCTCCGGCGCGGGCGGCCGCTCGATCGCCGCGCGCTGGCCGCCACGCGCGACGCCATCCGCGCGCTCTACCAGGAGAAGGGCTACGTCGCGGCCTCGGTGGACGCCCGGGCCGCGCCCGTCTCCGGCGCGAACGGCGGCCCCGACGGCGACGGTGAGGTCGACGTGGCCATCTCGATCGCCGAGGGGTCGCGAGCGCGGCTGCGCCGGATCAGCTTCTCGGGCAACCATCACCTGAGCGACGAGGAGCTGCGCGGCGTCATGGCGATCGGATCGCCCGGCCTGATCGAGCGCCTGACCGGCGGGACCGCGGCCGCGCCCAGCCGCGACGCGGTCGACCGCGACGTGGTGCGCGTCCTCGCCTACTACCACGACCGCGGCTACCTGGCGGCCTCGGTGGGGCCGGCGCGCGTCGAGCTCTCGCGCGATCGGCGCGACGTCACCATCCGCGTCCCGGTCAGCGAGGGCGCGCTCCACCGCATCGCGCGCGTCGATCGGCGCGCGGTCCCGGCGGGGGTGCGGCTGCCGCTGGGCGCGGGCGACGTGGCCTCGGCCAGCGCGATCCGCGCCGCCGCCCTGGCGGTGCGCGCCTACCACCAGGAGCGCGGCCACGCGTGGGCCGTGGTGGAGCCGGACATGCGGATCGACGCCGGACGGGTCGCGCTGGGATTCCGCGTCGAGCCCGGGCCGCGCGTGTTCGTGGAGCGCATCCACATCCGCGGCGCGGCCAGGACGCGCGACCGCGTGATCCGCCGCGAGCTGGCCATCTCGGAGGGCGAGCTCTACCGCGCGTCCGCGGTCGATGAGTCGCGGCGGCGGGTCGCGGCGCTCGGCCTGTTCGACCAGGTCGCGGTGTCCACCGCGCACGGCTCGAGCGACCGGTGGATCGACCTCGATGTGGACGTGGTCGAGCGGCGCGCCGACACCGTGGCCGCGTCGTTCGGCTTCACCAGCTCCGACGCGCTCATCGGCCAGGTGCGGGTGTCGATGCCCAACCTGCTCGGCCGCGGCCAGACGCTCGAGCTGGCCGGCCTGCTCTCGCGCCAGCGCCGCCAGCTCCGCCTGCGCTTCTTCGAGCCGCACGTCCGGGACACCGACTGGGCGGCGGCCTTCGATCTCTACAACCAGTCGAGCGACGCCGGCGACGGCCGCCGCGTGGCCACCGGCGGCAGCGCCACGATCGGGCGCAAGCTCGGCCACGACACGACCTGGTTCGCGACCTACAAGCTGGAGCAGGTCGGCTTCTCGGCGGCCTCGCTCGCGCCGTCGCTGGCGCTGCCGGGGACCGCGCTGCGCGTGGGCGATCTGTTCCGCGGCGGCCTCACCTCATCGGTGACCGGCACGCTGCAATACGACACGCGCGACGACCGGCTGTTTCCCACGTCCGGCAGCTTCCACGTCGCGTCGGTCGAGCTGGCCGATCCCGCGCTCGGGTCGGACAACACCTTCATGCGCTTCCAGGCCAGCGCGCGCCGCTACATCGACCTGCCGGGCCCGCTGGTGCTGGGGCTGCGCGGCGAGGTGGGCCTGGTCACCAGCCGCGACCCGCGCGGCGTGCCGCTCTCGGAGCGCTACCAGGCCGGCGGGCTGTTCGACGTCCGCGGCTTCGAGCGCGGATCGCTGGGTCCGCGCATCCCGCTGCCGGCCGCCGGCGATCCGATGGAGCCGCTCGGCTCGCTCCGCATCGGCGGCAACCTGCGCGTCCTGGCCGGCGCGGAGCTGGAGTTCCCGATCGCGCGCAGGCTGGGGCTGAGCGGCGTCGTCTTCTTCGACGCCGGCAACGCCTTCAACCTCGAGCGGCGATACTGCCAGGGGATGGCCGCGTCGCCGAAGACGGACCCGTGCACCAGGACGCCGGGCGCGATGCTCCAGGGCCTGCGCACCTCGGTCGGCGTCGGCGTCCGCTGGCTGTCGCCCATCGGGCCGCTCCGCTTCGAGTGGGGCATCCCGCTCGACCGCCAGCCGGGAGAGCCGCCGATCCAGTTCGAGTTCTCGATCGGCGGGTCGATGTGACCCGGACGTGACCCGGGACGGGAGCCGCGATCGCAGCGATCGGCCGCCGCGATCGCAAGGCGATCAGTCGCCGCCGCCCATCGCGCGCGTCAGCTCGCGGCGCAGGGCGGCGAGTGCCACCAGCGCGTCCCGGCGCACCGACGGGATGCGCAGCGCGTCGCTGTAGGGGACGCGAAAGTAGCGGTCGCGGAAGTAGCGGGCCGCGATGTCGCCCTTGCGCACCTCCAGCGCGGCGATCGCCTGGCCGACCTCGCGGTAGTCGTGGATGAGCTGGCGGATCATGACGTTCTGGTCGACCGGGCGAGCGGGTGCCGCGCCGCCGGCCGGTGGTGCCTGCACCCGGGTCGCGGGTGCCCGCCGCGGAGGCGCGGACGGCGGCTGCCGGGTCGACGGGGCCGCGGGCTGGCCGGCCAGGTCCGTCCCGGTCGAGTCGGGTGGCGCGGGCGCCGCGCCGGCCGCCGTCGTCGTCGGCGGGCTCGCCGGCTCGGCCTCGCTCATCTCGGGCGGCTCGATCGGCCCCGACTTGTCGGCGGGCGCCGGCGCCGCGGCGGCCTGGCCCTGTCCGGCGGCGGCCTGGCCCTGGCTCGGGCTCGGGCTCGGCGAGTCGGGCTCGGCCGGCCACTCGCCGGAGTCCTCGTCGTATGCCTCGTCGTCGCGGTCCTCGGCCTCGAGGTCGGCGACGCGCCGCTGCGCGCGCGCCTTCCTGGCCGCGGCGCGAGCCTGTGCTTGCGCCTCGCCCCCGCCCTCGCCCGCGGTGAGCGGCGCGTCGGCGACCTCCACCGGCGTCTCCACCGACGGCCCGGCGCTCGCGCCATTCGCCGCATCCGCGCCGCCCGCGCCGCCCGCGGCCGGGGGCACCGGCGGAGCGGCCGGCCTGGCGATCGGCGCGGCGGGCTCCACCGACGGCGCGCGAGCCTCGGCCCCCTTCGAGGGGAGCGGCGTCACGCGCGGCGTCGGCGCGATCCGGGCCTCGGCCGCGGCCGCTGCGCGCGCCGGCGGATCGAGCTGCGCCTCGTCGCTCGACCGGGCGCGCGCCGCCAGACCGAAGACCAGCGCGCCGCCGGCGATCACGACCGCGCACGCCGCGGCCAGCCGGCGCCCGCGGTTCTGCGGCAGGAGCAACCCGTACGCGGCGCCGTCCGCCGGGTCGAAGGCGAAGTCGCCGTCCCCGTCCTCGCTGGCGCCGCCGAAGAAGCGAGCGAACGGGCCGGCCGGGCGCGCCGCGTCGTGGGGCTCGCTCCAGCCGACCGCGCCGAGCCCGGCGCCGTAGGTCTCGCGCTCCCCGGCGCGCCGCTCGACCTCGGCGAGGGCGTCGCACAGCTCGGCGGCCGATCCGAAGCGATCGTCGGGCGACTTGGCGAGCAGCCGGTGCACGACCCGCTCGAGCTCGGGCGTCACCGCCAGCCCCGGGCTCCGCTCCGCGAACGGCGGCGGCGGCTGGGACACGTTCTTGTGCGCGATCTCGACCGGCTTGCCGTCGAACGGCGGCTTGCCGGCCAGCATCTCGTACATGACGACGCCGAGCGCGAACAGGTCGGCCCGGTGATCGACCGCGCGGTCGAGCGCCTGCTCGGGCGCGATGTACATCGGCGTGCCGACGATGAAGCCGAACTCGGTGAGCCGGCCGGGCCCTTCGTCGCGCTCGTGCGTCGAGATCGCCAGCCCGAAGTCGAGGATGCGCGGCACCGGCGGCCCCTCTTCGTGGCGCTCGAGCACCA
>DATFRY010000130.1:0-20726 GCA_035262925.1 Kofleriaceae bacterium | reverse complement strand
CTCGGAGATCCACTACCACCTGGACGGCGTGCCGTCGGCGCTGCCGACCACCGACTCGCCCAAAGCGGCGTGGGACGGCTGGGTCGAGATCTGGAACCTCGTCTTCATGCAGTACGAGCGCGCCGTGGCCGGCGGCCCGCTGGCGAAGCTGCCGGCGCCGTCGATCGACACGGGAGCCGGCCTCGAGCGCGTGGCGTCGGTCGTCCAGGGCGTGCGGTCCAACTACGACACCGACCTCTTCACCCCGCTGCTCGCGCTGGCCAGCGACATCGCGAAGGTGCGCTACGGCGCCGACCCGCACAAGGACACGTCGATGCGGGTCATCGCCGACCACGCGCGCGCGACCTGCTTCCTCATCGCCGACGGCGTCTTCCCCGACAAGACCGGGCGCGAGTACGTGCTGCGCCGCATCTTCCGGCGGGCGGTGCGCCACGGCAAGCTGCTCGGCATCGAGGAGCCGTTCATGCACCGTGTGTGCGCGGCGGTGGTCGATCGCATGGGCGACGCCTACCCCGAGCTGCGCGAGCGGGCCGCGATCATCGGCGAGCTGGCGCTCGAGGAGGAGAAGCGCTTCCGCGACACCCTCGACCGCGGCCTCGGCATCCTCGAGGAGGAGTTCGCGCGCATGGCGGCGGCCGGCGAGAGCGAGGTGCCGGGCGCGCAGGTCTTCCAGCTCTACGACACCTACGGCTTCCCCGACGATCTGACCGAGATCATCGCGGAGGAGCGGGGCTTCACCATCGACAAGGACGGCTTCGCGGCGGAGCTCGCCACCGCGCGCGAGCGCTCGCGCTTCCGCTCCGACGACCAGGCGGTGGCCACCGTGCTGAAGGAGCTGGCCAACCGGGCCGGCCCGACCCAGTTCCTGGGCTACGACGCGCGCGGCGTGACGGGAAATGGCGTGGTGGTCGCGCTGGCGAGCACGGGAGCGCTGGTCGAGCGCGCCGGGCCCGGGGAGCAGGTGGCGTTCGCGACCGATCGCACGCCGTTCTACGGCGAGGCCGGCGGCCAGATCGGCGACACCGGGCATGCCCGCTCGAAGGGCGGCGCGCGCGTCCGCATCACCGACACCATCAAGCCGGGCGGCGAGACCATCGTCCACATCGGCGAGATCGAGGCCGGCAGCCTGTCGGTCGGCGACGCGCTGGAGCTCGAGGTGGACGAGGGGCGCCGCGATCGCGTGCGCGCCAATCACTCCGCCACCCATCTCCTGCACCTGGCGCTCAAGCAGGTGCTGGGGGCGCACGTGGCGCAGAAGGGATCGCTGGTCGCGCCCGACCGCCTGCGCTTCGACTACGCCCACTCGCGGCCGATGACCCACGAGCAGCAGCAGGACATCGAGGACCGGGTCAACGCCGAGATCCGGCGCAACGGCGACTCGGTGACCGAGGTGCTGCCGGTGGCGGAGGCGAAGTCGCGCGGCGCGGTCGCCATGTTCGGCGAGAAGTACGGCGACAAGGTGCGCGTGGTGCGCATCGGCGGCGAGTCGCTCGAGTTCTGCGGCGGCACCCACGTGCGCCGCGCCGGCGACATCGGCCTCTTCAAGATCGTGTCGGAGTCGGGCATCGCGCAGGGCGTGCGGCGCATCGAGGCGGTGACCGGCGCGGGCGCGCTGGCCTATCTGCGCCGGCTGGAGGGGGAGCTCGGGCGCGCCGGGGCTCAGCTCAAGGTGGCGCCGCTGGAGGTGGCGAGCCGGGTCGAGCGTCTGTCGGCCGAGGCGCGCCAGCTCGAGCGCGACATCGCGGCGCTCAAGGCCAAGCTCGCGTCCGGCGGGGCGCGCGACCTGATGAGCGAGGTGGCGGAGGTCGGCGGGGTCAAGGTCCTGGTCACATCGACCGAGGTCGACGACGCCCGCGCCCTGCGCGAGACCGGCGATAACCTCAAGAACCGAATCGGCTCGGGCGTCATCGTCCTGGCCGGCATCGGCCCCGACAAGGTGAGCCTCCTGGCCATGGTGACCCAGGATCTGACCGACCGATTCCACGCCGGCCGGCTGCTCCAGTCGATCGCCGAGGTGGTGGGCGGCAAGGGCGGCGGCCGTCCCGACATGGCGCAGGGGGGCGGCAAGGACCCGAACAAGGTCCCGGAAGCCCTCGCCCGCGCGCGCGAGCTGGTCCAGGCCTGGTCGGGGAGCGCGAAGGCCCCCTGACCTCGGCGTCGCGAGCGCGCGAAGGCCGAGGTCGCGGGCGCTATTTGACGGGCGATAACGTAAACGGGATACTGGTCGTGACCGGGGTCGAAGGGGAGAATCCGGCCGGGTTGCGAGAATGAACGACCACGAGAAGCGCGCAGAGGTCCGCGTACCGGTCGCGCTGCGCATTCGCCTCCGCTACCAGGCGGTGGATCAGTTCATCTCGAAGTTCGCGGTCAACCTCAGCCGCGGCGGCATGTTCCTGTCGAGCCGCAACCCCAAGCCGCCCGGCACCGAGCTCTACTTCGAGATCCGGCTGGCCGACGAGTCGCCGGTCATCGAGGGCACCGGCGTGGTGCGCTGGATCCGCGAGTACAACCGCAACCGGCCCGACGAGCCGCACGGCATGGGCATCCAGTTCGCCGAGCTCAGCGAGGAGAGCTGGCAGGTGCTCGAGCGCGTCATCGAGCACCGGCGCACCATCGGGGAGGGCGACGAGCACGCCATCCCGGAGCCGCGCGCCACCATGATGGGGCTCGGCCCGGCCGCGCCCATCCCGGCGAGCCTGCCGCTGGTGGTGCTGCCGGCGACGGCGGCCGCCGGTGAGCCTCGCGCGGGCGATGGGGGCGAGCGCGGAGAGCGGAGTCGCGGCGACGGGGCTCGCGACGACGGGGCTCGCGGCGACGCGGCTCGCGCCGAGGGGACTCGCGGCGACGGCACTCGCGGCGACGGCACTCGCGGCGACGGCGAGGACGATGACAAGCTGCGCGGGGAGATCCTGCGCGCGCTGTCGCGGCCGGCGGTGCCGCTGCGCCCCGCGGCGGTGGCGGCGTCGGCCCGGCCCGCGGCGTCCGTGCCGGCGGCGGCGGTGCCGGCGGCCCGGCCAGTGGCGGCCCGGCTGTTCGCGAACACCGCGCGCGGCGACGAGCTGCCGGTCGTGCGAGCCGCGATGACGCGGGCGCGCGCCTTGACCGGGGCGGGGCTCGCCGGCGGCGGCCAGCTCGAGCGCGAGCTGGCCGAGCTCCTCGAAGAGAGCGCCGTGCCGGTCGAGATCACGGTGGACGAGGCGTCGCGCGAGCTGGCCGAGCGCCTGGGCGGGTCTCCGGTCGAGCGCCGGCGCCTGCAGGTGCAGCCGGTCTCCGCACCGAGCCGCGAATCCGAGCGCGCCGCGGCCCCGAACCGGGCGATGAGCCTCGACGAGGCGCTGGTCGACGTGGCGTCCGACGAGCCGACACCAGATCCGCAGGCCGCGGCGGGCGCGAATGGCGGCGAGGGTCGCGGCGGCGACGATCCTCAGGGCCGCATGGCGGCGGCCGCCGACCACGGCGGAGTGGCCATGACCGCCCCGCCTTCCGGTCCGCTCGACCCCATGGCCGGCGACGGCCGGGATCCGGGGCGGCGCGGGCTCCTGCAGCGCCTCCTGCGCAGCAAGTCCTAGCCGCCGGAGCTCAGCGCTCGCCGGTCAGCCCGGGATATGCCAGCGCGCGGATGAGGCGCGGCAGGTCGCCGGCGTGCTCGCGCCAGAGATCGACCGCGCGGTCGGCCTGGGTGCGGCCCTCGGCGGCGATGACGCGCACCGGCTCGAGGTAGGCGAGCTCGGTCGGCTCCTGCCGCGCGACTCCCTCGGCCGCGATCACGACCAGGTCGCGCGCCAGATCACCGAGCGTGCGCCCGGTGCCGCCGACCGGCGTGGCCAGTCCGCCCCGCGGCACATCTCGCGCCAGGGCGAGGCGGTCGGCGAACTCCAGCCCGTCGGTCAGCGCGATCGCCTGCCGCCGCGCCTCGTCGTCGTAGAGCAGACCGCGGCTGAGAACGCCCAGCGCGGCGATCATCTCGAACGACCCGGCGTCGCAGCCGCGCACCTCCATGTACTGCTTGAGCCGCGCCTCGGGGAACAGGGTGGAGAGGTGCAGCGCCCAGTCATCCATGGTGGCCCGCTCACCCGCGAAGCCGTCACGCATGAAGCGCCGGAAGGTGATCCCGCCGACGCGGCGGTAGTCGCCGCTGCGGTGCAGGAAGAACAGCGGAACGTCGAGTGCCCACTCGGCGTAGGCGCGGAAGACGTCCACGTCCTCGAACGCGAAGGGCAACAGGCCGCAGCGATCCGGGTCGGTGTCGAGCCACACCCGCGAGCGATAGCTCTGGAACCCGGCCAGCTTCCCGTTCACCGCCGGCGAGTTGGCGTAGAGCGCGGTCAGGATGGGCGTGATGCCCATCGCGCAGCGCAGCTTGGAGCCCGCATCGTCCGGATCGCTGAAGTCGAGGTTCACCTGCACCGTCGCGGTGCGCTTCATCATCTCGTGGCCGAGCGCGGCCCGCGTCGGCAGATACGCGCGCATGATCTCGTAGCGCCGCTTCGGCATCCACGGGACGTCCTCGAGGCCGCCGAACGGGCGGAAGCCGAGCGACAGCCAGGCCAGGCCCAGACGCGCCGATGGCTCGGCGACCTGCGTCACGTTCCCGGCCATCGAGGCGCTGAGCTCGTCCGCGTGCTGGAGCGGCCGCAGCGCGTGCTCGAGCTGGCCGCCGGGCTCGAACGTCATCTGCGCGCCGGCGCACACCAGCGCGATGACGTTCTCGCCCTCGTGAACCGGCTCCCAGCAGCCGCTCGACACGAACGACTCGAAGATGGCGGCGATGCCCCGCTCGCCCCCGTACGGCGGCGCCCGGCCGACGTCCTCGCCGCCGGTGTAGACACCGATCATCTCGTGCTCGGTGCCGATGCGCCACTGGGCCCGCGGCTTGTTGCCGCGCGCGAAGTAGTCGACGAGCTGCTCGATCGACTCGACCGGCTCGCTATTGCGATCTTCTACCAGGTGCACGCGCGCTCATCCTATAGAGCACCCGTACGGGCCGTCAAACCGGGGAAGGCGGAGCGCCGCCCACATCACGGCGAACGCGAGTGTGGTACGGTGGAGCCGTGCCGGACCAGCTCGCGGTGATCCCGCGTGAAACCCGAGTGGATGGCCTGATCGAGACTCCGCACGACCTCCTGGTGGAGGGGCAGGTCGACGGCCGCATCCAGGTCGGCGGGACCCTCACGGTGGCCCGCGGCGCCACCTGTCGCGCCAGCGTGCGCGCGCGCGCCGCGGTGGTCTCGGGCGAGATCTTCGGCGACCTGGTCTGCACCGCCACCATCGCGGTCGCGGCGGGCGGGCGCGTGGTCGGCGACATGCGGGCCCCCGAGATCGACGTCGACGCGGCGGCCGAGGTGGACGGGCGGGTCGATCTGCTGCCGCCCGCCCCGGCCTCGTCGCCGCTCCGGCGAGTCGCGGTCAGAGCGCGCGGGCCCGGCGTCCGCAGGCCGATGCCGCCCTTGCCGGTCACGGAGATCGGCCATCGGGGCTGATGGTCGTGCAGGGCGACACCACGACACCACGAGAGACGACATGACCGACGCAGGCGCCCCGCCATCCGCCAGCCTCGTTCTCCCCGGCCTCGAGCCCCAGCGGGACCGCCTGCTCGAGCTGCTCCGCCGGTTCGCGTACGAGCGCAAGACGGTGACTCTGTCCTCGGGACGGATCTCGGACTTCTACATCGACTGCCGGCGCGTCGCGCTGACCGCGGAGGGCCACTTCCTCGTCGGCCAGCTCCTGCGCGCCGCCATCGACCGGCTCGCGCCCGAGGCCGAGGCGGTCGGCGGCCTCACCCTGGGGGCGGACCCGCTGGTCAGCGCCATCTCCACGATGAGCTTCATCGCCGGGCGCCCGCTGAACGGCTTCCTGGTGCGCAAGGAGCCGAAGGGGCACGGCAACGCGCGGTGGATGGAGGGCGGCCAGCTCCGGCCGGGCACGCCCGTCGTGGTGGTCGATGACGCGATCACGTCGGGCGCGTCGTTCCTGCGCGCCATCGAGCGGGCGCGCGCGGCCGAGCTGGTGGTGGTGCACGCGCTGGCCCTGGTCGACCGCGAGGAAGGCGGCCGCGAGGCCATCTCGGCCGAGGCGCCGGTCACCGCGCTCTTCACCCGCCGCGACTTCCCATGACGCCCTCCCGCTTCCTCGCCCTCGTCCTCCTCTGCGCGTGCGCCTCGTCGGCGGCGCCGTCGGTCCAGCTGAGCGACCAGTGGCCGGCGCAGGCCGGCGACTACCGCGATGTCAGCCGCAAGTGGACCCGGCACGGGCGCCAGCATTCGTCGCCCGACGCGCACGGCAACATCATCGACCAGACCATCGACGTCTTCGCCACCTTCAAGTCCCCCGAGTGGCGGGCCGCGTACGTGAGGTTCCGGGCCGAGCGCAACAAGCTGCCGGCGAGCGAGGTCGAGGCCCTGACCGCGCGCCAGAAGACCGACGCCCAGCAGGGCTACGAGGTGATGCTGCTGGTCGCGACCTACGACCGCCGCCTGAATGATCTGCAGAAGGGCGCCCGCTCGGTATGGCGCGTCGCCCTGGTCGACGCCACCGGCGCCGAGATCGTGGCCAGCGAGATCAAGCGCGATCGCCGTCCGCGCAGCGAGATCGCCGCCGACTACCCGGACCTCGCCGACTTCTACGAGCCCTACGTGGCGCGCTTCCCCCACTCCGTCGATCTCCTCCGCCCCGACGCCCACCGCTTCTCGCTCAAGGTGACCAGCGCCCAGGCCGGCGTCGAGCTGGTCTGGGCGGACCGCACCGCCGCCAGATAGGCGGACTACCGGCGGCGACGCGGGCGCGGCTTGCGCGGCTGGACCGGCGTGTGCGGGCCGCGGAACAGGCGGCGCCAGAAGCTCTGCGGCAGGTAGCCGTCATCGAGGTCGTCGAACGACTCCTCCTTGGCCGCGGCCAGCTCGGCTCCCTCGGCGAAGAACGCCTCGTCCTGGGCGCTGAACAGCTTCGGCTGGCTCGGCGCGCGCGACGGCCGGGCCGATGGGGCGCGGGGCGGCGGCGCTGCGGCGGCGGGCGTGGCGGCGGCCGGCTCGGCGACCGGGTCACTCGCAGCGTCGACCCGTTCGATGACCGGTTCCATGACTGCTTCGATAACCGGTCCGCCGCCCGCTTCGCCAGCTGATTCGCCGCCCGATTGCATCGAGCCCTGACGCGATGGCGGCGCCGTCGCCGATCGGCCCGCCGCTTCCGTGCCGGTCGATACCTTCCTGGTGAGCAGGACGGGCTCCGACTCCTTCGCCGGCGACCGACGCGGCGCTGCGATCTCTCCGGCCGCCGACGCTGCGCGCCCGGAGCTCGGCGCGCGGACCGGCTCGGGCCGCGGCTCGCGGGCCTTCAGATCGGCCAGCGCGCTCTCGGGAAACCCGGAGCGCACCGCCGGCACCAGCGACGCCTCGGGAGGCGCCGAGCTCACGCTGATCTCGCCGGCGGCGGCGGACGACGGCACCACGGGAGAGACCGACAGCTCCGACCCGATGGCGCCGGGGATGACCTGGGACCAGTCGACGACCAGCGGTTCGGTGCGGGCGGCCATCGCGGCCACCGCCGACGCCGGCATCGGGGCGGTCTCCTGTCGCGACCGGGCGCGCTCGGGCGGGTCGGGCAGCGGGCGCGTGTTGCGGCGCTCTGGACGCACCTTGCGGCCGCGCGTGACGGCGCGCTGCGGCCCCGACACGCTGCGCGGGCGGCCGTGCCCGTCCGCGCCGGGACCGCCCTGCCCCGGCCTGGTCACCACCACGTATCCCGGGCCGCGGTCCGGCCGCGCGCCCTGCCAGTCGTCGACCGCCAGCGCCTCGCGCGCCTGCTCGTCCGCGCGCGAGCCGGTGCGCAGCCGGATGAGCCCGATCTCGTGCAGCCGGTTGGCGATGCGCAGCGTCTCGAACACCCGGTAGTGGCAGTCCTCCACCGCGTCCGCCACCGTGCGGGTGCCGTCGAACAGATCGAGCACGACCCCCACCTCGCGCGGGATGCGCCCCGACAGCCGGCCGATCTGCTGCTCGTCCTGCTCGTAGCAGGCCGACGGCGCCAGCTCGCCGGCGACCGCGACGATCTCGCTGAGAAAGCGCTCGGCGTCGGCGAACAGCTCCGACGGCGCGAGCGGTATCTGCTGGCGCCGCACCACGTCCTCCGGCCTGAGCTCGAACCGCCCCTCGGTCCACAGGAGCAGCTGGTGCAGCGCCGCGATGCCGTGCAGGAGCCCCACCTGCGCCGAGGTCACCTCGCCGTCGTAGAAGCGGAGCTCGCCGCGCCGCATCCCGCGCACCAGCGTGAGCACGCCGCGCCGCCCGAGCGCCGAGATCGCGCGCACCAGATAGAAGAGGCCGAAATGCTGGCCCAGGTCTCCGGTCAGGACGGCCGGGTTCTCGTGCTTGCGGCTGGCCAGCAACCTGGCCACCGTGACGGCGTCGCGCACGAACACCGGCTGGCTCAGGAACTCGGTCGCGCCCTCGGCGATCGCCTGCGAGCGCGCGATGCCGTTCCCGACGTAGAGGACCGGAGGCTTGCGGGGCGCGTCGGCCAGCACGGTCCGCAGGAGCGCCAGCACGGAGCGAGCCTCGTCGCCGGTGCGTCCGCCGGCGATGACGATCTCGGCCGGCTCCTCGAACAGGTCGGGGTCGAACGAATCGCCCGGCCCGCACGCCGCCACCGCGACCCCCTCGCGCTCGAACCCGAAGCGCAGCGACTCTCGCAAAAGCGTGTCCGGCTGCACAAGAATCAGTCTAGAAATCACTGACATACCGTCGAGGAGAAACGGCTAGTATAGCCGGCCGCGATCTGCGCGCGCAGGAGCAATTCCGTTATACTTTCGCCACCTGACTCCCCAACCAGCTCGCGCCCGCAGTGATTGTCCTCGAAATTCTTGAGGGAAGTGCACGCGGCCACGTCTTCAAGTTCGAAGACAGCACGATCACCGTCGGCCGCGCCGCCACCAACGCCCTCGTGCTGCACGACTACCACCTGTCCGGGCAGCACGGGCAGATCTTCGCGGAAGGAGACCAGTTCATCTACCGCGACCTGCGGTCGACGAACGGCTCCGCGATCCGCCGCGGCGACGAGGTCCTCGCCGTCGATGCGTCGGTGGACTGGGAGGTCAGCCTCAAGTCCGGCGACTGCTTGCAGCTGGGCGATCCGGCCGAGCCGGTGATCCTGCGCATCGGGCTGCCCGAGGCCACCGGCGAGGCCGCCGGCGACCTGCGCGATCGACTGATCGCCTCCCGATCGATCGTCGATCTGCCGAAGGTGACGGACCGGGTCGAGGACGATCCGGCCAGCGCGCTTCGCATCTACAAGGCCCTGTCGCCCCTGTCCACGCGCGTGGAGATGAGCGACGCCCTCGAGGCGGTGGTCGACGCTGCGTTCGAGCTCTTGCCGCGCGCCACCCACGTCTCCGTCCTGCTGCGCTCGGACAGCGACAAGGACCGCTTCACGGTCGCGCTGGCCCGGCAGCGCAACGGGCGCCCGCGCCGCGCGCCGTCGTCGGGTGAGGGCACCGCGGCGCGCCCGCCCGCCGATCCGATCCGGGCCAGCCGGGCGGTGCTGCGCCGCGTGCTCGAGGACCGCGCCGCCATCCTGACCGCGAACGCGGCCGAGGAGCTGGCCACCTCCGAGTCGATCATGGGCGGGCAGATCCTCTCGATCGTCGCCGTCCCGCTGTGGCGCAGCGACGAGATCACCGGACTCATCCAGGCCGACAACCGCGACTCGGCCGGCATGTTCACCGAGTCGGACCTCGAGGTGTCGCTCCTGCTCGGGGCCCAGGCGGCGCTCGCGCTCGACAACGCCGGCCTGGTCCTGCGCCTGCGCGTCGCCGAGGAGCGGCTGCGCGGGGAGAACCGCTACCTCAAGCGGCGCGAGGAGAAGCGCCGCTTCGAGAGCATCATCGGCCAGTCACAGGCCATGCGCGACGTCCTCACCCAGCTGGAGAAGGTGCTCGACACGCGCGCGACGGTCTGCGTCGACGGCGAGACCGGGACCGGCAAGGAGCTCATCGCCAGCGCCATCCACTACCAGTCTCGCCGCAACGACAAGCTGTTCGTGGCGCAGAACTGCGCCGCCCTGCCCGAGAATCTCCTCGAGTCGGAGCTGTTCGGCCACAAGAAGGGCGCCTTCACCAGCGCTGACTCGGACAAGAAGGGCCTGTTCGAGATCGCCGACGGCGGCACCCTCTTCCTCGACGAGGTGGGCGAGATGCCGCTCACCCTGCAGGCCAAGCTGCTCCGCACGCTGCAGGAGGGCACCATCCGCGCGGTCGGCTCGACCAGCGAGAAGCAGGTCGACGTGCGCATCATCTGCGCCACCAACCGCGATCTGGCCGCCGAGGTCGAGCGCGGCGCCTTCCGCCAGGACCTGTTCTACCGCCTGATGGTCTTCCCCATCCGCCTGCCCCCTCTGCGCGAAAGGCGCGAGGACATCCCGCTCCTGGCCGAGCACTTCCTGCGCCGCTACTGCCACGAGTACCGCCGCAACCTGGCCGGCCTGTCGCAGGAGGCGCTCGACGCCCTCACCAGCTACGCCTGGCCCGGCAACATCCGCGAGCTGGAGAACGAGATCCAGCGCCTCGTCATCCAGACCGAGTCCGAGTCCTGGATCGAGGTGGGCGAGCTCTCCCCCCAGATCCGCAAGGTCGAGGGCACCCTGTCCCGCATCGCCCCAAAGAAGGGCACCCTCCGCGAGATGATGGAGCAGGTCGAGCGCTGGCTCCTCACCGAAGCCCTCCGCGACAACGACAACAACAAGACCCGCACCGCCCAGGTCCTCGGCATCACCCGCGAGGGCCTGCACAAGAAGCTCTCCAAGTTCGGCATGTGACCGGCCCGCGCCGGGCCGGCGCCCCGATCCGCGCCGAACCCGCGCCCTCCCCGCGCCCGCTCCCGCCCCGCCCGGAAGCGGAGAGCCCATCGCGCCCTCGCCGCCTGACCGATGCCCGCGGCCGCAGCCACGCCGCCCGCGAGCTCGACGCGGCCAGCCCGATCGCCCCTCGGGGACGCGCCGTGGAGCGACGGGTTTCGATGTCCGCCATTTCTAGCGCTCCGCGCTCCCGGTCGCGCCCGCCGCCCGCCCGTCCGCCGGCGTTCTCGGCCGCGCGATGGTCTCCGCGACCCGGCGGAGACGGCGAGCGGCGCGACCCGGCCTGGCGCAGCGGCGGGCGTTCAGGTCGCGGCCGCAGCTTGATCTGGGCGGACATGGGAGATCCGCCGCCCGAGTGATCGCGGACGGCCGCCTCGACGCGGCGTGCGACCCGTTCCGGGGCAGCGCCACGCCCGGCGCTGCCGCTTCCGGGGCAGCGCCACGCCCCGGCGCTGCCCCTTGAACTGGCGGACATGCTTCCACGCGCCCCGCCGTCGCGGTCACCCATCGCCCCTTCGGTGCGCCGGGGCCGCGGGGCCGGCTTCGGCTCCGGCTCGCGCGGCCGGGGTCGGCGGTCTAGCTGCCGCCGCCCTTGGTGGCGATGGCGAGGCGGGTGAGGCCGACTTGCTTGGCGCGCTCCATGACGCCGACGACGCGGCCGTGGTTGACGCCGGCGTCGGCCTTGATGACGACCTGGGTGTCCTTGTCGGTCGTGAAGGCGCTCTGGAAGTAGCGGTCGAGGTCGGCGTCGACGACGGTGACGCCGTTGATGAGGAGCTGGCCGTTCTTCTCGATGCCGACGATGATGGACTTGCGGCCGGGGTCGATCTCCTGGGCTGCCCCCGAGGGGAGGTTGACCTTGAGGCCCTGGCTCTTCTCGCTCTTCATGTCGTCCTTGGCCTTCTTCACCGCCAGGGTGGAGCCGACCATGAAGATGAGGAGGAGGACGAGGAAGATGTCGGTCAGCGGGGTGACGTTGATGTCGGAGAAGATCGACTCTTCGGCGCCGTCGAGATCGGCGTCAGGCAGCTTCGCGATCGCCACGCTCGCCCTCCGCGTCCTTGTCGCCTTCGTCCTGGCCGTGCAGCGCGGCGCGGGCGCCCTGGGGGCCGTGCTCGTCGAGCTGCTCGAGGAACTCGTCGGTCAACATCTTGAGCTCGACGGCGATGCGCGCGAGCCGCTGGTTGAAGAAGTTGTAGAGCACCACCGCCTCGACCGCGACCATGATGCCGGCGGCGGTGGCGTACAGGGCCTCGGTCAGGCCGCTCGAGACGACCTTCATCTCGTTGGACCCCGATTCGGCCATGCGGCGGAATGCGTTCTGGATGCCGATGACGGTGCCGAACAGGCCGACGAAGACCGCGATGGCGCCCACCGTGCCGATGATCCACATGCGGGCCTTGAGGCCGAGCATCACCCGCACGCGCTCGCGGTCCACCGCGGACATCAGGTTTTCCGTCTTGGTCCGGCCGAGCCGCTCGTAACCGACCAGGAAGACTTCGGCCAGCGGCGACCGCGAGCGCTCGCAGGCGGACCTCGCCTCGTCGAAGGCACCTCGTTTCAGGCACCTGCCGACCGTGTCGGCCAGCGACCGCGCCCGGTCCATGAATCGCCACTGCATGACCACGCGCTCGAGGGCGACCGCGACGGTCAGGACCGACAGGCCCACGATGATCCACATCGCGTAGCCGGCCATGTTCAGGATATCCCAGAGAGAATGTTCCATCTTCGCCTTCGGGGTTGGACTCGCGACCGGCCGCTCTGGTTGTTCCGGCCCCGGTCGAATCCCTATTCTGGCGCAAAGGGCGCCCGGTAGCCACCGCCGTCCAGGTCGAGGTAGACCGGCGCGGTGAAGGCCGCTGCGGGCACTCCGTTGCCCGCCAGCAGCGCCTCCACGTCCTCGGGGGCCCCGCTCACCAGGGTTTCGAGGTTTTCCGCGCTCATGATCCCGGTCAGCAGCATCGGATAGATGCTGCGATTGCCGCGCGCGCGCACCACCACCCACGCGTCCTGACCGATGCCCCCCGCCGGATGGATCTGGTCCTCCGGTCGCACGACCAGCGACGCGCTCGCCTCGAAGCGCTCGAAGCCCTTCGCCACCGCGACGCGGTCGACCGCGATCTGCTCGACGCCGAGCGGAGCGGCCACGCACGGATCGCTCGGGTTCAGGGTCTCGGGCGCCACCGTCACGAAGCACTTGACCGGCCCGAGCGACGTCGTGCCGCCGACGCCCACGTCCGGCACGGCGTTGGCGAACACCTCGATCACGTCGAACGCCGCCCAGGTCGGCGACTGGACCGCGATGTCGATGCGCACCTCTCCGCCTTCGGGCGCGAGCGTCCGACCGATCACCGAAGACCCGTCGGCCGGACTGGTCAGCCGGATGGCGGGCCCGTTGGTCACCACCACGTCGCGCGGCGTGGGGCCGCGGCCGGCCAGGTTGTCGACGATCGGCTGCACGATGGAGCCCGAGGCCAGCGCGTCGGCCGAGTCGTCGGGCACCGCCACCAGCGTGCGCGGCATCCCCATCGGATCGCGCACCACGGTGTGCGTGTCGGAGTTGCCGATCGGCGTGATCGGCAGGCCGAAGGAGATGAGGTTGAACCAGTCGCGCAGCACCATGTCGAGCGACTGGATCTCGAGGTGGCCGTCGCCGTCGCTGTCTGCGGTTCCGAACCCGTTCCACACCTCGAGCGCGTTGAAGCCGATGGCCCACAGCGAGCTGTCGGGCGCCAGGCGCAGGAACTCGTTGGGCACCGGCTGGGTCAGGTTGTCGCCGGAGATGACCCGGTTGGTGTAGTCGAACGTGAGGCCCGCGCGATCGAAGAAGTTCTGGAAGTCGGTGAGCCCGCTGGGCAGCGCGCGCGGGTGGTTGACCTCGACCAGCTCGGCGCCGCGGTCGCGCATGGCCTGGAAGATCTCGCCCGGCGTCAGCGCGAAGCCGCCGGCGCCGCGCGCCCAGTCGATCGCCCCGCGGTTGGGCGACGTCATGTCGGGCACCAGCGGCCAGGCGTTGAAGTGGCCGTAGGCGAACGGGGTGACCTCGATGCCGGGCATGACCCGCACCGAGCGCTCGAGCAGCATGTCCTCGACCAGCGGCTGCAGGTCGGCGATGAAGTCGTGCTCGGTCGACGCGAACACCTCGACCCCGTCGGCCGCGGCGGTGGCGACGCGGGTCGACCACTCGACCGGCGAGTCGGGCGACCCGATCGAGTGCACGTGGTACTCGGACGCGACGTAGCCGCTCGTGTCGACCACGCGGCGCAGTCGGAACACCAGCTCCGCCGGGTCGTCGCCGGCCACCGGCGTGAGCACCTGCTCCGCCTCCGACCACTCGGTGCCGTGGGTGACCAGCACGCGGTAGTCGGCGCCGGGCGCGAGCATGATCGGCGCGTCGCCGCCCTCCTCGCCGACGGCGGTCGACGTGCCGCGGATCGACTGGATCATCGCGACCACGCCGTCGAAGCGATCGAAGGTGGAGAAGAGCCGCTGATCGGCGGCGGCCGGGTTCTGGCCGATGACCAGCACCTTGGCCGGGGTGAGCTCGCCGGTCTCGTCGTCCACGACGCGGTAGTCGTAGCGCACCGGCCGATCGAGGATGAAGGCGAGGTCGCCGTCGTCGGAGCCGGCCACCTGCGAGCGCGCCTGGTCGGCCAGGTCGGCGCGCAGGAGGTAGGCCCCGCTGGCGAACTGGCCCGAGAAGCGGCCCTCCTCGTCGGTGTCCATGTAGCTCACGACCAGGTCGTCGGGGCCGATGTCGCCGTCGCCGTCCGAGTCCTCGAACACGCCGACCCGCGCGCCGGCCACCGGCTCGCCGCTGTCCCACATGACCTCGCCGGACAGCTCGCGCGTCTCGGTCCCGGCGGCCGCCAGCACCTCCGCCTCGACGGCGGCGGCGTCGCGCCCCACCACGACGCGCGCCGCGTGGGTGACGCCCTGCTTCGATGGCAGGTCGAAGTACGCGCCCTCCTCGCTCAGGATGTCGAACAGCTGCTCGGCGCCGTAGAGGATGATGGAGACGCCGGCGATGAGGAACGATGCGTTCGGGGTTGACGGATCGTCGTGCACCGGGACGATGCCGTAGGCCACCCCGGGCCCCTGATAGACCGCGTACGGCACCGGCGCCGGCTCCAGGGTCTGCACGATCTGCTCGATTCCGAGGCGCTCGAAGCCCCGCGTCGGCGCCCACACCTCGACGTTGCCTCCGGTATCGGACAGCGCGGCCAGCGGCCCGCGCACATCGGACTCGCCGTCGTTGTAGAAGGTCCAGTAGACCTCCATCGTCGGTGAGTCGGGCGCGAGGATGTACGTCGTGGCGCACTCGACCGAATCCGGGATGTCCGGATCGAGCGACGGGTCGACCGGAAGCAGGCCGATGCCCTTGATGTTGATGAAGTCGTTCACGGCGCTCACGCCGCGAGCGACGACCGCCGCGACCCCGCCGTCGGAGCCGTCCTGCACGACGTCGATCGTCTGGTGCTCGCAGGTCCGCCCGAGCACGTACATCGTCGACAGCTCGCCGAACGAATCCTGGGCGTAGGGGCCGTCCGCCCCGACCGGCTGGACGTCGATCAGATTGCCGCCCTGCGGAATGACGCCGATGACGCGCCCCGGGGCCTGGATGACGAAGCGGCCGCGGGAGTTGCGCATGTAGAGGTCGCCGACGGTGCCGGAGGCCGCGCTGCCGGGCAGGAGCTCGGCGCCGGCGTTCTGCGTGTCGATGGCGCCGGCGTAGACGCTCTGCTGCTCTCCCGTGGGCGGCGGGATGTCGGGCAAGTAGTCGTCGAGGCCCGGCGGGCCGTCGCCTCCGTCGTCGCCGCCGCCTCCTCCTCCGCCGCACGCGGCCACGATCAGAAGAGCGGGAACGGCGAGGGCGAGAAAGCGGACGCGGGGGTACGGCATCTTGCGGATTCTATGTCACGATTCGACAGGCCAGGGACTCGAGAGGCGTCGCGAGAGACACGCCCTGCCCTGGAAACAAGCCGCCGAAATCAGATGGTCGCATCGGCGCTCGCTTGCGGGTCCGCTGGAAAGTTGTTTGACTGTCGCCGAGGAGGACCGATGGCTCGTCTGGTGAAGTGCGTGAAGCTGCAGCGCGAGCTGCCTGGCCTCCCCTACAAGCCCTTCGAGGACGAGCTGGGCCAGCGGCTCTACGACAACGTGTCGCTCGAGGCGTGGAAGATGTGGCTCGAGCACTCGAAGATGATCGTGAACGAGTACCGGCTCGATCTGACCAGCAAGAAGGCGCACGACATCCTGCGCGAGCAGTGCGACATGTTCTTCTTCGGCGAGGGCTCGGCCCTGCCGCCCGATTTCGTGCCGGCGCCGGCCAAGTGAGCCGGCCGATCTCCATCGCCGACCGGACAGCGGACCCGACGTCGGCCCAGCAGACATCGGCCGACCAGACAGCGATCGAAGCGCAGGCCCCGTGATGGCCGACAGCATGCGAGACGAGGGCGCGATCCTGCTCGTCTCCTGCTACGAGCTGGGCCACGCGCCGCACGGCCTGGCCGTCCCGGCCGCGTTCCTGCGCCGGGCCGGCTACGCGCCCGCCCTCCTCGACCTGGCGCTCTGCCGCATCGATCCCGACGCGGCGGCGCGCGCGCGCGTCGTGGCGCTGTCGGTGCCGATGCACACGGCGATGCGCCTGGCGCTGGCCGCCCTGCCCCGGCTGCGCGCGCTCGCGCCGCGCGCCGCGTTCGGCTTCTTCGGCCACTACGCGGTGCTGCACGCGCGCACGCTCGCCGAGCAGGGCGCGGCGTTCATCCTCGGCGGCGAGATGGAGGACGCGCTGGTCGACGCGGTCCGCGCCATCGAGGCGGGCGCCGAACCGCGTCTCGATGGCGGCCCGCCCGAGGGGCGGACCCCGGGATCGGTCGCGCTGGTCCGCTTGCGCTTTCCCCTGCCCGACCGGCGCGGGCTGCCGGGGCCCGAGCGCTACGCGCACCTCATCGCGGCCGACGGCGAGACGCGAGCGGCCGGCTACACCGAGGCCAGCCGCGGCTGCCTCGACACCTGTCGCCACTGTCCGGTCCCGGCGGTCTACCGCGGGCGCTTCTTCGTGGTGGAGCGCGAGACCGTCCTGGCCGACATCGCCGCCCAGGTCGAGGCCGGCGCCCGCCACATCACGTTCGGCGATCCCGACTTCCTGAACGGGCCGCGCCACGCCATGGCCGTCGCGCGCGAGCTCCACCGCCGCTTCCCCGCCGTCACCTTCGACATCACGGCCCAGGTCGCCCACCTCCTGCGCGCGCGCGAGCAGCTGGCCGAGCTGGTCGAGCTCGGCTGCGCCTTCGTCACCACCGCCGTCGAGTCGCTGAGCGACCGGGTGCTGGCCGCGCTGGCCAAGCGCCACCGGCGGGCCGACGTCGAGCAGCTGCTCGATCTGTGCGACGCGGCCGGGCTGGTCGTGCGCCCCACCTTCGTCCCGTTCACGCCGTGGACGGCGATGGCCGACCTGGTCGAGCTGGTCGACTTCATCGCCGCGCGCGACCTGGCCGACCGCGTGGCCCCGGTGCAGCTCTCGATCCGGCTGCTGGTGCCGCCCGGCTCGCTCCTGCTCGAGGCCCACGGCGCGGCGCGCTTCGGCCCGCTCGAGCCCAGCGCGCTCGGCCACGCCTGGGTGCACGCCGACCCCCGGGTGGACGCGCTGCAGCGCCGCATCGCCGCGCTGGTCGACCGCGACGCAGGGGACGACCGCGATCCGCGCGCCACCACCGACGCGATCCGCCGCATCGTGCACGAGGCGGCCGGCTCGCCGGGAGCCCTGCTCGCGCTTCGCCCCGGCCGCAAGTCCCCGCGGCTCAGCGAGCCCTGGTTCTGTTGAAGCGAGCCGCTGGGGAGCCCGGTCGGGCTCCAGGGCAGCGCGCTGGACGGCAGCTCGGCCGGGTAGGCGCCCGACTCGGTTTCGCGCGGCCCGCGCGTCGTCGGCCAGGCCACGGACCGTCGCCTGGCCTTTCGGGCCCTCCTCCGCTATCCGATGCGCTCGTTGATGAGGGCGCGGAGCTGCTGGATGTCGAACGGCTTCTCGATGCGCTGGTTGGGGATGGTCTTGAGGAAGGCACGGGCGCGCGGCGTGAAGGCGCCGCCGGTCAGGAACATCATGCAGCCGGCCTGGTCCGGCGCCGCGCGCAGGAGGCCGGCGTGCAGGTCCATGCCGCCCATCTCCGGCATCATGAGGTCGCACAGGATGACGTCGTAGCGCTCGCCGGCCGCGACGCGGTCGAGCGCCTCGCGCCCGCTGCTCAGCGCGATCACGTCGTGCTCGCCGGTGAGCGCGCGCGTGATCGCGTTCTGCAGGGACACGTCGTCGTCCACGATGAGGACGCGGCCGCGCCGCCTGGGAGCCCGGTCGACCCGGGCCGAGCTGGTCGCCTCCGGCGCGGTGCTCGCCGCCGGCAGGGTGACGCGGAAGACGGAGCCGCGGCCGCACTCGCTCTCCACGGCGATCTCTCCGCCCATGCCGGTCACCAGGCGCTGGCAGATGGACAGGCCCAGCCCGGTTCCGGCCCCGGGCGCCTTGGTGGTGAAGAACGGCGTGAACAGCTGCTCGCGCACCTCGGGCGTCATGCCGGTCCCGGTGTCGGAGACGGCCACGACCACGCGTCCGCTCGCGTCGGTGGAGGTGATGACCCGGATCTGGTTGGCGCTCGCGTGCCCCTCCGGGATCGCCTGCGCCGCGTTGACGATGAGGTTGAGGAACACCTGGCCCAGGCGCGACTCGTTGGCCTCGGCCAGCGGCACGTCGCCGTAGTCCCTGACCAGCCGGGCGCGGTGGCGGATCTCGTTCCACGCGATGCGCAGCGACGACTCGAGCACCCGCCCCACGTCGACCGGGCCGACCTTGTTCTCGTCGGCGCGCGAGAACAGCTTCAGGTCGCGGACGATCTGGCGCACGCTCTCGGCCGCCTCGTGCGCGTCCCGCACCTCGTCGGCCGCGCTTGCGATGTCGCCGCCGCCGCGCGCCACCTCCGCCACGTCTCGCGCCGCCAGCTCGAGATTGGCCAGCACCGAGGCCAGCGGGTTGTTGATGCTGTGGGCGATGCCGGCCGCCAGGGTGCCGACCGACGCCATGCGGTCCGACGCCATGAGGTGGGCCTGGATCCGCCGCTGCTCGGAGATGTCGCGGGTGAGGCCCACCACGCCGAGGGTGCGCCCCTTGTCGTCGACCAGCGGCGACACCACGGTCTGGAAGTGGCACATGGCGACGGGCGACGCTCCCTGCCACTCGTAGGTCGCGGTCTCGCCGGCCAGCGCGCGCGCGTTGGCGCGCTCGTGCGGGGCGGCGGCGCCGGCGCCCATGAGCTGGCGCGCGGTCCTGCCCAGCAGCTCCTGGCTGGTGCCGCCGTGCGCCGCCAGCCCCCGGCCGTAGACGCCGGTCCAGCGCTGCTCGCGGTCGAGCGTGAACACCACGTCCTCCATCGAGTCGACCAGGCAGCGGAAGCGCGCCTCGCTCTCCGACACGCGCTCGAACGCCCGCGCCAGCGCGAGCGCCTGGCCCATCTGCCTGGCGATCGCGGTGGCGAACGTGAGCCAGTCGCCGTCGGACAGGTCCTTGCTCTCGGAGGCGAACAGGAGCGCCCCGAGGCGCTCGCCCTGGACCAGGATCGGCACCAGCAGCACCGACCGCGCGCGCGCCGCCGCCAGCAGGAGCGCCCCCGCCTCGCTCGGCTCCGAGTCCGCCCGCACCGCGATGGGGCGGGCGTCCTCGCCGGCGCCCGAGAAGAGCTCGCCATGGGCGGCGAGCTCGGCCAGTGCGGCGCCGTCACCGTCGAAGCCGGCCTGCCCTGCCGGCGCGAAGTCGCCGGTCGGGCCGCGCAGGAACAGCGCGCCGCGCGAGATCCCACCCGCGTCCAGCGACGTGGCCAGCGCCTCGCCCAGGGCGGCGCCGAGGTCGCTGCTGCGCGACAGCGCCTCCGAGATGCCGCTCAGGATGGAGAGCTTGGCGGCCAGCGTCGCGCTGCGCTGCGCCTCGCCGGCGTGCAGCGCCACCTGGCGCTCGAGCTGCCTGATCACGCGGTCCGCCCGATCGTGGTCGAGCTCGCCGATCCTCACCGCGGCCGCGTGGCTGGGGTGCGCCGGGCGGCCCAGGATCGCGCGCAGCGCCTCCACGATCTCGCTCAGGTCGGGCCGGCGCACCACGTGGTCGTCGGCGCCCGCGCGGCGGCCGAGGTCGCGATCGGTCTCCTCGACGTGGCCCGGCGTCACCAGGAGCAGCCGGACGTTGGCCAGCCGCGGCTCCTCGCGCACCGCCAGGCACAGACCGTAACCGTCGAGGCGCGGCATGATCACGTCGGTGACGATGACGTCCGGGCGGAACATGCGCGCCCGCTCGAGCGCCTCCACCCCGTCGGCCGCGGTCATCACCTCGAAGCCGGCCCGGCCGAGGCGGAGGCTGATCATCCGCAGCTGGACCGGATCGTCGTCGGCCAGGAGCAGCCGCCGCCCGCCGCCGAACCGGTCGCCGGCCCATGGCGCGCGCCTGGGCAGGTACGTGCGGACGATGTCGAGCAGTCGCGACGGCTCGATCGGCTTGGAGATGAAGTCGTCGAAGCCGTTGGTCGACACGCGCGCCTCCTCGAGCGCGGTGACGAAGCCGGAGAAGGCGAGGATCGGGATCGCCTCCCAGCCGGGCCGGGCCCTCATGCGCGAGACCAGGTCGAAGCCGCACAGGTCGGGCAGGATGAGGTCCTGCAGGATGAGATCCGGGCACCGCCCCTCGGTCAGGCTCAGCGCCGTGGTGCCGTCGCGCGCGGCCAGGACGTCGTAGCCGTCCGACTCGAGCGACAGGCGGAGGATCTTCTCCGTGATCGGATTGTCCTCGACCACCAGGATCAGCGGCGCGGGCATCAGGTCCCCTCCCCGTCGGGGCTCGCGCACGTCCA
>DATFRY010000129.1:0-19287 GCA_035262925.1 Kofleriaceae bacterium | reverse complement strand
GTGTGTTCGAGAGCGAGAAGTACGACCCGGGCCACTGGAAGGCCTTCACCCCGGCCTACTTCCCGTTCGACGACGCCGACCGCTTCGACAAGTTCTGGGGCGCGAAGATCCTCATCCGCTTCTCGCGCGAGCAGCTGCGCGCGGCGGTCGAGGAGGGCCGCTACACCGACCCGCGCACGACCGAGTTCCTGACCCGGACGCTGGTCGAGCGCCAGCGCAAGACCGCCAGCTACTGGTTCGCGCGCGTCAACCCGCTCGACCGCTTCGAGGTCGAGCCGGCCGGCGAGACCAGCCAGCTCTGCTTCGACGACCTCGCGCTCAAGTACGCCCTCACCGCATCGCCGACCCGCTACAGCGCGCGCGCCTTCGACGGCGACGGCCGCCCGCTCGCATGGCGCGCCGACGAGGGCGCGGCGAACGGCGGCCGCACCTGTCTCCACGGCCTCCGCGCCCCGGGCGGCCGCGACGGCTACACGATCGTCGAGATCCGCACGTCGCGGCCGGGCGCCGACCTGCCGCCCACCCGGGTCCACCTGGCCGCCGACCCACGGACCCACCGGCTGCGCGTGATCGGCCTGCGGCGCCTCTGAACGGCCGGGCACGCCGCCGCGCAGGCCGCGCAGGCGGCGCGATCGCCGCCAGCCACGCTCACTGCCACTCGTAGATGAGCTGCGCGTGGAAGGTGCGCGGCTGCTGCTGGATCTGCTGCTGGCGCAGCTCCTCGCCGACCGGGACCGACCAGTCCCAGTCGAGGATGTTGCTGATGCCGGCGCGGTACAGGAGGCCCGCGCTGCGCAGACGGCCGCTCAGGAACAGGCGGCCGATGACGCCGGCAGGGGCGTCGGCCCCATCGCGGCGCTCGCGCGGCGAGTTGTAGACCACCTCGCCGGCCACCCCGAGGCGCTCGCCGAGGAGCGGCAGGAAGCCGCGCAGCGAGCCCACCGCCGCGGCGGAGTTGACATCGACCGCCGGGTCGCTGGAGTCGAGCCAGGTGTAGGAGCCGGCCGCGCCCCACCAGGCGCCGCTCTTGAAGGTGAAGCGCGCCTCGAGCTCGCCGCCCACCGCGCGGACGTCGTCGGCCGAGTTCTGGAACTGGAGCGCGTCTTCCTGCATGTTCTGGCTGAGGTTGATGAGGTCGGAGAGCTGGCTGGCGAACGCGCTGGCCAGCAGGAACGTGCGCGGGCCGAAGCTGTGCGTGTGCTCGACCTCGCCGGTCCAGATGGTCTCCGGGTCGAGCTGGCCGGCCGCGATCTGCGTGATGCCGCCGTCGTTGTAGTAGAGCTCGTAGGGCGATGGCGAGCGGAACGCGCGGCCGGCGATGATCTTGGTGTACCCGTCCTCGTAGGGGCGCACGATGAGGGCGAGGCGAGGCGAGATGGCGTTGTCGCTCTGGTCGCCGAACCAGTCGACGCGCGCGCCGGCCGACAGGCGCAGCCGACCGTCGAGCAGCGCGACCTCCTCGACCCCGTAGACCGAGCCGTTGACGAACGAGCGCTTGTCGTCGAAGGTGGTGCCCCCCGCGATGTCCTCGAAGCCGTGCTCGACGTCGTGGTGGGCCGCCTCGCCGCCGACGGTGAGCTTCTGATTGAAGCCCTCGAGCGACAGGCGCAGCTCGCCCGTCTCCCAGTCGCCGCGGCCCTTGTCGGTGAAGTCATAGGGGCCGATCGTGTCGTCGACGTACGGATAGCTCCCGTCGTAGCGCTGGTGGTCGAAGGCCGCCCGCGCCGTGATGCCGAGCGGGCCGCGCTGGTGCTCCCAGCGCGCCTCGGCGTAGCCGCGCTGGTCGGTGGTCTCGCTCGGCGTGCCGATCTCCGTCTCGAACGGCGCCGTGGGCACGTCCTTGCGCCGCCGCGCCATGCTGGCGTCGAGGGCGAACTCGCCGACGCGCGCGCGGAGGCCGCCGCGCTGGGCGTCCTCGTCGTCGCCGTCTCGCACGTCGGTCGCGGCGATGTCCTCGAACTGGTCGAAGTGGAAGGTCTCGCCCGCCGACTCGTAGGCCGAGGCGTAGACCGAGACGGCGGCGGCCCCCTTGCCGGCGCTGCCGCGCGCGAACGCCAGCCCGCCCCCGTCGGACGCCAGGTAGCCGCCGGCGCGCACCGGGGCGCCGCGGCCCGGTTCCTCCGACACCACCTGGACCACGCCGAAGAAGGCGCTCGGCCCGTAGAACGTCGAACCCGGGCCGCGCACGATCTCGACGCGCGACACGTCGTCCAGATCCGACGCGAAGTCGCGCCCGACCGCGGCCGAGCCGAAGGCGTCGTCGTTCATCGCGTGCCCGTCGCGCGTGAGGAGCAGCCGGTTGGTGAGGTCGCCCGGGCGCGAGAAGCCGCGCACCCCGATCGCCTCGTAGTTGCGATCGTCGGACGTGTACACGCCGCGCACCCCGCGCACGGCGTCGGTCAGGGTCTGGTAGCCGAGCGCCCAGATCTCGTCGCGCGTCACCACGCTCACGCTGGCCGGCGCCTCCGACAGGCTCTGCTGCACGCGGGTGGCGCCGGTCACCTCCGGCTCCTGCTCGACCAGCTCGACCTGGTAGAAGGCGCGGCCATCCCTGACCACGTCGACCTTGCGCCGCCACACGCCATAGCCTTCGCCGCGCACCTCGACGTCGTGCGCGCCGACGGCGAGGCTGAGCACCGCCGGCGTGAAGCCGCGCTCGACGCCGTCGACCATGACGAGCGCGCCCGGCGTGGTCGAGGCGAGGACCACCGTGCCGGCCGGCGCCGCGCGCTCCTCGAGCGCCATGTCCACGCGCGTCTCGGCGTCGGCCCGGATGACCACGTCGCTGCGCACCACCCGGTAGCCGGGCGCCTCGAGCTCGACGGTGTGGCGGCCGGGGGTCAGGGTCAGCGCGGCCGGCGTGACGTGGGCCGCCGGCGGTGCCGCGGTGCCGGCCGCGCGGTCGATGTAGACCGCCGCCCTGGGGCGCGAGCGCACGAGCAGCTTGCCCACGATGAGGTCGAGGTCGGACTTCACGTCGGTGGCGCGGCCGCGCACCGCCTCGGCGGTGACGGCGCTGGCGCGATAGCCGCGCGCGTCGATCACCACCCGGTGCTTGCCGGGCGTGACCGCGAGGAGGAGCGGCGTGTCGCCGCGGCTGCCCAGGTCCTTGCGCTCGAGGTAGACGGTGGCGCCGGGCGGGTTGCTGTCGATGCGCAGGAGCGCGACGCGCGGCTCGATCTCCTTCAGCTTCTTCTGCGCCGACGAGCGCTCGTCCTTGTTCGGCTCCTCGCTGATGTACTCGGCGTAGTACCGGTAGGCCTCCTCGAAGCGCCCGAGCGCCTCGTAGGAGCGCGCGATGTTGAAGATGACGTTGCGGTTGTGGGCCAGCCGGTTCGAGGTGAAGAACTCGACCAGCGCCTCGTCGTAGTGCCCCGCCTTGAACAGCTGGTTGCCGCGGTGGAAGCGGGCATCCGCCTCGTCGGCGCTCGAGTCGGCGCGCGCGGCGAGCGGCCGGAACCCGACCACGACGGAGCTGGAGACGACGGCGAGGAGGAATGGGACGACGAGCGTCCGGAGCGGGGCGCGCATGGTGTACGGATCAGCGTCCTTCTTTGATGTCGAGATCGACGGCGGCGGGGGGCCGCTCGCTGCGATCGTCGTCGTCATCGTCATCGTCCGAGCCGCGCCGGCCCGAGCTCTTGCCGCTCGAGCTCGACCCCTTGCCGGCCGTCCGGCTCTTCGATCGGCGCGACTCGCGATGGAGCACGATGCGGAGCTCGCCGTCGCGGTCGAGCGGGACGTAGCGCGACGTGGGCCGGTAGCCGTGCAGGTCGAGCTCGAGCTCGCCCTCCCGGTCCGAGGCCGCGATGTGCCGGTCGATCGGCGTCAGGCCGAGCAGCACGCCCTCGAGCGTGGCGGTCGCGCCGGGCGGGTTGGTCTCGACGCGCAGCCGGATCTCGCCCGCGCGGGCCTCGTCGGCCGCCGGCGGGTCGATCGCCTCCGCCACCGGGGCCGCGGCCGGCGCCGGCGGGCTCGCCGCCGGGCTCGCCGCCGGATGTGGGCCCTGCCGGGCCGCGCCGCTCCTCGCCGGTGCGGCGGCCGTCGCAGGCTGATCGGCGGCGGCGCGCAGGTAGACCAGCGCCGCCGCGGCGGCGACCAGGACGAGCACTCCGATCCACAGGACGGCGACCGGGCCGCGCCGACCGGGGCGCCTGGTGTCGAGCGTGGTCGCCACGTGCTCGTGAGGCGGCGGCGCCGGGACGTCGCTCATCGCCTGGTACACGCCGCTGATGTAGCGCATCGGCTGCGACTGGGCCGGCAGCCACTGACTGTGGGCCGGCGTCTGGATCTGCAAGAGAGCGCGCTGCGCCACCTCGGGCATCGCGGCCATGAGCTCGGCCTCGAGCTCCTCGATGCTCGCGTGCCGCCGCCGTGGGTCCTTCTCGAGCGCGCGCAGGATGAGGTACTCGAGCTGCACCGGCATGTCGGGCACCAGCTCGCGCGGCGCGCGTGGCGGCTGGCCGGCGTGCATCTGCAGCACCTTGAGGTAGTTCTCGTGACGGAACGGCACCTCGCCGCACAGGAGCTCGTAGAGCATGATGCCCACCGCGTAGATGTCGGCGCGGTAGTCGACCTCGTCGCCGCGCGACGCCTCGGGCGACATGTACTCGGGGCTGCCGAGCAGCTGCCCTTGCTTGGTGATGCGCCCCTCGCGCAGGGTGCCCTCGCGCGCCTTGGAGATGCCGAAGTCGAGGACCTTGACCATCGGCCTGCCGCCCGGGCGCTGGGTCAGGAAGATGTTGTCCGGCTTCATGTCGCGGTGGACGATGCCGGCGGCGTGGGCCGCGGCCAGCGCGCGGCAGACCTGGAGGATGATCGCGACGATCTCCTCCAGGGTGGGGCGGCCCTGGTCCATGCGCGCCTGCAGCGTCTTGCCGCGCAGGAGCTCCATGATGAGGTAGACGCAGCCGTCGTCGGTCTTGCCGAAGTCGATGACGCTGACGATGTTCTCGTGATCGAGCTGCGAGGCGGCGTGCGCCTCGACCTCGAAGCGCGCCACCGCCTCCGCGCGGCGGGCGAGGTCGGCGGTGAGGAGCTTGGCGGCGAAGCGCTTCCTCAGCGTGACGTGCTCGACCACGTACACCATGCCCATCGCGCCGGCGCCGATCGGCTCGACGATGCGGTAGTTCTGCCCGAGCAGCTTGCCGATGAACGCCGTCACCGACGGGTGAGTGTGCTGCACCGGCGCTGCCGACGGGCGGCCGCACGCATGCCCCTCCACGGCGGGTTTACCGCAAACGGGACATGCCTGCGCGTGATCGCTCCTGTGTCGGTCCACGCCTCCCCCGCGTGAGGGGCATCATGGCGCGCGCCATTCAGTGGGTCAATGCTCGGGTGCCCCCGTCGCGGGTAGACCCGCGTCCTACCTCGTGTGCCTTTGCTGCAGACGTGACGGCCCGCCACAACGTGTCTGGCCCGCACGTCCGCCGCTCGTGCCGCGTCGCTGGCACATCCGCTGCACTGATGGTGGGCCATGTTGGCTCGACAGGACGAACTGAAGGACCGGATCAAGGCAAAGCAGGCAGAGCTCGAGGCGCGTTACCACGAGCTCAAGGCCGATTCTCGCTCCGAGGCGCGCGACGAACGCGATCGCGTGAAGTCGCGACTCGACGAGCTCAAGGAGACCATCAAGGACGGGTGGGACAACGTGTCCGACCGCGTCGCAGCGAAGCTCAACGACTGGCTGGATCGCAAGTGAGTTCCACGCCGGGCTGGGCGCGTGCCCGGCCCGGCGCGGCTCACGCCGCCGGGGCGAGACATCCCTTGCGCGAGCTCGCACCAGCCAGGGCGGCCAGCTGGCTCAGCCGGCGCTGCGACGCTCTGCCCGACGACTACGAGGGCGGGCGGCGCGCGATGGCCGCGGCGCTCGCCGGTCATCTCGCCTCGACCATCGAAGAGGCGAACCAGGTGCTCGACGAGCTCGAGCACTCCGGCCATCTGCGCTACGCGGCGGAGGCGCGCTCGATCGGAGGCTCGGCCGGGCGGTGGATGATCTACGTGTCCCCGGCCGACAACCCGGAGGACGAGCTGCTCGACGAGGGCGACCCGGAGCAGCCGCGTGAGGGCACGCCGCGCTGAGCGCACGCGCCGCGGCGAGCGACGCCGCTCGTCTCACTTCACATCAGTGCAGCAGCAGGGTGTCGGGCGTGCCGAAGATCGCGGCGAGCACGTTGCGCTTGCCCTGCCGGAGCAGGAGCTCGAGCGTGCACGCGGTGACGAACTCGCTGCCCTGCGCGGTCCCGGCGTCGACCTGGTCGTAGAGTGCGCTGATGAAATCACCCAGAGACGTGCGCTTTTTCATTCGTGCATCCTCCGGATCATGGCCATTGCACGACGAGGGCCACGCCGGGGCGGCGCGAAACGCATGGGAGGGCGCCGCGCCGCCAGTCGATCGACGTGGCGCGGTCGCACACTGTGTCGGCAGGGCGCAAATGGGCGGAGCGGAGTGGCTCGTAGCGAGCGGTGAGCTCGATGGCATGGCCGGTGCAGCACGCTCGGATCCATGGCTCTAGACGTCGCCTTCGCTGGCAAGACCGGGCACTTGGACGACAGCGTCCCACACCGAGACACGAGCGGCGTGGGCGCCGGCGGCGTGGGCCCGGTGCGCCTGGTCGGGCTGCTCGGCGAGGGCGGCATGGCCCAGGTCTATCTCGGTCATCACGACGGCCTCGGCCGGCACGTCGCGGTCAAGCGACTCCACCGCCACCTCGCGAACGTCGACGAGGCGCGGGACCGGTTGCGCGCCGAGGCGGAGATTGCGCGTTCGCTCGATCACGAGAACATCGTCCATGTCCTCGATGTCCTGACCGATCGGGCCGGCGAGGTCTACCTCGTCATGGAGCACCTGGGTGGCGAGCCGCTGTCCGCGCGCCTGGCTCGAGCCGGGGCGCTGCCCATGTCGGAAAGCCTGACAATCGGTGTCCAGATTGCCGACGCTCTGGCGGCGGTCCATCGGCGGGGGATCGTCCACCGCGATCTCAAGACCGAGAACGTGCTGGTCGGGCTGGACGCGAGCGGCTCCGTCCTGGCCAAGCTGATCGACTTCGGAGTCGCGGAGGTGGTCGGTACCGACGGCGCCATCGCGCCGGAGACGGTGACCGGCACGCCCGAGTCGATGTCGCCGGAGCAGGCCACCGCGTCGCCGCTCGACCACCGGAGTGATATCTATTCTTTCGGGGTGCTACTCTACGAGATGGTCACCGGCGGGCCTCCCTTCCTGGGTGGCGAGCTCGAGGCGCTGCTCGATCGAGTGGTGCGCGAGGCGCCGGTTCCGCCCAGCCGGACCGCCGGCGGGCGCTGGCAGCTCATCCCGGAGGAGCTCGAGCAGCTCATCCTGCACTGTCTGGGCAAGCGCCCGGACGAGCGGCCGCGCGACATGGACGAGGTGCGCGCGAGGCTCACGCGGATCGCGGCCGACTATCGCGCGCTGAGCGATGCGCTCGACCGGGCCGTGGCCGGTGGTGCCGAGATGGCAGATGCGATCGGTCTCGCCGAGCGCGAGGTCGGACAGGCCCTGGTCGTCGTGCAGGACGTGGTCGACGTGCCGCTGCCGCCGCCGTCGCCGGTGCGCGCCGTGGGGACGTCCGACGAGCACTGCCGCGCGGGCGACGGCGCGGCGCGCAGGCAGCCGGCCGTGCGCGCGCGAGCGCGCGAGCACACCCTTCCGGCCAAGCGCGCCGCGATGCGGCCGGCGGCGCGGCCGGCCAGACGCCCGCACCGGTGGGCGCGCGGCGCGAGCGCGGCGGTCCTGGTCGCCGGGCTGGCGTTCGGTGTCACCGGGCTGGCGGGGCACATGCTCCGGCTTCCCGGGTTCGAGAACCTCTCGGGACCGTTCGAAGAGCTGGAGGTGCCGTGGGCTCGCTGAAGCAGGAGGCCAGCGCGGCGAAAGGGCCCCGGTTCGAGCGCATCCTGGTCGGGGTGGATTTCTCCCCGGAGTCGGAGAAGGCCGTGATGCACGCCGCGCAGCTGGCCCGGCAGAAGGGCGCGCGGCTCATCCTGGCCCACGTCGTGGCGCTGCCGGCCGACGTGGTCGAGGACTCGTCCTACGATCCGATCTTCCGCGCGCAGGTGGCGTCGGCCGAGCTCGGCGTCATGCACCGCAGCCAGGCCGGGGACCTCCTGCAGGAGATCGCGTCGCGCTGCGAGGCGCTGGGCGTGCAGTCGGAGTCGCTCCTGGTCGACGACAACGCGAGCGATGGACTGGCGCGCATCGCCGAGGACATGGCTGCCGATCTGCTGGTGGTCGGCACCCACGGCCGCACGGGGCTCAAGCGCTTCCTGCTGGGCAGCGTGGCGGAGCGCGCGGTGCGCCTGGCCGAGGTCCACTCGCTGGTGGCGCGCGGCGACCTCGCGGACGGCCGCGGCTACCAGCGCATCCTGGTCGCGAGCGACTTCTCGCCCGCCTCCCGCTCGGCGCTGGCCATGGCGCTGGCCATCGCGCCCGCCGGCGCGGCGGTCGAGGTGGTGCACTGCTGGCAGACACCGGTCGCGCCGACCGGCATCGAGGCCGAGCCGATGCGCGGCGAGCTCGAGCGCGCCGTGGCCCAGAGCGGGGAGCGCCTGCTCGCCCAGATGGATCCGGACGACCGCCCGCGGCTTCGCTTCGCCTCGATCGAGTCGTCTGCCGCCGAGGGCATCCGCCGCCGCGCCGAGGAGGAGGGCTGCGATCTCATCGTCACCGGCAGCCACGGCCGGCGCGGCGTGCGGCGCTGGCTGCTGGGCAGCGTGACCGAGACGATCATCCGCCACGCCCCCTGTTCGGTGCTGGTCGTGCGCCCGTCCGCCGGACAGAGCGCGGCGTAGGAGCTACGGCGCGCGTTCGCGCCAGACGAGCGTCGCCTGGGTCGCGCCGGATCGGGCGGTGGTGATGAGGGCCCTGACCTCGAGGTCGCTCTGCTCGGCCTTGATCGTGATGAGATCGCTGTCGCGGAGGGAGAGCTTCTTGGTGTCGGCGTGGAGGCCGCGGTCGGCCATCACCTTCTCGCACGCCGCGGCCAGCTCGGTCCCGGCTCCCTGGTAGCCGAACACCGCGCTGCGCGTGCGCCATCCTTGCGCCGAGCCGTCGGTGAAGGTGCCCCTGGCGCCGGCTGGCAACTTCACCGGGAAGTCTGCCGGCGGCGTGGTGGACGTGGCGACGGCGCGCGACCCGGACGTGCCTGCGCCCGCGGCCGCCGCGGCCGCCGCTCGGGCCCGGTCGGCCGCGACCGCGCTCACGTCGGCCGCGCGGTTGGCGGCCGCGGCGGCGCCGGCTGCCGCCCGGTCGATCGCGCGGTCTCCCGCCTCCAGCGCGGCGGTCCCCGCCTCCAGCGCGGCCGCTCCGGCCGCGTTCGCGCGGTCGGCCGCGGCGCTGCCGGCCCGGCGGGCCGCGTCTGCCGCGCCGGAGGCGGCGACCGATGCCCTGTCGGCCGCCGTGACGCCGGCCGCGACGGCGGCGGCACCGGCCCGGGCCACGGCGGCGCCGGCCGGGGTCGTCGCGACGCCGGCCGGCGACGCGCCGCCGGCCGGCGTCGCAGAAGAGCCGCCCGTGGCGGTGCCGTCGGGCTTCTGCTCGGCCGAGCCCTTCTTGTCGCACGCGGCGAGCGCAGTGATCGCCGTGATCGCCAGAGCCACCAGGAACGTCCGCATGCTGCCTCCGTTGTCGTCGACCCGCGCCGCGACCCGCGCCGCGGCGACTGCCTCAGGGCGATCCGCTCATCGTGTCGCACGCGTCGATGCGGCCCGACTCGAGCCCGCGGCGGAGCCAGCGCACCCGCTGCTCCGACGAGCCGTGGGTCCACGACTCGGGGCTGACCTTGCCGCCGCTCTGCTTCTGCAGCGTGTCGTCTCCGATGGCGGCCGCGGCGCGCAACCCCTCCTCGACGTCGCCCTCCTCGAGCAGGTTGCGCTGCTTGCTCGAGTGGCCCCACACGCCCGCCAGGCAGTCGGCCTGCAGCTCGTAGCGGACCGAGAGCTCGTTGCGGCGCTGCGGGGCCCGCTCCTGCTCGGCCCGCATCTTCTCCTCGTAGCCGAGGAGGTTCTGCACGTGGTGGCCGATCTCGTGGGCCAGGACGTAGGCCTGGGCGAAGTCACCCGGCGCGGCGAAGCGCTCGCGCAGGAGCTTGTAGAAGGAGAGATCGATGTACGCCTTCTGATCGCCCGGGCAGTAGAACGGCCCGATCGCAGAGGTCCCGAAGCCGCACCCCTCCGATCGAGTGGAGTCGCGGAACAGGACCAGCTTGGCCGGGCGGTAGCGCGCGCCCTCCCTGGCGAACACGTCGGTCCACGTGGACTGGATGTCGTCGAGCACGAACGCGATGAACTCGACGGTCTCGCGGTCTGGATCGGTGGCCGGATCGATCGGCCGCGACTCGCCGGGCTCGGAGCCGCCGCCGCCGCCCGTCAGGCCTCCGAGGTCGACGCCGAGATAGCGCTGGGCCACGAACGCGAGCAGCGCCAGCACGACGGTGCCCACGCCGATGCGGCCGCCCAGGCTCGCGCGCTGGCCGCGCCGATCTTCGATGTTGTCGCTCTGGTGGCCGCGGGTCCACTTCATGCAGCAGTGGCAGAATAGCAGGCCCGTGACGCCCCGTGAGATTCCCGCCCCGCTGGTCGAGCGCGCCCGCCAGCCTGGATTCACGCCGGGGCGCCGCGATATCGGGGCGCTCCTCGATTTGATCGTGGAACTGGGCGCAGATCGGGACGACGACGTGCGCGCGGTCGAGCGCGCCCTGTCCCGCCGCGCCGAGCTGGCGCTGCCCGCCGCGCTCGAGCGGCTCGGGCTCCCCGCCGGGGACGCCACCGACGACGGGCGCGGAGACGCGCGCCTCCTGCGCCTGGTGGGGCGCGCGGCCGCCGGCGCCGACCCGGACGCGCGTGACGGCGCCTCGCGAGCCGTCGCCGCGGCCCTGGCCGACGAGCGCGCGCGAGTCAGGCGGCAGGCGGCCCTGGCGCTGGCCCGGACGGGCGGCGCCGGCGCCGAGGACTCGCTCCTGGCCGCATGGCAGGGCGAGGCCGAGCTCACGGTGCGGCGCGCCCTGGCCAGCGCGCTCGGCCGGATCGGCGGCGCGCGAGCGGTGGCCGCGCTGCGCGCCGAGCTGCCCGGCGCCATCGACCCGGAGCTGCGCCGTCTGCTGGAGCGGGCCATCCTCACCGCGGGGCGCACGATCGATCGCGGCTCGCCGGACCGGGCCGCCTCGGCCATCGACGGCGAGGCCCGACCGCCCGCGCCGCTGCCGGTGCTGCTGCGCTGCCGCGCCGGGCTCGAGCGACTGCTCGCGGCCGAGCTGAGCGCCGGCGGGTGGACGGTGAGGGCGGTCGCGCCCGGGCGAGTCGAGACCGTGCTGGCCGGTCCGCTCGCGTCGCTCTTTCACCTCCGCCTGCACACCGGGTTCGCCTTTCCGCTGGCGCCGCGCACCGGTCCCGCCGCGCGCGCGGTGGTGGACGCGCTCGCCTCGCCCGAGGCCGGCGCCGTGCTGTCGAAGTTCACGCGCGGCGCGGTGCGCTTTCGCATCGAGTGGGAGCGCGGCGGCCACCGGCGCGGCGAGGTGTGGCGCATCGCCGGGGAGATCGCTGCGCGGCGCCCGGACCTGGTCAACGATCCCACCGACAGCACCTGGCACGTGCGCGTGGCCGAGGACGGCGAGGGCCACGGCGATGGCGGCCGCGTGCAGATCGCGCTCGAGCCGCGCAAGCTCGACGATCCGCGCTTCGCCTACCGCGTGGCGGAGGTCCCGGCCGCGTCCCACCCCACCGTGGCGGCCGCGCTGGCGCGGCTCTCGGTGGTGCACAGCCTGGCCCCGGCCGGCGACGTGGTGTGGGACCCGTTCGTCGGGTCAGGCCTCGAGCTGTGCGAGCGCGGCCGCCTTGCCCCGTCTCGCCGCCTGGCCGGCAGCGATGTCAACCCCGACGCGCTGGCCGCCGCGCGCGCGAACCTTGACGCGGCCGGCGTCGCGGCCGAGCTGGTCGCCGCCGACGCGCTCGGCCTCGACATCGAGGACGTCACCGTCATCCTCACCAACCCGCCGATGGGCCGCCGCGTCCTCCGCGGCCACGCTCGCCCGCTGCTGGTTCGCGTGGTCGATCGCGCCGCCGCGCTCCTGCCGCCGGGCGGCCTCCTGTGCTGGATCTCGCCCATCCCGGGCGAGACCCGCGCCCGCGCCGCCGCCCTGGGCCTTCGCCTCGAAGACGCCCACCCGATCGACATGGCCGGGTTCGCGGCCGAGATCCAGGTCCTGCGCGCGGAGCAGAAGAAGGGCCGGGCCCGACAACATCGTCGTCGTTGAGTTTGACGTCGACGTCGACGTGGTCCTTGACGACGACGGCGCCGTGGACTCGAGCGCCACCTTGGTCGTTGACCCGGCATGGCCCAGGCGCGTCGGGTGGACTCGACGACCTGATTCGACAACGGTGGCGGCGACCTCCACGGCGCCGGCGCCGTCGACGACCACGACAACGACAACGTCAACGTAACGATCAACGTCAACGTCAACGCAACGCAGGCGGTCATCTTCTTCGTGGCGCGGGCCTACAGCTCGAGGGCCGCGGCCACCCGTGGATTCGACCGCCGGCGCCAGACGAAGCCGTCGAGGAGGTAGTGAGTGAGCTGCGGCACCGCGAGGAGCGGCACCAGGACGACGTGCCAGCTCGCCGTGTCGATGGCCGAGCCGAAAAGCCACGCGTGCTCGTGCCACACCGCGCGGTCCCACAGGAGCTCCTCGGCGTACGCCAGGAGCCACAGCGTGGCCACGAAGAAGAGCGGGCCGGCCGCGATGAGGCGCGGGCCGATGCCCACGGGCATTCCCGCTCTCCGTGGAGCGCGCGCCGACACCACGTAGACCAGCGCCATGTACGGCAGCCCGTGGACGAGGACGTTGGTGACGGTGAACGCGTAGTCGCTGTTGGTGGCGACGATGCCGGCGTACCAGCAGACCGCCGTGGTGGCGACGACGATGTCCTTGCCGGGGTTGCGCGGGCGGAGCGCGAGCCAGCCGGGGAGGCTGCGGGCGGCGTAGCAGGCGAGGATGCCCCAGTAGAGCGGCGCCGCCGCGCTCGCCACCCAGCCCGGCAGCCCGGCGAAGTCGCCCTGCACGAACCAGGCGAACGCGCGCGGCAGGTGAGCGTGCCAGTAGACGAGCGGGTAGACCGCCGACGCGTAGATGGCCGCGCTGTCGATCCACGCCCCGAGCCGGTCGCGCTCGCCGACCCGCGCGCGGTAGAGCCGCACCCAGCCGACCTGCTGGCGGACGAAGTGAAACACCGCCACGTAGGCCAGCGCGCGCCAGAAGAGCTCCGCCCCCTCGGAGTAGACCAGCACGCCGAGGAGCCAGGCCACCGCCGGCACCACCCAGTAGGCCGCGCGCCGCCCGCGCTCCTCCGGCTCCAGGTAGACCACGAACAGCGTCGCGTAGACGTGGGCCACGTCGACCAGCAGGACGCCGCTCACCCAGGTCCAGCCCGGCGAGTCTCCGCCGGGGCCGACGCCGAGCCAGGGGCCGAGCGCGACCAGCGCGAGCGCGACCGCGGCGCTGCCCAGGAACGCGGCCAGATCGATCTCGCGCGAGAACAGCCAGGTGCCTCGCCGCGCGCTCATCGGAGGCTCTCCGCGGCGATGCCGCGCGCGGCCAGCACCTCCTCGGCCGCGCGCACGCCCTGGTCGAGCGCCTCCTCGAACAGCGCCACGCCCGACAGATCCGAGTGCGCGAAGTGGATGCCGCCGAGCGCGCGGGCCGCGGCCTGGCGCGCCCCGCCCCACACGAAGCCGGGGCGCGGGCGGATCATCGCGTGTCCCCAGCGCATGACGTCGAGCCGGCGCACGCGGGCGCGCAGGTCGCGGTGGGCGCGGCCGAGATCGGCGAGGATCACCTCGGCCCAGTCGCCCCGGTCCGCCCCGAGCAGGTGGCGGCGCGCGGCGGCCGGGTCGCCGTCGGCGAGCGGATAGTAGTAGGTCAGCACGGTGTCGCCGTGGTCGCGCCCGCTCTGATGGGTCGCCACCACGTAGCCGAGCGACGGGCTGTCGTGGAGGACGTTGTCCCAGGCCAGCGGAAAGCCCGCCGGCGGCTCGGCCGGCCGGCCCTCGAGATGCAGGTTGGCCACCATCCACGGGCTGTACTGGAACTCGGCCGCGTGGGCCGGCGGATCGTCGCGCAGCGGGCGCACCACGCGCCGCGCGACCATCTGCGGCGCCGCGAACACGACCTGGTCCGCGCGCACGCCGAACGGCCGCCCGCCGGCGTCGATCGCGACCACGTCGACGCCTCCCCCCGCGCGCGGGGCCACGTCGCACACGGCCGCGCCCAGGCGGATGCGACCGGCCGCGCTGGCGGCCAGGTGCGCGACCAGCCGCCCGTTGCCCTCGGGCCAGGTGACGACCGGCTGGCCGTCGGCGCCGGGCGCGCGCACGCGCGAGGCGAAGTAGAACAGGCCCGCCCACGCGCTGGTCTCGGCCGCGCGCATCCCGTAGTCGTCGCGGCACGCGTAGTCGACCAGCCAGCGCAGCCGCGGCGAGCGCAGGCCGCGCCGGTCGAGCCACTCGGTCATCGACTCGCGGTCGAGCGCAGTCACCTCGGCGTCGTCCGACGCGGCCGCGACCGGCAGGGCGAAGGCGCGGCGGCCGCGCGCGTCGCGCCAGGCCACCCAGCGGTCGAGCTCGCGCTGGAAGGCGGCCAGGTCGGCCCGGTCGGCCTGGGTCTCGCCCGCGTGGAGATAGAGGCCCTCGTACCAGCGGCCGTAGTGATGGATGCGCTCGGCCGGCTCGCGGCAGCGCAGCTCCTCGGCCACGATCGGGTGGCCGTCGCGGTCGACCCCGTCGAGCGCGCCCATCTCGCCGAGCAGCGCGATGAGCGTGCGCTCGTGGGCGAGCGGGGCCACGATGTAGTGCGCGCCCCACGGATAGCCGGTCACCGGCGAGCGCCCGCTCTGCGCGGTGCCGCCGGGCGCGCGGTCGAGCTCGAGCAGCTGGAAGTCGCGGAAGCCGGCCCGCGCCAGGCGCCAGGCCGCGGCCAGGCCGGCCACGCCGGCGCCGGCGATGACGACGGCCGCGCGGGTCCAGCCGTCCGCGGGCGGCGACGGCGGACTCTTCAGATCGCGCACGGCGTGGCCGAGGCGCTCGGCGCCGCCGACCAGCGCTCCGTCGGGCAAGGGCGGCCGGCCGCTCCCGCACCCGGCCAGCTCCGCCGCGGCCACCGCCGCCGGCGCCCCGAGCAGCGCGCGCAGCGCGTCGCGCCGGCTGGGCGAGACCGGCGCGGCGCCGCGCGCGCGCCTCGTCACGCGCATGCGCCTCCCCGCCGGATGAGTCGCCTGGCCACGTTCAGTCCTCCCAGCGACGCCACTCGCTCTCGTAGTAGCGGACCAGCATCTGGTCGTCGAGCTGGTTGATGTCGACCGCGACCGGCGCCATGTCGGCCGGGAAGCGGAACAGCGCGGCCATGGCGCTGTCGTCGAGGTAGCGCAGGTGCAGGCCGGCCGGGGCATGCATCGGCGGGTCGAACGGCTCGGCGCGGGCCAGCGCGAAGCCCCACACGCCGAACGAGGGCACCGCGGTGTGATACGGGTGGACCGTGAAGCCGGCCGCCCGCATGGTGGCCACGATGCACCAGAAGGAGCGGCGGGCGAACAGCGGCGAGGTCGCCTGCACCGCCACCGCCCCGCCCGGGGCCAGCGCGCGCCGCACCAGCCGGTAGAAGCGCGTGGTGTAGAGCTTGCCCAGCGCGAACGAGTTCGGATCGGGGAAGTCGACGATCACGACGTCCCAGCCGCGCGGCGCGTCGCCCAGCCAGACCAGGGCGTCCTCGTTCACCACGCGCACGCGCGGATCGGACATCGACGCGCGGTTGAGCTGGCGGAGCGGGCGCAGCTCGGCGGCCAGGCGGGTCATCGCCGGATCGAGGTCGACCAGCGTGACCTGCTGGACCTCCGGGTGGGCCAGCACCTCGCGCAGCGCGAGCCCGTCGCCGCCGCCCAGGATGAGGACCCGGTGCCCCGCGGCCGCCGCCTCCATCGCGGGATGGACCAGCGCCTCGTGATAGCGGTACTCGTCGGCCGACGAGAACTGGAGGTTGCCGTTGAGGAAGAGCTGGAAGCGGCCCGCTCGGCTGCTGGTGACCACGATGCGCTGATACGGCGTGGTCTGGGTGAAGACGATCTCGTCGGCGTAGAGCTCCTCCTCGGCCAGGCGGGACAGCCAGTCGGCCTTGATGAAGGCGGCCAGGAGCAGGAGCAGGACCAGGCCGCCGCGCACGCGGACGGCCAGCGGCCCGCGCCGGCCCAGCCAGGGGGCGAGGAGGTGGCTGCCGGCCAGCGCCACGCCGGCGTTGAGCATGCCCATCAGCAGGGAGGTGCGCACCAGCCCGAGCCGCGGCACGAACAGCAGCGGGAACAGGAGCGACGCCACCAGCGCGCCCACGTAGTCGAACGTGAGCACGCGCGAGACCAGGTCCTTGAACTCCATCTGGCCGGCCAGCAGGCGCATGAGCAGCGGCAGCTCGAGCCCGACCAGGATCCCGATGGCGATGACCACGCCGTAGAGGACGGGCGCGAATGCCTGCAGCCGGCCGAAGGCGATGAACAGGGCCGGCGCCGACAGTCCGCCGACCAGCGCGACCGCCAGCTCGACATCGAGGAAGCGGCGGGCCAGGTCGCGGTCGAGCAGGCGCGAGAAGAACGCCCCCGCCCCCATGGCCGAGAGATAGAACCCGATGACGAGCGAGAACTGGGTCACCGAGTCGCCCAGCACGTAGCTGGCCAGGGTCCCGGCCAGGAGCTCGTACACCAGGCCGCACGTCGCGATGATGAAGACGTTCAGGAAGAGGAGCGGCGCGACGTGGGCGGGTGCACGGGTCTCGGACACGGGTGGTGCCTCGGCGCCTATCCTGCCCTCATCCCGACACCGCGGACGACACGATGAGCGCGATGCCGATGATGACCGCCGCCATGATGATGGCGAGCGCGATGTTGTGGTCGTCCTCGATCTCCTTGCGCAAGCTGAACGGGCTCAGCTTGTCCATGACGAAGAAGGCGAGGCAGAAGACCAGGAGGCCGACCAGGCTGATGGCGGCCGTGGTCACCAGGGCATCCCCGAGATGTTCGAGTTTCATCACTTGCCTCCGTGAAAACCGCCGTGCCAGAAATGAAAGGAGCGATAGCCGCCCGGGCTCTGGCGCACGCTGGCGGGCACGACCCCGCGCGCGGCGCGCGCCGGCTCCCAGCCGGTCAGCTCGACCAGGAGATAGAGACCGATGACCGCGGCGCCGAAGACGCCGTAGCCCTTCACCAGCCGCGAGGTCGGGCGGCGCCCGCCGCGGCGCCCCGCCGGCCGTTCACTCATCCGAGCCTCCTGTCGACCAGGCGTGATCGCTCTCGGCCCAGCGCCGCTTCTCGAACAGGATGCGGCTCAGGCCGACCAGGAGCGGGATGAGGGCCAGCGCGACCAGCGCGACGACGAGGTGGAGCCAGCGGAACTCGCCCTGGCGCAGGCTGGCGTGCAGGGTCGGCGCGGGGCGATCGCTCGGCCACTGGGCCTCGAGCCGGAGCGCGTAGCGGCCGGCCGGCAGCGCGCCCAGGAAGATGGTCTTGTCGCTGTCGCCCTCGGACCACGACTCGCCGCCCTCGACGCCGTGATAGGACTCGAGGTCGCTGTCGAAGCTGTCGGTCTCGCCGGTGTCCTCGTTGACCAGATCGGCGGCCACGTAGAGCCACGAGTTGTCGAGCGAGGTGTTGACGTGGAGGGCCACGTTCTCGTGCGCCTCGAGCCGGAACGGCTGCGAGAAGTGCACGCGCGAGGCGGGCGTGGTCTCGCGCGCCGTCAGGGTGGCGATCGAGTCCGCGAGCGGGTCTGACGGCGGCGGGACGGGCGCGTCGACCGGCGCGGCCGGCGCGTCGAGGGGCGGGTCGAACACCAGATCGACGGAGCGCTCGGCCGCGCGCCCGTGGAAGACGGCGGCGGCCACCAACAGGACCGCGACCAGCGCGACCGCCAGCGCGGTCATGCCGCGGTGGCGAAAGGGCTGGTTGGGGGCGACGGAGCCGGACTGCGCCAGGGCGATGCTGCCCGGCTCGCCGCCGGGCGGGCGGATGCAGCGGCTCAGCTCGCGCGCCTCCATCCACTCGCCGAGCGACCAGTTGATCTCGCCCTCGCCCTCCTCCGACGACAGCATGAAGGGCGGCGAGACGTAGTCGGCCATCGCGACCTGCTCGCCCAGCTCCACCCGCCAGTAGAACTCGCCGAAGATGCGATCGACCCGCGCCCGGGCGCTCTGGAAGTGGCGGAAGCTGCGCCCGCCGTGGCGCGCGCCGCGCGGATCGGGCGACACCTCGCCGGCGGCGAGCGGCGTGACGGCGTTCCACTGCCCCTCGCTGTCGACCAGCCAGCGGTAGCCGGCCTCGGGGTGATAGAGCAGATACTCGGTGAACCCGTAGTCGACCCCCTCGACGCGCACGCTGCGGCGCAGGCAGCCGATGACCGTCAGCGCGGGGCCGCCCAGCTCGACGGTCGAGCCGAGCGGAATCTCCGGCTTCACCATCTGGCTGCCCGGATCCAGCGTGCGCAGATACGACAGGTGGCCCTGGTCGACGTCGAGGAGCGCGCCGCAGTAGGCGCAGGTCACGCGCAGCGCGCGATCCGGCGCCCGCAGCTCGAGCGAGCCCCCGCACTTCACGCAGGCCACGTTCACCGCCGAGACCCGGGCCGGCGCCCCGTGCTCCGCCGGTCCGCCGTCGGCCGCGGGGGCGAAGGCGAGCTCGGCGAGCGTCACCTCGCGGCCGAGATAGAAGGCCAGCTGGTCGGAGGCATCGACCCCGGCGTCGACGGTGGCGCTGCTGCCGCGATCGCCCGACAGGTCGGCGTAGCGGAAGCGCATCCCGGGCACCAGCGGATAGGGCAGCTCGCCGGCGGCCGCGTGATAGGTGGCCTCGCCGATCTCGCTCACCGTGAAGGTCTCGGGCGCGCGGCCGGCCAGCTCGAGCGGGATGGCCTGACCCGGCCACAGGGACGGGAACGGCGGCAGTCCCGGCGGCTGCCCCGCCGCGAAGGTGAGCTGGAAGCGGCCCTGCGCCTCCGACAGCCAGCCCCAGGTGCCGTTGTCGAAGCGGGCGTACCACTCCTCCCAGCCGCCGCCGCGCGAGTGGGCGATCTGCGCGCGGCCGATGAGCTCGAACCCGACCTCGCCCAGGCGGCCGCGGAGAAACAGCGCCAGCGGCGACGCGCTGGCCGCCAGGTCGCCCATGCGGCCGAGCGACTGGAAGCCGCGGTCGGAGCGCCCCACCACCGCGTTGCAGTAGCTGCAGACGCGCACGAAGCTGTCGTCGTAACGG
>DATFRY010000128.1:0-7153 GCA_035262925.1 Kofleriaceae bacterium | reverse complement strand
GCGGCCAGCGCCGCCATCGGAGGCGCGGCCGTGGTATCGCCATCCTCACGATGAGGAGTCGAGCCGGGACACCTCGGAACGCCCACGCCGCGCCGCGGGCCGGCACCACGCTCGCCGCCGCGCGCATCGCCGCGATCGCCGCGATCGCCACGACGGCCGCGCTGGCCGCGGCCGCGGCGCTGGCCGCGAGCACCGGGTGCCGCGCACCCACCGGCGAGTCGACGACCGCGCCCGCGCGTCCCGCCCCGCCGCCCGATGTCGCGCCGGAGCCGCCGCCGGCCGGACGCCTCGGCGACGACGTGCAGCCGCGCGCCGGTGCGCTCGAGGTCGACGTCGACCCGCGCGAGCCCCGCTTCAGCGGCCGCGTGGTGCTGGACGTCGAGCTGACCCGGCCGGTCTCGACCATCTGGCTGCACGCCTCGCGCGAGCTGTCGATCGATCACGCCACGCTCACCGTCGGGGGGCGCGCGCTCACGCCGCGCCAGGTGGGCGACGCGCGCCGCGATCTGCTCGGCTTCGCCGTGGGCCAGAAGATGGGCCCCGGCCCCGCCCGCCTCGCGATCGACTACCGCGGCGCGCTGGGCGCCCAGAACGGCCTCTTCCGCCAGAAAGTCGACGGCGTGTGGTACGCGTTCACCGACTTCGAGCCGACCGACGCGCGCCTGGCGCTGCCCTGCTTCGACGACCCGCGCTTCAAGATCCCGTGGCGGGTGAGCCTGCGCGTGCCGGCCGGGATGCGCGCGTTCGCCAACGCGCCGGAGGTGCGCTCGACCCCGGCCGGGCGCGGCTGGCGCCGCGTCGAGTTCGCCGCCACGCCGGCCATCCCCACCTACCTGCTCGCCTTCGCCGCCGGCCCGTTCGACGTGCTCGAAGGGGCGCGCCGGCCGGTGCCGATCCGCGTCATCGCCACCCGCGGCCGCGCCGCCCTGGGCGCCGCCGCGCTGGCCGCCGCCGCGCCCATGCTCGTCGAGCTCGAGCGCTACCTGGGCAGCGCGGTGCCGTTCCCCAAGCTCGACCTGGTCGCGGTGCCCACCTTCAACGGGGCGATGGAGAACCCGGGGCTCATGACGTTCGCGGCCCCCATCCTCCTGGTCGACGCGCCCGGCCCGAAACCGACCGGCGCGTGGCGCGACCGCCATCGCCTCATGGCCGGCGTCGTCGCCCACGAGCTCGCGCACCTCTGGTTCGGCGACCTCGTCACCATGCGCTGGTGGAACGAGCTCTGGCTCAACGAGGGCCTGGCCACGTGGATGTCGGATCGGCTGATGGCCGCGGTCTATCCCGCCGACGCACAGCTCGTGCTCGACATCGCCGACAAGCGCCAGGGGCTCGAGCTCGACCGCCGCGGCACCACCGTGCCGGTGCGCCGCGCGGTCGATAAACCGCCCGACATCGACGACGTCTTCAGCCCGCTCACCTATCGCAAGGGCGGCGCCATCGCCGGCATGTTCGAGGCCTACCTGGGCGATGAGCGCATGCGCGACGGGCTGCGCCGCTACCTGGCCGCGAGCGCGCGCGGCTCGGTCACCACCGAGCTCCTGGCCGCCGGCCTGTCGGCCGCCGCCGGCCGCGATCTGGCGCCCGCGCTGTCCAGCTTCCTCGACCAGCCCGGCGTGCCGCTGGTCGAGGCGTCGCTGCGCTGCGGGCGCGGCCGCCCGACCGTCGCGCTGCGCCAGACCGGCTACACCGCGCTCGGCAGCGACGACCCGGCCGCGCGCGCGGCCCGGCGCTGGCAGGTCCCCGTCTGCGTGTCGTGGCAGGGGGGAGCGGCGCCGGTCTGCACGCTGCTCGCCGGCGACGAGGGGTCGCTCGAGCTGCCGGCCGACCGTTGCCCGGCCTGGATCCACCCCAACGCCGGCGAGCGCGGCTACTACGTCTACGCGCTGCCGCCCGAGCAGCTGCGCGCGCTGGCGTCGGCGGCCGGCCTCACCCCGCGCGAGCAGGCCGGTCTGGCCGACGACGTCGCCGCGCTGCTCGCGGCCGGGCGCGTCCCGCTCGACGCCGCGCTCGACGCGCTGTGGTCGCTGGCGCGCGGGCAGGACGAGCTCGCCGCGCAGCGCGCCAGCCAGGCGCTCGACCTGGTCGCGCGCAGCGTCATCGATCCGCGCCATCGCCGCCGCTTCGCCGCCCGTCTGCGCACCGCCTACGGCCCGCTCGCCCACCGGCTCGGCGTGGCCGCGCGCGCGGGCGAGAGCTCGCTCGACGGCCAGCTGCGCGAGGACCTGGTGCCGCTGGTCGCCCGCGAGGGCGACGACCGCGCGCTCCAGCGCGAGGCGCTCGAGCAGCTGACCCGCTGGCTCGACCGGCCGGTCGCGCCCTCCCCGCACGACGACATCGGCGGCGGCGAGCTCGCCGTCCTGGCCGCGGTCGCGCCGCTGGCCGGCGACGCGGCGCTGTTCGACCGCGTGCTGGCCGCGGGGGCCGAGCGCGGGCGCGAGCGGGCGTCGCTCGCGATGGCCGGCTTCCGCCAGCCCGAGCTGGTCGCGCGCGCGCTCGCCGCGGTGCGCGAGGACCGCGCCGGCCCGCACGCGCTCGGCGTCCTGTCCGCGCTGGTGCGTGACGGTGTCACACGCGACCAGGCGCTGCCGGTCGCGATCGCCGCGTACCCGGCGCTGGTCGCGCGCCTGCCCCAGGCCGACAGGCTCCGGTCCGCGGTCGTGTTCGCCGGCGCGTGCCGCGGTGCGGCGAAAGCCGAGGTGGAGGACGTGCTGCGCCGCGTCCTGGCCCAGGGCGGCCAGCTGCCGGCGATCGCGACCGCCGTGCTCGGGGCGGTCTCCTCGTGCGCGGCCTTCCGCGAGCACTACTCGGCCGAGGCGGCCCGCGCCCTGCGATAATCGCGGCCCTCCGCGACCGCGGCACGCCGACCGCGCAATCGGTTCGCCCCGCTCCGTCGCGGGCGAGACGGGTGGTGGCCGGTCGATATCTCGGTGTACGTTCGCGAGCGTATGGCCCAGACGCCCGACGATTCCGCCGTCCTGCGCCCGGCACGCGACGTGGACACGGCCTTCTTCGGCCATCCGCGCGGGCTGTCGGTCCTGTTCTTCAGCGAGATGTGGGAGCGCTTCTCGTACTACGGGATGCGGGCCATCCTCACGCTGTTCATGGTGGCGCCGATCGCCGCCGGAGGCATGGGCTACTCCGACTCCAAGTCGGGGCTGATCTACGGCGTGTACACCGCCATGGTCTACCTCCTGGGCGTGCCGGGCGGCTTCATCGCCGACAAGTTCCTCGGCCTGCGCAAGGCGGTGCTCTACGGCGGCGTCCTCATCATGCTGGGGCACATCAGCCTCGCGATCCCGGCCGAGCCCACATTCTTCCTCGGTCTGGGGCTGGTCATGATCGGCACGGGCCTCCTCAAGCCGAACATCAGCACCATGGTGGGCGGGCTGTACGCCCCCGAGGACGTGCGACGCGACGCCGGCTTCTCCATCTACTACATGGGCATCAACATCGGCGCCTTCCTGTCGCCGCTGGTCTGCGGCTACCTGGCCGAGTCGCCGTCGTTCAAGACCTTCCTCGGCGGCGTCGGCATCCCGGCGCACATGAGCTGGCACTTCGGCTTCGGCGCCGCCGCCGTGGGCATGGCCTTCGGACTCGTCCAGTACGTGGCCGGCTGGCGCCACATGGGCGACGTCGGCGCGCGCCCCTACCCGGCGAAGAACGAGGCGCAGGCCAGCCGGAATCGCTTCATCCTGGTCGGCATTCTCATCGCGGTGTTCGGCATCCCGACGCTCGTCGGCGTGCTCGCCGCGACCGGGATGCTGGTGGTCAACGAGAGTCGCATCGGCCTCTGGTTCAGCACGATGCTGCTCATCCTCGTGTTCGGCCTGTTCGGCGGCCTGCTCGGGCTGGGCAAGTGGAGCAGGGACGAGCGCCGCCGGCTCCTCGTCATCATGCTCTGCTTCTGGGGCGCGATCGTGCTGTGGGCGGTGTTCGAGCAGGCCGGCACGACGTTCACCCTGTTCGCCAGCCGCGCGACCAACCTCCACTGGCTGGGGCTCAACCTCCAGGCCAGCTGGTTCCAGTCGATCAACGCGATCATGGTCATCGCGTTCGCGCCGGTGTTCGCGTTCATCTGGCTGCGGCTGGCCAAGAAGCGCCGCGATCCGTCGACGGCGATCAAGTTCGCCATCGGCCAGGTGCTGCTCGGCGCCGGGATGCTGCTCCTGGTGCCGGCGGCCGAGATGTCGATGGGCGGCATCAAGGTCAGCCCGATGTGGCTGGTCGGCGTCTATCTCCTGCACACGTGGGCCGAGCTCTGCATCAGCCCGGTCGGGCTGAGCGCCATGACCCGGCTGGCTCCGCCCGCCATCGGCGGCATGGTCATGGGCATCTGGTTCCTCGGGGCCGGAGTCGGCAACTACATCGCCGGGCGCCTGGGCGGTCTGTACAGCTCCTTCCCGCTCGACAAGCTGCTCCTCTACCAGGTGATCCTGCCCTGGGGCACCGCGGTCGTCTTCTTCATCCTGTCCAGGCCGATCAAGCGCATGCTGGCCCGCAGCGAGACGGAGAAGGCCGAGATGTAGTCCGGCCGCCCGGGCCGTGCCTACTTCTCGCGCTTGACCGCCTCGGCCAGCGCCTCGAACTGCTCCCTCATCCGCTCGAACTCCGAGGTCTCCGGCTCCGTCTCGTCGCCGCGCACGCGACGGCGAGCCGGCTCGGCGGGCGGAAGCTCCGCGCGCTCGGCCGACTTGAGCTGGGAGGCGGCCACGGCGGTGGCGGCGCTGGTCGCCAGGTTGGCGATCGCGGGCGACACCGCCTCGCCGGCGCGCGGCATGAGCTCGATCGGGATCGGGAAGATGATGGTGTTGTTGCGCTCGGCCGAGACCTCGACCAGGGTCTGCAGCGTGCGCAGCTGGAGCGCCGCCGGCTGGCTGGAGATCATGGCCGCTGCCTGGGTCAGCTTCTCGGCCGACTGCAGCTCGCCCTCCGACACGATGATCTTGGCGCGCCGCTCGCGCTCGGCCTCGGCCTGGCGGGCCAGCGCGCGCTTCATCTCCTGCGGCAGCGAGATGTCCTTGATCTCGACCGCCGTGATCTCGACGCCCCACTGCTCGGTGCGCTCGTCGAGGATCTGCCGGATCTCGTCGTTGATCTCGGCGCGCTTGGCCAGGATGTCGTCCAGCTCCATGCGCCCCAGCACCGAGCGCAGGGTGGTCGCGGCCAGCTGCAGCGTCGCCGGCAGGTAGTGCTCGACCCGCAGAACGGCGTCGGCCGGCGAGGCCACGTCGGCGTACACGACCGCGTCCACGCCGATCGAGATGTTGTCGCGGCTGATGACGTCCTGGGTCGGGATCTGGATCACCTTGGTGCGGGTATCGACGACGACGGTGCGATCGATGCCGAACGGCAAGAGCAGGCGCACGCCGGGGCCGAGCGGCTTGGGCAGCGCACGCCCGAGACGGAACACGACCGCGCGCTCGTACTCCTTGTAGACGCGCACGCCGGAGATGATGAGAAGCACACCGGCAGCCACCAGCCCGAACAGGATCTCCATGATTCGGAAAGTCTACCCCCTGTGACAGCCGGCATTCTGCGCGTGCAATCTGAGGCGTTCCCGGCACCTTTTCCGAGCGGCTAGGCGGATCTGACAGCTTCCGGTACGTTGTTGCGAAGTGAGTGAGCCGTCTGCACGATGCTGGGTCCTGAACGCGTTCGATGTCGCCCGAGCCATCTCGCTGCCCGCCTGCCGCACCGCCCTCCACACCGAGGAGGTGACCGCGGGGCGCCGCCCGGAGTGGCCGCACCTGTTCGGCCTCGATGAGCGCCCGCTGGTGTGGAGCGCCGAGCCGGAGACGATCGAGCTGGCCGGGATGGAGCTGGTCTTCCAGCCGCGCACCATCATCTACGACTTCGGCAGCGTGTCGGTCGCGCTCGGCTGCCGCCTGCCCGGCCCGGTCGCCGCCTGGCGCCACATCGCCGAGGCGCTGCGCAACCCGCCCGCGCTGCGCGAGGTGGCCCGCCGCGTCCTCGACCGGCTCCTCGACCTGGCCGGCGGCGCGATCGAGGACCCGCGCCGGCCCGACGAGGTCCAGCAGTACACGGTGTTCCAGCTCGACCGGGTCGCGGCCGCGAGCGCGGGGGAGTGGGTGCGCGACGACGCCTCCAGCATCGCCCAGGTCCTGCGCGGCGACACGGTCACCCTGGCCGACGAGGAGGTGGCGGAGGCGCTGGCCCGGCGCATCAGCTACTCGACCCAGGACGTGGTCGTCATCGACGGCGGCGCCGCGTTCATCGTCGACGACGAGTTCGACGACACGCTGGCGGTCATCGACTTCGCCAACTGCGAGCGGCTGGCGATGCGCGCGCTCGACGACGACCTCGACCACGCCATCGCCGAGGCCAGCAGCCTCCTGCGCTCGCGCGCGTGGCGCATCAAGCGGCTCATCTCGCCGTGGGGGCGCGACGTGCGGCGGCTGACCCAGCTCACCTTCGACGCCGCCGCCGAGTTCGAGGCGGTCGAGAACGCGATCAAGCTGACCGGCGACCACTACCTGGCGCGCATCTACCGGCTCACCGTGGAGCGGCTCGACCTGCGCCCCTTCCGCGAGGGCATCGCGCGCAAGCTGAGCAGCCTGTGGAGCATCCAGGGCGTGTTTCTCGATCAGACCTCGTCGCGCCGCGCCGAGCTGCTCGAGTGGGTGATCATCGGGCTCATCACCCTCGAGATCGTGAACGCGCTGCGCTGAGGCGGGCGCGCGCGGCCAGCCAGGCGAGCGCGGCCAGGAGGAGCGCGGCGCCCGCGCCGCCGCCCGTGCCGCCGGCCGCGCTGCAGCCGCCGCCGTCCTCGCTGGAGGCGTCGAGCAGCACGGCCGACACCGACTCGTTGCCCACCGAGTCGACCACGTGGAGCTCGGCCCGGTAGAGGGCGTTGCCGCTCAGCGCGACCGTGCCGGAGGTGGCGCCGGGGGCCAGCTCGATGGTGTCGATGTGCTCGGCCGACAGGAGGTCGGTCGGATCGGTGACCTGGTAGATCTCGATGCGCGGCACCAGCTGGCCGGCGTCGGTGTGGTCGTCGCTCATGCGCCAGGTGAGGTCGGTCGTGTGCTCGCTCTCCCCGTCGCGCATGTCGCGCACGCGCTCGCCGTCGACCACCACCTCGGGCGAGATGCCGTCGACCTCGATCTGCACGCTGGCCGGGGTCCCGTCGACG
>DATFRY010000127.1:0-36038 GCA_035262925.1 Kofleriaceae bacterium | reverse complement strand
GTTCTGCTGGGTCTCCAGCGTGTCGATGCGGGCCGCGCCGCGCAGGTGGAGCCCGGCCGCGCCGGCCGGCACGTCGAGGTCCTCCTGGACCTGATCGACCGCGCTGTCGTAGCCGCCCAGGTAGATCATGAACGGTGCCGTGTCGGCGGTGACGACGAACTCGGCCGGCAGGTTGGGGTCCCCGTCGGCGACGACCAGGGGGAAACCGCCGGCCGACGTCTCGCCCCAGCCGACCCCGGCACCCTCGTCGAGGTTGCCGTTGGTGAGCAGATCGGAGGTCCCGGCCGAGCAGTCCGCGTCCGGCGCGGGACCCGCGTCGCGGTCCGACGCGTCGGGCCGGCCGCCCGCGTCGCCCAGGACCGGCGGCCGCGCGTCGGGCAGGACCGGCTTGGGCGCGGAGCTGGCGTCCTCGTCCGTGCCCCGGCCTCGATCCTCGATGGTCGCCTTGGCGCACGCCGCCAGCAGCAGCGGGGACAGCGCACAGAGACACAGGGTCGAGAGACGGGCGCGGAGCACGACCTCGGGAGTCTCACCAGCATCGGCAAAGCCGCGCAACCAAAACCTGCACCTCGATCTCAGCCACCTCGTTGCAGATCCGCCGCGGCGAGGCCGCACGTGCGGCTTCCGCGCGGATCCAGTCACATTCACCCGCTCGCGCGCGGGCGGGCGCCGGCGCCTGCAGTGCCGCGCCTGCGACGTCTCCTCACCTGCGCCGCGCCGCGTGCACGATGACCGGCTCGCGCTTGCCCCTGACTTGAAGCGGCTCGTGCGGGACCAGCTCGATCGCGGCCAGGCTGTCCGCGCAGGCCCGCGCGACCGGATCGGTCACCAGCACCTCGTCGGCATCGGCGGCCGAGCACAGCCGCGCGCCGGTGTTGACCACGTCGCCGATGACCGTGAAGTCCATGCGCGCCTCGGAGCCCATGGCGCCGTACACCACCTCTCCGCAGGCCACCCCGATGCCGACCGAGAAGACCTCGCCCGCCACCCGGGCGTCGTGCACCGCCGCCACCATCTCGACCGCGCTGGCCACCGCCCGCCGCTCGGCCCCCTGGCCCTGGAACACCGCCATGAGCGCGTCGCCCACGAACTTGTCGATGTCGCCGCCGTGGGCGACCACCACGCGCGCCTGCGCGTCGAGCATCCGGTTGAGCATCTCCACCACCTCCTCGGGCGAGACCGTCTCCGAGAAGGTGGTGAAGCCGCGGATGTCGCTGAACATCACCGCGGCCCGGCGGCGCTCGCCCAGGCGGGCCACGCCGCGCAGCCCGGCCATCTCGGCGGCGTGCGCCGCCCCGCGCGACACGAAGCGCTCGAGCTGACTCTTGGCGCGCAGACCCGACACCATGTGGTTGATGCGGTGGCCGAGCCGGGCGACCTCGTCGCCGGCCGCGTCGGCGCGCGCCACCGACACGCCCAGGTTGCCCTCGCCCACCGCGTCCGCCACCTGTCCGATCTGCTTGACCGGCCGCAGCACGAAGTACTGCAGCACGCCGACCAGGATGATGAGGATGGCGAGCAGCGTGCCGGCGCTGAACCAGGTGCGCTGCGCGATCGTCTCCGCCCGCATGCGCGCCGCCATCGCGGTCGACAGGCTCACGCTGACCACCCCGCGCAGCTCGTCGCTCTCGCCGTGACAGCGCCGGCAGCCGGGGCGGTTGACCAGGGGCTCGATCACCAGCGAGCGCTCGCTGGCTCCGTCGCCCAGGAAGCTGGCCATGCCGCTCTTCCGGGCCAGCACGTCGGCCACGCGGGGCGGCGGCGCGGGGTGCCGGGTGGTCCAGTAGCGGCGGCCCGCGCTGTCGTACAGCTCGAGGCGGCGGAGCGCACCGGTCCCGGCCGCGGCGTCGAGGAAGTCGGCGATGCGGCGGCCCAGCTGCGAGAGCATGATGAAGCGGAGCGAGCGGTCGACCACCGCCTCGATCTCCTGGGTCTGGCAGCCGGGCCCGGCACGCGGGGCCAGCGACAGGGCCAGGACGCCGCGCACCGGCCCGCGGCTCCTGTCGTGGCACGAGACGCAGCGCTCCTGCCAGGGCAGCGGCACCAGGTCGAGAGTGCCGCCGTCCGACGGCGTCCGGCTGGCCGGCGCGCCCGGTCGAGCCGCGGCGACGACCTGCTCGGGCGTGAGACCGTCGATGGCCGCGCCGAACGCGAGGTCGCCCTCCACGTCGTAGACCGCGGCCGCCCGCACGCCGGGAGCGGCGGCGCTGAGCTCGCCGAAGTAGTCGTCGAGCAGCTCCGACTTGCGCGCGGTCATGATGTGGAGGAAGCCGCCCTCGACCAGGCGCACCAGCGCGTCCTCGCGCTTCGCGGCGCAGCCGGCGCGGTCGACCTCGATGGCCAGGAGGCCGCGCAGGGCCGAGCTGTCGGCGTGGCACTCGCGGCAGCGCACCTCGGACGGGACCGGGCGGTAGATGACGTCGCCCACCTCGCGCCGCTGCCCGTCGGACAGCGCGGCGCGCACCGGCGGCGGGATCTCGGCCGGCGGCGGCGGAGGAGGCAGCGGCGCGAACACCTCGATGCCGCGCTGGTCGTAGACCTCGACCCGCGCCTCCGGCGTGCGCTGGACCAGCTCGGCGATGAGCGCCTTCACCTGGATGCCCTCGCCCTGCAGCATCGCGTGCTCGACCGCGCCGATGATCATGCGCGCGATGGTCTCGGCCGAGTGGCGGGTCTCGCCCTTCAGCATGTCGACCTCGCGCCGGGTGTCGCGCGCGGTCTGATAGAGCAGCGCCAGCCCGACCACGAGCGCGATCGCCAGGAAGATCTTGGCGATCATGTGCCGTGTCACGACTCCGAAAAGGCGCACCTGCGAGCTCCGCGGCCGGCAGTATACGCCGCGGGCGAGTACAATTTCCGCGTGACCGTGGAGCTCGACGCGCTCGACGCTGCGCTCGCCCGCGCGCTCGCCGGCGGCGGCCGCGTGGTCGCGCTGACCGGCGCCGGCGTGTCGGCCGAGAGCGGCATCCCCACCTTCCGCGGGCCGGAGGGCTTCTGGACCGTGGGCTCTGCCGTCTATCACCCGGAGGAGATGGCGACCCAGGCCGCCTTCCGCGCCATGCCCGACGAGGTGTGGCGCTGGTACCTGTACCGGCTCGGCATGTGCCGCCATGCGCAGCCCAACGCCGCGCACCTCGCGCTGGTCGACGTCGACCGCGCGCTCGGCGAGCGCTTCCTGCTGGTCACCCAGAACGTCGACGGGCTGCACCTGCGCGCCGGCAGCCCGCGCGAGCGCACGTACCAGATCCACGGCAACGTCGACTTCATGCGCTGCGCCGGCGCGCACGACCGCGAGCTGGTGGCCATGCCGGCGCTGCCGCAGGTCGATGACGCGCCGCTGTCCGACGAGGTGCGCCGCCTGCTGGTGTGTCCGCGCTGCGGCGAGCGCGCCCGCCCGCACGTGCTGTGGTTCGACGAGTACTACGACGAGGAGCTCTATCGCTTCGAGAGCTCGCTGCGCGCCGCGGCGGGCTGCGCGGTGCTGGTGACCATCGGGACCTCGGGCGCGACCAACCTGCCCAGCCAGATGGTCATGGCGGCGCGGCGCGGCGGCGGGCTGCTCATCGACATCAACCCCGACGAGGGGCCGTTCGCCGAGGCCGCGCTCGGCGGCGGCGGGCTGTGGCTGGCCGGCCCCGCCACAGAGAAGGTGCCGATCGTCGGCCAGGCGATCGCGCGCGCGGTGGCCGCCGGCGCGCGCTGAAGCGTGCGCGACGATCCGACGCGCGCGGTCCCGATGCGCGCGATGGGCCAGCTGGCGCGCGAGAACCTGAACGTCGCGGCGCAGTACGCCGACTGGCTGCGCCCGGGCGAGGCCGACAGCGCGGTCCACATCGCGCCGGGCAGCGGCGCGGTCGTGCGGCGCGGGCTGCGCAAGATCGCCGTCTACCGCGATCCGGGCGGCGTCCTGCACCGCCGCTCCGCCACGTGCCCGCACATGGGCGGCGTCGTGTCGTGGAACCCGGTCGAGGCCACCTGGGACTGCCCGTGCCACGGCTCGAGGTTCGATCCGCTCGGCCGCGTCCTCGCCGGGCCGGCGCGCCGCGACCTGAAGCGCGGCTGAGGTCGCGGCGAGGTCGCAGCAGGGGCGCGCGCTACTTCTTCGGCGCGGGCGTGGGCGCGGGCGCGGGCGTGGGCGGCGGCGAGGCCCCGGGCGAGGCGTGCGGATTCACCGCCGGCGACTGCGAGGGGCCGCCGCGCGACGACTTGCCGAAGGTGGCCTCGACCCGCAGCTTCTTGCCCTCGCGCTCGATCGTGATGATCGTCTTCTGGCCCGGGCGCGCGTCCTGCAGCACGTAGACCATCTCCTGCACCGAGCGCAGCTCCGTCTCGCCGATCTTGACGATGCGGTCGCCCTTCTTGAGCCCCGCCTGCTCGGCCGCGCCGCCCGGGCGCACTCCGTCGAGCAGCACGCCCGGCTTGTCGTCGGTGTAGCTCGGGATGGTGCCGAGCGACGCGTTGAAGCTGCGCCGGTCGCCCGACGGCAGCGAGCTGGGCACCTCGCGATAGGTGAGCGTGCCGGCCATCGCCGATGCGCCGATCGCGATGTCGCCGACGGCGGACGCGATCTGCCCCGCCCCCGCGGCGTTGATGCGATCCGCGTCGTCCGTGGTCTTGTGATAGTCGCTGTGGTTGCCGGTGAAGAAGTAGAGGACGGGGATCTTCTCCAGGTAGAACGAGCTGTGGTCCGACGGGCCGGTGCCTCCCGCCTCGATGAGCTGGCAGCGGACGCGCGCCGACTCGCACGCCGGCACGACCAGCGACTTCCACTCCGCCGCCGTGTCGGTGCCGATCGCGCTCACCTCGTTGCTGCGCATCCGCCCGACCATGTCGAGGTTGATCATGCCGATGATGTCGCTCTTCTTCAGCCCGCCGGGCAGGTTGGCCACGAAGCGCTTCGATCCGACCAGCCCGATCTCCTCGGCGGTGAACGCGACCAGGTAGACGTCGCGCTTGAGCTTGCCGCGCGCCGCGACCAGGCGGCGGCCGATCTCCAGCACCGAGGCGGTCCCGGACGCGTTGTCGTCGGCCCCGTTGTGCACCGCGGTCACGCCCGGCTCGAGCGAGCTCTCCCCGCCCATGCCCAGGTGGTCGTAGTGCGCGCCCACCACCAGCGCGCCGGGCAGCCCGTCCTTGCCCTGGTGGCGCACCACGCCGACCACGTTGCGGGTCGGCTTGCGCGCCACGTCGAGCGCGACCTCGAGCTTGACCGACGAGCTGCCGCGCAGGAGCTTCCCGCCCACGTCGCGCTTGACCACCGCGACCGGGATGCCGACCTCCTTCTCGAGATCGCTGGCGTAGAGCTGCGGCAGCGGGGCCTCCTCGCCGCCCTCCTCGGGCGCGTCGACGATGAGCATCGCGATGGCCCCGTGCTTGCGCGCCTCCACCGCCTTCTTGTGGGTGTCGCCGTAGCGCTGCTCGTCCCTGGGCTCCTTGAACAGGCCCTTGGGCACGAAGCGGCGGACCACCGCCACCTTGCCCTTCACGCTCTTGCCCTTCCAGTCGTCGCGGCCGATCTCGCTGGCCGAGATGCCGTAGCCCACCGCCACGGTCCGCCCGCTCACCGCCTTCTGGGCCGAGAAGCCGAGCGGCACGAAGCTCTCCTTCGCCACCGGCTGGCCGCCGATGGCCAGCGCGGTCCGCTCGGCCGAGCTGACCCCGACCGCCACCTCGACCGGCTGGAAGTAGGAGCCGCCGTCCATCCCGCCCTCGACGCCGGCCTGCTTCATCTGCTGGGCCAGCCAGTCGGCCGACGCGTCGATGCCCGCCGTGCCGACCCCGCGGCCCTCGCGCGCGTCGTCGGCCAGCCACGCGATGTCCGCGCCCACCCGATCGGCCGCGCTGCGCCCGGCCGCGTGCGGCGCGCCCTCGACCCAGCTGGCCACGAACAGATCGGTCTGCCCCTCGACCGCGCTGTCGCGGTTGGAGGCGAACGCCAGCTTCTTGCCGTCGGGCGAGAACATGGGGAAGCCGTCGAAGCCGGGCGCGTAGGTGATGCGCTCGAGGTCGGTGCCGTCGTCGTCGACCGCCCAGATGTCGAACTCGCGCCCGCGCGGGTCGGGATAGTTGGTGGCGAACACGATGCGCTTGCCCGACGGGTGGAAGTAGGGCGCGAACGACGCCGCCCCGAGATAGGTGACCTGGCGCGCCTCGGAGCCGTCGGCGTTGGCCACGTAGATCTCGAGCTTGGTCGGCCGCACCAGCCCTCTGGCCAGGAGGCGCTTGAAGTCGTCCAGCTCCTTGCCCTCGGGGCGCGACGCGCGCCAGACGATCTTCGAGCAGTCGGCGGAGAAGAAGGCGCCGCCGTCGTACCCGGGCGTGCTGGTCAGGCGGGTGACGTTCTTGCCGTCCTTGTCCATGCGGTAGAGATCGATGTCGCCGTCGCGGGTCGAGGTGAACACGATCGATCCGTCGCGCGGGCAGATGGTCGCCTCCGCGTCGTAGCCGGGCGACTCGGTCAGCCGCGCCAGCTGCGACCCGTCGGGCCGCGCGGTGAAGATGTCGTAGCTGTCGTAGAGCGCCCACACGTAGCCCTGCGAGTGATCGGGCTTGGGCGGGCAGGCGTCACCGGCCAGGTGGGTCGACGAGAACAGCACCTTCTCGTCGCCGGGGAAGAAGTAGGAGCAGGTGGTGCGGCCCTTGCCCGTCGACACCAGTGACGGCGGCCTGGACCCGTCGGCCGGCACGCGGAAGATCTGATCGCACTCGTAGGGCGGCCGCGCGCTCTGGAAGATGAGCTCCCGCCCCGACGACGACCAGTAGGCCTCGGCGTTCTCGCCCTGGTTGCGGGTCAGCTGCACCACGTCGCGCAGATGAACCTCCTCCGGCCGGCGCAACTTGTCGCCGCGCCCCGCCGCCTCGCCGGCACCCGGCCCCCCGGTGCCCTCGCCGCCGCCCGCCGCGCTGCCCGAGCCACATGCGCCGCCGGTGAGCGCCACAGTCCCGAGCACTGCCACTCGGGCGAGCGCGTACAGCCTGCTCCGCAGCCCATTCGATCGTCGGTCGACTTTCATGGGGGGGCAGTTTAGCGTTCGATTGCCCATGAAAGCCATCCGCGCCCACCGCTACGGCGGCCCAGAAGTCCTCACCCTCGACGAGCTTTCGCTGCCTTCGCCCGGACCCGGCCAGGCCCTGGTCGCGGTCGAGCACGCAGGCGTGAACTTCATCGACGTCTATCACCGCACGGGCCTCTACCCGGGCCAGCTGCCGCTCGCGATCGGCCAGGAGGGCGCCGGTGTGGTCGAGGCGGTCGGCCCCGACGTCGCGCTCACGCCGGGCGCGCGCGTCGCGTGGACCGGCGTGCAGGGCTCCTACGCGACGCACCTCCTGGCCCCGGCCGATCGACTGGTGCCGGTCCCGCCCGCGCTGTCATCGGCGCAGGCCGCGGCCGCCATGCTGCAGGGCATGACCGCGCACTACCTGACCCGCTCGACCTTCGCGCTCGGGCCCGGCCACACGTGCCTGGTCCACGCCGCGGCGGGCGGCGTCGGCCTGCTCCTGTGCCAGCTCGGCCGCCGCATCGGCGCGCGCGTCATCGGCACCGCCTCCACCGACGAGAAGGCGGCCGCCGCGCGCGCCGCCGGCGCCGCCACGGTCATCCGCTACGACCAGACCGACTTCGCCGAGGAGGTGCTGCGCCTGACCGGCGGCGCCGGGCTCGAGGTGGCCTACGACTCGGTCGGCATGAGCACGTTCGAGGGCAGCCTGCGCTCGCTCGCGCAGCGCGGCATGCTCGTCCTGTTCGGGCAATCGAGCGGGCCCGTGCCGCCGATCGAGATCAAGCAGCTGGCCGGACGCTCGCTCTTCCTCACGCGGCCGACGCTCGGCCACTACACCGCGACGCGCTCCGAGCTGCGCGCGCGCGCCGACGACGTCCTGTCGTGGGTGGCGAGCGGCGAGCTGCACCTCACGGTCGACCGCGAGCTGCCGCTCTCGCGCGCCGCCGAGGCGCACCAGCTGCTCGAGGGCCGGCGCACGAGCGGAAAGCTGCTCCTCTCTACCTCGATCTGAGGAGGCCATATTTCTGGCCTCTACACGTCGGTGCCGGGGGTCGGACTCGAACCGACACTCCCGCGAGGGAAGGGGCTTTTGAGACCCCCGAGTCTACCATTTCTCCACCCCGGCAAGACCGGCCCACGTTTCTAATCCGAACCCTCGAGCGCGGCAAGCGCCGCCAGGTTCTCGTTCCGGGCATGCCCGTCGCCGCGGCGCTCGCTGACCTCTACCCCGAGCCGGTACACCTCCGCGGCGCGCGCCGCGTCACCCGCCGCTGCGAGCGCATTGCCGTACATGAGATAGGTGGCGACGTAGTCCGGCTGCTTGTCGACAAGATCCTGAAACACCTGGCACGCCTCTCCGAGGTCGCCTCGGGCCACGAGCTCCATGGCCAGCCCGTAGCGCGCGAACGGGTCGTCGGGTTGCTTGGCGACGAACTGGCGCAGGAGTGCGAGTCGATCCATCGGCTGCCTGGCTCCTATGATACAACCTGACGAGATCAGGCGGCTCTGCCGCAACAGCCAAATGGCGCGCCCCTACACCACATTCGTCGGCATCGACCTCGGCGGGAGCCGCGGCAAGAGCACCGCCGTCGCGCGCCTGCGCCGCGGCGAAAACGGCGACGGCGGGACCGCGTGGGTCGATGAGGTGTCGACGCGACACCGCGGCGGCGAGCCCTGGTGCGACGACGCGCTGGTCGATTATCTGGCCTCGCTCGGCGCCGGCGTGGTCGTGGCGATCGACGCGCCGCTCACCGTGCCGGCCTGCCTGCGCTGCACGCAGCCGAGCTGCCCCGGCTACCGCGCGTGCGACGTGCCGGCCACGGTGTGGCTGCGCACCGTCGGTGAGGAGCTGCAGTCGAGCTCGCTCAGGTCGGTGCAGGGCGATCGCGATCGCGTGGTCGCGCTGCGCTCACCCGGCCCGTCGCACAGCCTGGCCGGCGGCGGCGGCAATGGCTTCGGTGGCGGACACGGCGCGTTCAAGCAGCGGCTGGCGCCGTACACGCACCGCTGCACCGAGGTGCTCCTGCACTACACGCGCGACCTGGTGCCGCGCGAGAACCTGAGCCAGAGCGTCGGCCCGGTGGCGGCGCGCGCCGCGCACCTTCGCCGCGTGCTGGCCGGGCACGGCTTCGAGCTCAACCGCAACCTGCTCGAGGTGTCGCCGCGCGGGACGGTGCACGCGCTGTTCGATCGGCGGCGCGCGCGCGGTTACAAGCGCGACGCCGATCCGTGGAACACGCGCGCGCAGATCGTCGAGGAGCTGGCCGACCGGGTGCGCTTCGCCCCGTCGAGCCGCCTGTCCAAGGAAGAAGTGCTGCGCAACGACCACTGCTTCGACGCGCTGCTCAGCGGCTACACCGCATTCCTGTGGGCGCGTGACGACTGGCAGCTCCCCGCCGAGGGCGAGCCGTTCGCCTCCGACGGGTGGATCTGGGTCCCACCCGAGGGCTGAGGCCAGGCCCGATCAGCGAGGCGTACCGGGCCGGACCGGGCCGAGCCGTGAGGCGTGGAGTCGCCAGTCGGCGACAGGCGATCAGGCTGCGTCGACCGCCGCGACCCAGCCGAGGTAGTCGCGCCACGACTCGGGCAGCTGGCTGGCGCCGAGGTTGAGCGCGAACTCGATGGGCAGGCTCTCGGGCCGCACCGGCCTGTGGCGCAACCTCATGCGCGCCTGCTCCGGCGTTCGGCCGCCCTTGCGCCGGTTGCACGGCCCGCACGCGGTCACCAGGTTGTCCCACGACGTGACGCCCCCCTGCGAGCGCGGGGTCACGTGGTCGCAGGTCAGCTCGCGGGCGGGCAGGCGGCGCATGCAGTACTGACACTGGTAGGCGTCGCGGTAGAAGATGTTCCGCCGCGACATGGCGATGCGCATGCGGCGGCGCCGCACGAACTCCATGAGCCGCACCACCGCGGGGGTGGGCACGCTCCACGTCCGCGAGCGCAGGACAGCGTCGTATGTCCGGATCACCTCCACCTTGCCCAGTACGAGCATGGTCACGGCACGCTGCCAGCCGATGACCTTGACTGGTTCGTATGTGCTGTTGAGGAGGAGAGTGCGCGAGGCTACCACTTTGGATCTAGAATAACCGGCGGGCGCGACGGCAGCAAACACGGCGGAGTGGCGGCCCGGGATCGCGGCGACGACGCCGCGCACCTACATCGAAGCTGCGGCCCGGCTTTCACTGGTCGGCGGCCGATTTAGGGCCGGTCCGGCCAGCGGCCGCCGTGCTCAGGCGTCCGAGGCGCGCAGCCCTGACGCAGCCCGTGCGCCGCCCGGGGAGCCGGAGCGGCCGCCCGTAGACGCGGCCTTCTCGTCGCCGGCTCTCTCGTCGCCGGCTCTCTCCTCCCCGGCCGGAGACGGCGCCGAGGCTGACGTCGCGCGCTGCGCTGCCGGCGCCTCGTCCTGGTCGCCGTCCGGATCGTCGTCGTCGTTCAGGGCGCCGTCCTGTCCGTTGAGGACCTGGCCGCCGCGATCGCGCAGGAACTCGAGGAAGGCGATCGCGCTCGGCAGATCGATCGCGGCGATGCCGTCGATCAGATCGCGCGCGTGGCGGCGCAGCGCCTCGCCGGGCGGCTCGGTGCCGTGCACCACCGGCTTGCCCTCGACCTGCGGCAGCTCGGGGGGCGGCTTTGCCTCGCCCCACGGCGGATCCTCGGCCGCGTCGATGCCCGCCTCGCGCAGCCAGTTATGGATGTGCCAGTGGAGGAGGTCCGCGCGGTAGCTGAACCAGCGCTCGCGCTCGGCGGGATAGGCGAGCAGCACGTCCTTGAAGCGGCGGAACGCCCCCTTGCCGTCGATCGAGATGATGAGGCGCTCCCGCAGGCCCGGCTCCGACACCGAGGAGACGAACCTCTCCATCCAGCGGTACTGCTCCCGCGAGGAGGCCGGCTCCACGCGGACGAAATTATGAATATTCTCTGCTATCTGGCGCTTGCGAAGCGGCGCTTCCGGGTCCCCGGCGACGACCGTCATGACCTGGCCGCTCGACCTGTCGAGGAAGCTCTCGGTGTCGGGCGCATTCCGCTCGACTGCCGTCTCGAGCGCATCCCAGTCGATGGTGATGGGTTTCGGGCTCATGGTGTGGCCCTCGTCGGCCTCAAATCCCTAATGGTAGTCTTAGCTTGCACCCATTGCAAGGCGCCTTGACAGCGGGTCCGCGGCCGCTAGAATGCCGCGGCTCATGGCACGCGTAACTGTCGAAGACTGTCTGGAAAAGATTCCGAACCGGTTCGCGCTGGTGGTGCTCGCGTCCGAGCGCGCCCGCCAGATCGCTCGCGGCGCCGAGCCGCTCACCGACTGCGACAACAAGCCAGCCGTGACCGCGCTTCGCGAGATCGCCGAGCAGAAGGTGCGCTTTCGCGAGGACGTGACCGACACGGTCAAGGAATTCATCGCCGAGCGCCGGGACGCGGGCTTCATGTAGCGCGCTGACGGCGCGCGCATAGCCAAAAGGTTGCCCTCCCGCCGCCGGCGGGCACAGATACAGGGAGGTGCGCACCGGGCCCAGGTCCACTTCCACGTGGGGAGCGTCCGCGCCGCGGCGCTCGCCGTCGCCGTCGCCGTCGTCGGCCGACCGGCTCGCGCGCGGCGACTTCGTGCGCCTGGCCTATCGCCTGGCCCGCACCCACGCGACCGGCGTCTTGACCGTGTTCGGGTGCGAGGCCGGCGGCGGGGCGGCGCGCGAGCCCGGCTGCGTGCTGGTCTTGCGGCGCGGCCACCTCATGGCCGCCGATGCGGACTCGTCGAGCAGCCGGCGGACCGCGAGGCGGCTCGAGCGACTCGCGAGCCTGGACGACGCCCGCTACTACTTCGACGGCGGCGTCGCCGCCTATCCGCCGGGCGCGCTCCTGCGCCAGTACAACCTGGCCGCGTGGGCCCGCGCCCACCTCGAGGCCCAGTTCGACGCGGCCCACGCCCAGTCGATGCTGCGCGAGCTGGCCGGCGTCCGGCTCGCCGTGCGGCTCGACCTCGCGCCCGACCCTGCGTGGTGCGACGAGGCCGACCGCCGCATCCTGGCGGCGATGGCGGTGCCGCGCCGGCTCGATCAGATCTGGCCGCTCGCCCGCACCGCGCGCTACCGCCTCCTGTGCTTCCTCCACTTCCTGCGCGGCGTCGGCGCCCTCGCCGTCGGTGGCGTGGCCGCGCCGCCGCGCGCGCCGCGCTCGCTCGAGGACGACGCGTACCGGCTGCTCGGCGTGCCGTCGGGCGCCGACCGCGAGACGGTCAAGCGCGCCTACCGCCGCCTCGCCCGCGCGCTCCACCCGGACCTGCACACCGGCACCAGCGACGAGCGGCGCCGCCAGCTCGAGCGCAAGCTCGCCGACGTCAACTGCGCCTACCGCCGCCTGGTCGGCGGCCGCGCCTCGGCGTGAGGGCTGCACCGCGCCGGGGCGAGGAGCGGCACCGAGTACTCCGGTCCCGACGGGGTGGCGCGGGCGGAGGAGCTATTCTAGGCTCGTGACCCGATGTCTGCGGGGGCGGCCAAGCTGGTGTGTTTCTTCCTGCACGGGCAGGAGTACGCGGCCGACATCGCCAGCGTCGTCGAGACGCTCGCCGTCAGGCCGGTGACCCGCGTGTTCCTGACGCCCCCCTGGCTGGCCGGCATCATGAACCTGCGCGGCGACGTGGTGGTCGTGCTCGACCTCTCGCGCCTGCTGGGCATGGCGCCGACCGTGGTCACCGACGACAGCCGCATCGTGCTGGCGCGCCACGCGGGGCGGCGGGCCGGGCTCCTGGTCGATGGGCTTGCCGAGCTGCGCGCCGCGCCGCCCGATCGGCTCGAGCCGGCGCCGGTGACGCTGGCGCCGGAGGTGGCCGCCCTGCTGTCCGGCATCCTCACCTTCTCGCCGGGCGAGGTGGTGCGCATCCTCGACCTGCCGGCGCTTTTCGAGTCGGAGAGCCTGCAGGCTCTCGGCGGAGCGAGGAACTGATGGCGCGATTCCGTTTCCCGATGTTCCTCAAGTTCTGGATCGGCTGCACCCTGCTGGCCACTCTGCTCATCGTCGGCGGGCTGCTGGTGGTGCAGAGCGGGACCCGCGCGGTCAACCGGACCACGTTCCTCGAGAAGCACTTCGAGCGGTACGAGGACTACCAGGCCGGACTGGGCCGCGGGGTGGCGTCGGTGGCCGCGGTGCTGGCCAGCGACGATCGCCTGCGCCTGGCGATGGCCGGCGGGCAGGCGGCGGGACAACCGAGCCCGGCGGCGGCGCTGGCCGAGAAGATGTTCGAGCAGCTGTCGGGCAAGAACGCGCTGCAGCCGGGCCTGTTCCTCCTGTTCGACGGTCAGGATCTGGTGTGGGCCTCGCCCGAGTCGCCCATCGGCCCCGAGGACATGCGCGAGCTGGAGCCGGTCGCGCGCGTGCGCCAGGGCCGCGCATTCGTCGACCAGGTCCTGGTCCACGATGGCAAGGCGATCCAGCTGGCCGGCATGCCGATCTACGCGCCCGGCGAGAAGCGGGTGGTCGGCGGGCTCCTGCTCGGCATCCCGGTCGAGCGCTACATGGAGGAGTACCGGGCGCAGAGCGACCGCCAGAAGGAGCTGCAGCACCGCCTGGTCCTGCTCCACCAGGGCAAGGTGGTGGCGTCGGTGTTTCCGTCGGAGGACTGGGAGGAGCTGGCCGAGCAGCTCAAGCCGCAGAACTGGCAGGTCGACAAGGAGTCGGACGACCAGCGCCCTTACATCAAGCTCAAGGACGGCAAGTTCGACTTTCACCACGGCCAGGTCGACGGCTTCGCCGGCATGACCGCCGGGGTGGTGGGCGATCTCTACCTCCTGCGCACGCGGCGCGCCGTCGACACCCAGGCGCCGGGGCTGCCGATCAAGGAGCTCATCACCGGCGCCGTCCTGTCGCTGGTGATCGCGTCGCTGCTGGCGCTGTGGATCACGCGCCCCATCAAGCGCTTCGTCAGCCAGTCGCAGCGCATGCTGGAGGGCGGGGCCGACCTCAACCAGCGCATCGAGATCCGCTCCACCGACGAGACCGCCGATCTGGCGGCCAACATCAACCAGGTGTTCTCGCGCCTGTACGGGCTGGCCAGCGAGGTGCAGGGCGCGGCCTTCCAGGTCGGGGCCTCGTCGGCCCAGATCAGCGCCGCGTCGCGGCAGATGCTCGACGGGCTGCGCGATCAGACCATGAAGATCGAGAGCTCGACCGCGGCGGTGACCGAGCTGTCGGCGTCGATCCAGCAGGTCGCGGCCAACGCGGTCGAGGCGACCAAGGTGGCCGAGAAGTCGAACGTGGCGGTGACCGCGGCGGTCGACCGCATGGCCCAGATCCGCCGCGCCGTCGAGGAGGCGGCCGAGCGGATGCACGAGCTGGGCGAGTCGTCGAAGCGCATCGGCAACATCGTCGAGGTGATCAGGCAGATCAGCGAGCAGACCTCGCTCCTGGCCCTGAACGCGTCGATCGAGGCCGCCCACGCCGGCGAGCAGGGGCGCGGCTTCGCGGTGGTGGCCGACGAGGTGTCGTCCTTGGCCCGGCGGGTCGGCCAGTCGGCCAAGGACATCGAGGCGCTGATCCAGACCATCAAGGAGCAGACCGCCGAGGCGGTGGGCTCGATGCAGGTCGGCACCCGCGAGGTCGAGGGCGGCAGCGAGCTGGTCACCAACACGCTCAACGACCTGCAGCAGCTCATCTCGGTGGTCAAGGACACGGCGGCGGCGGTCCAGGAGCAGGCGCTGGTGTCGGACGAGATCGCGCGCAACATGGACGCGGTGCAGAAGATCGCCGCCGAGATGGTCGCCGGCTCGGAGGAGGCGGTGCAGCAGGGCGAGCAGCTGCACTCGCTGGCGTTCAACCTGGAGCGCTCGGTCGGCGGCTTCAACATCGACGGCACCGGCGGCGCGGCGCGCCCGCCGACATCGCGCCCCGGCGACGGCTCGCCGCCGCGCCCGGCGGTCGGGGCCCCGGCGCCGCCGGCCCTGCGCAGCTCCAACCCGGAGCGGCGCCACTAGGGCGGGCGGCCATGATGAACGATCGCGCCGACGATGACGATGACGTTGACGTTGACCTGGTCGAAGACATCGACGGCGCCGTGGACGTGAGGGCCACCGTTGTCGGTGACGTCGTTCCTGCCCCACGCACGCGGCGGTTGCGCCGACTTGGTCGCTTGCCGCGCGGACGCGACATGTCGTCGACGACCATGGTGGCGCTCACGTCCACGGCGCCGTCGCCGTTCATGACCACGTCAAGGTCGACGTCATCGTCGACGTTGGCGGCGGCGACCAGAGCGGAAACCCGATCGCCCGAACACCGGGCATGAGCCATGCCCACGCTCGAGCCCGACCTCCTCAAGCGCGTCGGTGACTGCATCGACGCATGCGCCGGGCTGCGCCCGCCCGAGTGGGTGCTGGACGCGCGGCTGGCGCGCCGCATCGAGGCGCTCGGGCTCGAGCGGCCCGAGCGCTACGCGGAGCTCATCGAGTCGCCCGACGGCTCGCGCGAGCTCGAGCTCCTCATCGAGTCCCTGCGCGTGGGCGAGACCCGCTTCTTTCGCCACCGGGCGCACGTGCAGGCGCTGACGCAGATCGTGATCCCGGCGCTCCTGCGCTCGCGCGCGGGCGGCGCGGTGCGGGCGTGGAGCGCCGGCTGCGCCACCGGCGAGGAGCCCTACACGCTCGCCATCCTGCTCGCGCGCGCCCTGCCCGCGCCCGCCTACCAGGTCCGCGTCATCGCCACCGACATCAGCCGCGAGGCGCTGGCGGTGGCGGAGGGGGGCGTCTATCCCGCGTCCGCGCTCGAGCCGGTGCCGGACGACGTGCGGCGCGCCTTCGAGCCGGCCGGCGAGGGCCGCGTCCGGGTGGCGGCGGAGTTCGCCGACCTGGTGAGCTTCGAGCCGCGCAACCTGGCCGACCCCGACTACCCGCGTCAGATCGACCTCCTCTGGTGCCGCAACGTGCTCATCTACTTCTCGGCCGACGCGCGCCGCCAGGTGGTGCCGCGCCTCATCGACAGCCTGGCGCCGGGCGGCTTCCTGTTCGTCGGCTACGCCGAGAGCCTGCGCGACTTCGCCGCGCTCGAGGCGGTGCGCACGCCGGACGCGGTGCTCTACCGCAAGCCGCAAGCCGGCGAGCGCGCGCCGCGCCCGACGACCCAGCGAGGGGCCGGCGCCCCGCGGCCGCCGCGCCGGGCCGCGACCGAGCGTGGCACCGGCAGCGCGGGCGCGCCGCGCGCGAGTGCGCCGCCGCGGCCGCCGGAGCTTGCCGCAGACCTGGCCAGCCTCGAGGTCGAGGAGGTGGTGATCGAGCTGCGCGGGCGCTACGACGACGGCTCGCGGCTCTCGCGCGAGCTCGGGGCCGCGCTGTCGGGATCGCACCGGCGCGTGGTCATCGACCTCGACGGGGCGGACTACCTCGACGAGGCGGCCGGCCAGATCCTGCGCCGGGCCTGCTCGGCGGCGCGCGCCGCCGGCGTCGAGGTCGCGCTGGTGGCGGAGAGGCAGAGCACGCGGCGCTGGCTGAGCCGCAGCGGCGTCCCCGGCGGAGGGGAGGCCGGGTGAGCGATCTGTGGTCGCAGTTCGTGGCCAGCTGCGCCGCGGAGTCGCGCCGGCTGTCGGGCGCGATCGGCGCGCTGCCGCTCGAGGAGCTCGATCGCGCCGGCGCGCGCGCCGCCATGGCCGGGGCGGCCTACGACGCGTTCTCGATCGCGTCGCAGTCGCTGCTCATGGGGGCCGAGCCGGTCGGGCGGCTGGCGCTGGCGGTCGAGCGCATCCTCGATCGGATCCTGGCCGGCGAGGTCGTGGGCGAGGTGGCCCTGCCCTACGTGGCGTCCGCCTGTCACACGCTGGTCCAGGCGTTCGACGCGCTGGCCAGCCCGGATCGCTCGGGCGCGCGGGTGGAGGGCCTGCCGCTCGAGGCGGCGCGCTACGAGCTCGAGACCCTGCTGCCGGTGCCGGGCCGGGCGCGCGCGGCGGGCCCGACGGCGGCCGCGCCCGATGTGCCGCTCGCCAGCCTGACGCGGCGGGATGGAGGCGCGGGCGCCCCGCCCGCGGCGCCGCCGCCGCGCCCTGCCGCCGCCGCGGCTGCGAGCGCGAGCCCGACGCCGGCGGCGGCCGAGAGCGCGGACGACGGCGCGCGCGAGGCCGGCGCGTCGTGGACGCCGAAGGTGGACGACGACATGGTCGACCTCTTCTTCGCCGAGGTGAACGATCGCCTCGAGGCCCTCGCCATCAAGCTGGTCGACATCGAGGGCCGCCCCGACGACGTCGAGCTCCTGCGCGACGTGTTTCGCGACCTCCACACCATCAAGGGATCGTCGGCCATGGTCGGGCTCCGTCCCATGAACGACCTGGCCCACGCGGCCGAGGACCTGGTCGGGCAGCTGCGCGACGGCAGGCGGCGGGCCGAGCGCCCGGTGGTCGATGCGCTGCTCGCCGCGCTCGACGCGCTGCGCGAGATCGCGAGCCGCGCGAGCCGCCGCGAGTCGCCCGACCTCGACACCGCGCCGCTGGTCGCGCGCCTGCGCGATCCTCGCTCCGCGCCGGCCGCCCTGCCGGCAGCGGAAGCCACGGCGGCGCCGGCCGACCCGGCGGCGGCCGCCGCGCTGTCCGCGGCCAGCCGCCAGACCATCCGCGTCGACTTCGACAAGCTCGATCACCTGCTCAACCTGGTCGGCGAGCTCGTCCTGGGCCGCGACAGCCTGCGCGCCTCGATCGGGTCGCTGTCGTCTCTCGGAGGCGAGCTGTCCACCGATCGCCAGCTCGCCCGCCGCCTGGAGATCATGGGCGGCGCGCGCCACGCCCGCGCGGCCGGCGGGGCCGCGGCGGGCGGCGCGCGCGCGGCCGCGCCGCGCCCGGTCGCCGCCGCCGCCCTCGGCGAGCTGCGCGAGGAGCTCGGCCGGGTCGAGCGCGTGCTGGGCGACATCGCCCAGGAGCTCGACGGCTCGTCCGGCCGCCTCGACTCGGTGTCGGCCGAGCTGCGCGAGGCGGTGATGCGCCTGCGCATGGTCCCGGTCACCGGGGTCATGCGCAAGCACCACCGCACCGTGCGCGACCTGGCCAACGGCCTCGGCAAGCGCGCGCGCGTGGTGCTGACCGGCGAGGACACCGAGCTCGACAAGCTCCTGGTCGAGGCGCTCGACGAGCCGCTCCTCCACCTGGTGCGCAACGCGGTCGACCACGGCATCGAGCCGCCCGACGCGCGCGCCGCCGCCGGCAAGCCGCCCGAGGGCACCATCCACATCCGCGCGTCCCAGCGCGGCAACCAGGTGCTCATCGAGGTGGCCGACGACGGCCGCGGCATCTCGCCCGACGTCGTGCGCCGGCGCGCGCGCGAGCGCGGCCTGTGCACGACCGAGGAGCTGGACGCGATGGACGAGCGCGAGGTGCTGGAGCTCATCTTCCGGCCGGGCTTCTCCACCGCCGAGGTGGTGAGCGACGTGTCGGGCCGCGGCGTCGGCATGGACGTCGTGCGCCAGACCGTGGTCACCCGCCTCAAGGGCTCGATCGACATCCGCTCCACCCCCGGCGAGGGCTCCACATTCGCGCTCATCCTCCCGCTCACCCTCGCCATCACCCAGGTGCTGCTCGCCCGCGCCGGCGGCGAGGTGTTCGCGGTCCCGCTCGACACCGTCGTGCGCACCCTGACCTGCCAGGCCGACGAGGTCCGCCTGGTGCAGGACCGCGAGGTGCTGACCGTGCGCGACCGCCAGGTGCCGCTGGTCCGCCTCGACGAGGTGCTGGAGCTGTCGGGCGGCGAGGTGACCGCCGGCGACCTGTGCGTCATCCTGACCGAGCAGGCCGGCGACCTGTTCGGCCTGGTGTGCGAGGGCCTGCTGGGCAAGAAGGAGATCGTCATCAAGTCGCTGGGCGACCTCCTGCGCGCGGTGCCGTGCGCGGCGGGCGCCACCCTGCTCGGCGACCGCTGCGCCCTCATCCTCGATGTGCCGGCCATCATCGCCCGCGCATTGGCCCAGCGCCGCGCCGGCGGGATGGCCCGCGCCCGGCGCGACGCGACCGCCGCCGCCGCCGCGGTGGCCAGCGCCCCGCACATCCTCCTGGTCGAGGACTCGGACGTGGTCCGCGAGTCGCTGCGCCGCCTGCTCACCGAGGCCGGCTACCGGGTCACGGCCGCGCGCGACGGCGCCGAGGGCTTGACCGAGGCCCAGGCGCAGCGCTTCGATCTCGTCTCGACCGACGTGATGATGCCGCGCATGGACGGCTACGAGCTCACCCGCGCCCTGCGCGCGCTGGCCGAGTACCGCGACGCCCCGATCATCATGGTGACCAGCCGCGGCGAGCGCATCGACCGGGTGCGCGGCTTCGACGCCGGGGTCGACGAGTACATCACCAAGCCGCACGACCGCCACCTCCTGCTCAAGGCGGTGGCGCGCCTGCTCGGCGAGCGCGCCGCGCGCGGAGGGCGCCCGTCGTGAAGGTGATGCTGGTCGCCGCCGATCCGGTCCTGCCCGAGCTCCTGCGCCGGCCGCTGGCCCCGCTCGGCCACTCGCTGGAGGTGGTGGCGAGCGCGGCCGAGCTGCGCCGCCGCCTGCCGGCCGAGGAGCCGCGCGCCGTCATGCTGCCGCGCCGCCTGCCCGACGGTGAGCTGGCCGACGTGGTGGCCTGGCTGCGCGAGCAGCTCGACCACGTGACCATCGGAACGATCGTGATCGGGCTGGAGCCGCGCGACAGCGACGTCGCGCGCGAGGTCCACGCCGACGGCTTCCTGCTGGTGCCGTTCGCCGACAGCGAGGTGCTGGAGGCGCTGGGCGCCAGCACCCGCACGCGCAAGCTCATCCTCCTGGCCGACGACTCGCCGCTCATCCACCGCCACACCGCGCCGATCCTGACCGACGCCGGCTACGAGGTGGTGAGCGCCATGGACGGGGCCGAGGCGCTCGAGCTGTGCCGCTCGCGCGCGCCAGACCTGCTCATCCTCGACATCGAGATGCCGCGGATGGACGGCTACGCGGTGTGCGCCGAGATCAAGAGCGACCCGGCGCTCGGCCACCTGCCGGTGCTCATCTGCTCGTCGCTGGGCGAGGCCCACGACCTCGAGCGCGGCTTCGACGCCGGCGCCGACGACTACCTCATCAAGCCGGTCGTGCCCGAGGAGCTCCTGACCCGGGTCAAGCAGCTCTTCTCCGGCACCATCCCGGCGTCGCGCGAGCGCATCCTGGTGGTCGACGACTCGCCGGCTCTGCGCCACTACGTGGCCGACTGCCTGGCCCGCCAGGGCTTCGAGGTGTCGACCGCGGAGAACGGCGCGGTCGGGCTCGACAAGGCGGTCGAGCTCCGGCCGGCGCTCATCGTCAGCGACTACGAGATGCCGGAGATGACCGGCTTCGAGCTGGTGCACGCGCTCAAGCGCAGCCCGGAGACGCGCAACATCCCGGTCATCATGCTGACCGCGCGCGAGTCGAAGCGCGACATGGCCCAGATGCGCGCCGCCGGCGCCTCGGCCTACCTGGTCAAGCCCTTCGCCCAGGACAAGTGCATCGCCATGGTCGAGCGCACCCTGGCCGAGCGCCGCCTGCTCGACTACAAGAAGGCCTCCAGCGTGTACATCTCGGAGGGGGCGCGCCGCGCCGCCGAGGAGCGGGCCGCGGCCGGGGACATCGCCGGCGTGCGCGCCGACGAGCGCGACATGGCGGTCCTCTTCTCCGACATCGTCGGCTTCACCCAGATGTCGAGCCGGCTTGGCCCGCGCCAGGTGATCGAGCTCCTCAACCACTACTTCGACGTCCTGTGCCCGCTGGTCAGCGCCGAGAACGGCGACATCGACAAGTTCATCGGCGACGCCATCATGGCGGTGTTCGACGTCGGCCCCGGCTGGGACGACCCGGCGGAGCGGGCCGTGCGCGCCGCCCTGGCCATGCAGGCCGCGATGGACGACTTCAACGCCGGGCGCCCTGCCCCGCTGCGCATGCGCATCGGCATCAACACCGGCCCGCTGGTGCGCGGCGATCTCGGCTCGCGCTACGTGCGGCGCGACTACACCGTCATCGGCGACACCGTCAACCGGGCCAACCGCTACGAGGCGCGCTGCGAGCCGGCCGGCGTGCTCATCAGCGCGTCGACCCGCCAGCGGCTGGGCGACCTCGTCGAGGTGCGCGAGGTGCGCGGCCTCGAGCTCAAGGGCGTGACCGAGCCGGTCACCGCCTACCAGGTCCTGCGCATCGCGCCGCGCCGCGAGGACCGTCTGGGGGGTCCTGCAGGCGGACCTCACGAGCCACCGCCCGGCGGGACCGGCAGCAGGGAGCAGCCGTGAAGCGCGCCGCCGGGCACAGGGTTCGCGTTCTGGTGGTCGACGACTCGCTGTTCATGCGCGCGGCCATCGCCCGGCTGCTCGCCGCCGACGGCCGCTTCGACGTGGTCGGCCAGGCCCGCGACGGGGTCGAGGCGGTCGAGCGCGTCGTCGCGCTCGAGCCCGACGTGGTCACCATGGACTTCAACATGCCGCGCTGGAACGGCGCCGAGGCGGTGCGCGAGATCATGGCCCGCCGCCCCACGCCGGTGCTCATGTTCAGCGCCCACACCGTCGAGGGCGCGCGCGAGACCTTCGAGGCGCTGGCCGCCGGCGCGGTCGACTTCGTCAGCAAGCCGGCCGGCGAGGTGTCGGCCGACCTCAGCGCCATCGCCGGCGAGCTCACCGCCAAGCTGGTCGCGGCGGCCGGATCGCGGCCGCAGGCGCTGGCCGCGCTGCGCCAGGCCAAGCCGGCGCGCCCCGCCCTCTTGACCACGTGGCCGCCCAGCGGGCCGCGCGTGCTGGTCATCGGCGTGTCGACGGGCGGGCCGTCGGCGCTGTCGCGGGTCATCCCGGCGCTGCCGGCCGACATCGCTTTCTCGGTGCTCATCGTCCAGCACATGCCGGCCAACTTCACCACCACGCTGGCCGAGCGGCTGAACGCGCTCTCGGCGGTGAGCGTGCGCGAGGCGCGCGACGGCGACCGCCCGATCGCCGGCGTGGTCTTCATCGCGCCCGGCGACCGCCACCTCGAGGTCAGCGAGCGCGGCTTCCTGCGCCTCGGCGACGGCCCCCCGGTCAACGGGTGCCGCCCGTCGGCCGACGTGACCATGACGGGGGCCGCGCGCGCGTTCGGCGCCCGCTCGATCGGCCTGGTCATGACCGGCATGGGGCGCGACGGGGCGGCAGGGCTGGCCGCCATCCACCGCGCCGACGGCGTCACCCTGGCCCAGGACCAGGCCACCTCGGTCATCTTCGGCATGCCGAAGGCGGCCATCGACACCGGCGCGGTCGACGAGGTCCTGCCGCTCGACCGCATCGCGCGCCGGCTGCAGGAGCTGTGACGGGGCGCGCGGCCGGAGCCCGCGCCGCGCGGCTCAGGTGCCGGCCGGCCCTCGGTGCACGGCGGCGACCTCCGCCGCGGTGGGCAGGTCGGCGCCCTTCCGCGTGCAGGTGATGCCCGCCGCCGCGTTGCCGTAGGCGAGGAGGTCGCCCAGCGCCTCGCGGTCGAGCGCGCCGATGCTGGCCGCGTCGAGCCGCCCGGTCGCCGACAGGCGGGCCAGGATGGCCGCGTGGAACGAGTCGCCGGCGCCGACGGTGTCGCGCACGACCACCGGCGGCGCCGCCACGCTCACCGTCCCGGCGTCGGCGAAGGCGGTCGACCCTCGCGAGCCCTCGGTGATCACCACCAGCCGGGCCCCGCGTTCGCGCCAGAAGGCCGCGGCCTCGCCGATGGTGGCCCGCCCTCTCCAGGCGGTGCGCACGTCCTCGTCGCTCGCCTTGACGATGGTGGCCGCGCGGAAGTAGCGCTCCATGGCCGCCGCCCAGCCCGCGAGGTCGCCGATCACCGTCGGACGCAGGTTGGGATCGACGCTGATGACGCGGCGGCCCTTCTCGCGCTCGGCCAGCCCGGCGAACGAGCTGCCGCCCGGCTCCATCACCATCGAGAAGGAGCCGAAGCTCACCGCCTCGACCTCGTCGGGCAGCTCGGCGGGCACGTCGGCGGGCAGGAGCGCGCGGTCGGCCGCGCCCTCGCCGTGAAACGAATAGGTCGCCTGGCCGTCGGGCCCGGTCGCGATCGCCGAGATGGTGGAGGGCCGGTCCGAGCGCACGATGAAGCGGTCCGCCACGCCCTCTCTGGCCAGCAGGTCGGCCAGGAGGATGCCGAAGCCGTCGCGCGACACGCCGCCCAGGAAGGCCGAGCGCACCTCGAGCCGGGCCAGCCCGATGGCGACGTTGAACGGCGAGCCGCCGGGCACCGCGCGCGCGGGCATCTCGTTGCCCTCGGGCGGCCCGACGAAGAGATCGATGAGCGCTTCGCCGCAGACCAGGATCATCGCGCCACCTCGCCGGTCATCACGTCGCCCCCTTGAACAGGACATCGAAGTCGCGCGCGAACGCGGCCAGCAGCGGCATGGCCGCGCCGCCGATCGCGCGCGCGTCGCGGCCGATCGAGCCCTCGACGATGTCCGCCTCGGTCAGGCCCTGGCGGTTCATGTCGGCGAGGCGCAAGGTGGTCCGCTCGACCAGCCGCCGGCGCACGTCGGCGGGGAAGGCGCCGTCGATGATCACCGCCTCGAAGTCGATGACCGACAGCGCGGCGGCGACCGCCTGCGCCAGCCCGACGGCCGCCTCGTCGATCCAGGCGTCGAGCGGCCCTGCGAACCTCGACCAGTCGTCGGGCGACAGCCAGATGTCGGTGCCCGACTGCCCGGCCTCGACCAGCCGGTGCTCGAGCTGGTAGAGCGACGCCGAGCGGATGAGCTGCTGCACGCCCGGGGCGCCGCCCGGGTCGGCGCGCACGACCGGCATCGAGCCCAGCGCGCCGGCGTTGCCGGTGCGGCCGGGGAACAGGCTGCCGCCCAGCACGACGCCGCCGCCGACGAAGGCGCCGACGTAGAAGTAGACGAAGTCGCGATAGGCGGCGCCGCTGCCGAAGGTCAGCTCGGCGGCGCAGGCGGAGGTGGCGTCGTTGCAGACGTGCACCGACCAGGGCGCGACCACCCGGGTCAGCTCGCCGGAGACGTCGAAGCGGCGCCAGCCGCCGAGCGTCCCGGCCGGCATGTCCAGCTCCGCCTCCCAGCTCCACAGCTCGAACGGCATCGCGACGCCGAGCCCGGTGATGCGGTCGCGCTGCCGGGTGCTGAGCAGTCCGGCCAGCTCGGGGATGCCGGCGCCGGCAAACTCCATCACCTCGGCCGGCTCGGGATGCGCGTAGCTGATGCGGCGGCGCTCGCGGATGCCGGCGACGAAGTCCATCAGCACCAGGTCGCTGCTGCGCCGGCCGATCTTCAGGCCCAGGGCGAACGCGCCGTCGGGGTCGAGCGAGTACGGCACCGCCGGCTGGCCGATGCGCCCGCGCTGCCGCTCGCCCGCGTGCAGGAGGCCGGCGGCCTTGAGCCGGTTGATCGTGACCGTGGTGGTCTGGATCGAGAGCCCGGTCAGGCGCGCGATGTCCACCTTGGTCAGGCTGCCGTGGCGGCGGATGAGCGACAGGATGAGCCGCTCGTTGTAGAGGCGGACGCCGACCTGGTTGGTGCCGCGCCCGTGGCGCGATCGCACGGCGAGCGCATCGCTCGTCTCCGCGCCGGGCTCAATGTCCTCGCTGGCCATCGCCGCACCTTCTTATCGCGAGAGCCAGGATGCAGCGGGTTGCCACGCCGAGTCAATTATTACTTCACTCTGATTTATTTATTGACAGAGGTGCACCCCTCACGTTAAATGGCCGTGGAATCAGGGACGCGCGGGGCCACTGCGACCCCGCCCGAGTCTCCTGGGGAGGGAACTCATGGCGCCAATCGATGTCCGTCGAATGGACTGTGCACGCCTCGCCGCCACGGCACTCGCGCTGACCTGCGCGATGGTCCTCGGCTGCGGCAAGGAGTCGGCTCCCGCCGACAAGTCGGGTGGGGCCGGAAGCGAGAGCGGGGGCGGCGGCGGTGAGGCCGGCGCCAAGCTGACCGTCGCCACCGTGAACAACGGCGACATGATCCGCATGCAGGGTCTGACGTCGGACTTCACCGCGAAGAACCCCGGCATCACGATCGAGTGGGTGACGCTCGAGGAGAACGTGCTGCGCCAGAAGGTGACGACCGACATCGCCACCAAGGGCGGCCAGTTCGACCTCCTGACCATCGGCACCTACGAGGTGCCCATCTGGGCCAAGCGCGGCTGGCTCCTGCCGCTCGACGACCTCGGCGCCGACTACGCGGTCGACGACCTCCTGCCGGCCATCCGCGCCGGGCTGTCCATGGACGGCAAGCTCTACGCGGCGCCGTTCTACGGCGAGTCGTCGATGACGATGTACCGCAAGGACCTCTTCGACAAGGCCGGCCTGAAGATGCCGGACGCGCCGACCTGGGACTTCGTGGCGGAGGCGGCCCGCAAGCTCACCGACAAGTCGGGCGAGGTCTACGGCATCTGCCTGCGCGGCAAGGCCGGCTGGGGCGAGAACATGGCCTTCGTCACCGCCATGTCCAACTCGTTCGGCGCCCGCTGGTTCGACGAGCAGTGGCACCCGCAGTTCGACCAGCCCGAGTGGAAGAAGACGCTCGACTTCTACGTGAAGCTGCTCAAGGACGCCGGCCCCCCCGGGGTCTCGTCCAACGGCTTCAACGAGAACCTGGCGCTGTTCAACTCCGGCAAGTGCGCCATGTGGATCGACGCGACGGTGGCGGCCTCGTTCGTGACCAACCCGAAGGACTCGCAGGTGGCCGACAAGGTGGGCTTCGCGCTGGCCCCCGACAACGGTCTGGGCAAGCGGGCCAACTGGCTGTGGGCCTGGTCGCTGGCCATCCCGGCCAGCTCCAAGAAGGCCGACGCGGCCAAGAAGTTCGTCTCGTGGGCGACCAGCAAGGCCTACCTCGAGCTGGTCGCCTCCAAGGAGGGCTGGGCCAACGTCCCGCCGGGCACGCGCACCTCGCTGTACGAGAACCCCGAGTACCAGAAGGCGGCGCCGTTCGCCAAGATGACGCTCGACTCGATCAACGCGGCCGATCCCACCCATCCAACGGTCAAGCCGGTGCCCTACACCGGCGTGCAGTTCGTGGCCATCCCCGAGTTCCAGGGGCTGGGCACCACCGTCGGTCAGCAGTTCTCCGCCGCGCTGGCCGGCCAGGTCGATGTCGATCGCGCGCTGGCCTCCGCCCAGCAGGCCGCGCAGCGCGAGATGACGCGCGCCGGCTACATCAAATGAGATAGGAGCCGATCGTGTCGACTCGGCACACACGCGTCGCCGGGAGGCTGCTGGTCGCCCCCTCGGTCGTTCTCCTGTTCATCTGGATGATCGTCCCGCTGGCGATGACCATCTACTTCTCCACCCTGCGCTACAACCTGCTCAGCCCGGGGGAGGAGCGCTTCGCCGGGTTCGAGAACTACGTCTACTTCCTGACCGACCCGGCGTTCAAGACCGCGCTCCTCAACACGCTGCTGCTGGTCTGCTCGGTCCTCGTCATCACCATCGTCGGCGGGACGCTCCTGGCGCTCCTCTTCGACCAGCAGGTGTTCGGCCGCTCGATCGCGCGGCTGATGGTGATCGCGCCCTTCTTCGTCATGCCGACGGTCAGCGCGCTGGTGTGGAAGAACCTGCTCATGCACCCGGTCTCGGGCCTGTTCGCGTGGATCGCGACCAGCCTGGGCTTCCGGCCGGTCGACTGGTTCGCCGACTGGCCGCTCCTCTCGGTGACGGTGATCGTGGCGTGGCAGTGGCTGCCGTTCGCCACGCTCATCCTCCTGACCGCCCTGCAGTCGCTCGACCAGGAGCAGAAGGAGGCGGCCGAGATGGACGGCGCGGGGGCGCTGTCCTACTTCCGCTACATGGTGCTGCCGCACCTCGCGCGTCCGATCACGGTCGTGATCCTGATCGAGACGATCTTCCTCCTGACCATCTTCGCCGAGATCCTGGTCACCACCGGCGGCGGCCCCGGGCTGCAGACCACCAACCTCGCCTTCCTCATCTATTCCCAGGCGCTCCTGCAGTACGACGTCGGCGGCGCCTCGGCGGGAGGGCTGGTCGCGGTCGTGCTGGCCAACATCGTCGCCTTCTTCTTCGTCCGCATGGTCGGCAAGAACCTCGAGGCCTGAGCGATGCCACGCACGCAGACGCTGTCGCGCAAGGCGATCATGACCGTGCTCGTCTGGGCGGTCGCCTTCCTGATCTTCTTTCCCATCCTGTGGATGGTGTTGACCAGCTTCAAGACGGAGCTGGACGCCTTCTCGGTGCCGCCCAAGTTCCTCGGGTTCCACTGGACGCTGGAGAACTACTCCGTGGTCCAGACCCGCAGCGACTACGTGCACCACGCGATCAACTCGATCATCCTGGCCGGCGGATCGACGCTGGTCGCGCTGGTGTTCGCCATCCCGGCGGCCTGGGCCATGGCGTTCTCCCCGACCCGGCGGACCCGCGGCACGCTCCTGTGGATGCTGTCGACCAAGATGATGCCGCCGGTCGGCGTGCTGGTGCCGATCTACCTCATCTACCGCGACGCCGGGCTGCTCGACACCCGGACCGGCCTGGTCGTGCTCCTCTGCCTGGCCAACCTGCCGATCGTCATCTGGATGCTCTTCACGTACTTCAAGGAGATCCCCAAGGACATCCTCGAGGCCGCGCGCATGGACGGCGCCACCACCGCGAAGGAGATCGTGTTCGTGCTGGCGCCGATGGCGGTGCCCGGCATCGCGTCGACCGTGCTGCTCAACGTCATCCTGGCCTGGAACGAGGCGTTCTGGACGCTCAACCTGACCACGTCGGACGCCGCGCCGCTCACCACCTTCATCGCGTCATACTCGAGCCCGGAGGGGCTGTTCTGGGCCAAGCTGTCGGCCGCCTCCACGCTCGCCATCGCCCCCATCCTCGTCCTCGGATGGTTGAGCCAGCGGCAGCTCGTCCGCGGCCTGACCTTCGGGGCGGTCAAGTAAAGGAACCCACCATGGGTCAGATCAGACTCGAACGGGTCTCCAAGACCTTCGCCGGCGTCAACGTCATCCCGGGCGTCAGCCTGGACATCGAGGAGGGGTCGTTCGTCGTGTTCGTCGGCCCCTCCGGCTCGGGCAAGTCCACGCTCCTGCGCCTCATCGCCGGGCTCGAGGACGTCAGCTCGGGCCGCATCTTCATCGACGGCGTCGACGTCGTCGACCGGCCGCCGGCGCGGCGCGGGCTCTCCATGGTCTTCCAGAGCTACGCCCTCTACCCGCACATGAGCGTGCGCGGCAACATCGGGTTCGGCCTCAAGATGGCCGGGCTCGAGCGCGCCGACATCGAGCGCCGCGTCGACGAGGTCGCCGCCACGCTCAACCTCACCCCGTACCTCGACCGCAAGCCCAGCCAGCTGTCGGGCGGACAGCGCCAGCGCGTGGCGATCGGGCGGGCCATCGTGCGCCAGCCCAAGGCGTTCCTGTTCGACGAGCCGCTGTCCAACCTCGACGCCGCGCTGCGGGTCAGCATGCGCCAGGAGATCATCCGCCTGCACAACAGCCTCACCACGACCATGATCTACGTGACCCACGACCAGGTCGAGGCGATGACCATGGCCGACAAGATCGTCCTCCTCAACGCCGGGCGGGTCGAGCAGATCGGCTCGCCGCTGGAGCTCTACGACCGGCCCGACAACCTCTTCGTGGCCGGCTTCATCGGATCGCCGCGCATGAACTTCCTGCGCGGCGAGACGGCCGCGGCGCTCGGCGCCCACACCGTCGGCGTGCGGCCCGAGCACCTGCACGCCGTGTCGAACGGCGACGGCTGGTCGGGGACCGTCACCATCGCCGAGCACCTGGGCAGCGACACCTTCCTGGGCGTCGATCTGGCCGAGCGCGGCGCGGTCACGGTGCGCCAGACGGGCGAGCTCGCCCTCAAGGCCGGCGACAAGGTGAGCCTGAAGCCGGACCCGGCCCGCATCCACCGCTTCGACGAGGACGGCAAGTCGCTGTGAGGCGAACATGACCCGAGGAGCCATGGAGGAGCCATGAAGCGACTGGACGGCAAGCACGCCCTCATCACCGGCGCGGCCCGCGGCATCGGCCGCGCCTTCGCCGCCGCCTACGCGCGCGAGGGCGCGCGCGTGGCCATCGGGGACATCGACATGGCCGGCGCCGAGCGGACCGCCGCCGAGATCGGCCCGGCCGCGCGGGCGATCCGCCTCGACGTCACCGATCAGGCCAGCATCGACTCGGCGCTGGCCGAGATGGCCCGCAGCGGCGGCATCGACATCCTGGTCAACAACGCCGCCATCTTCGACGCGGCGCCGACGACCGAGATCACGCGCGCGAGCTACGAGCGCGTCTTCGCCGTGAACGTGGCCGGCGCGCTCTTCACCCTGCAGGCGGCGGCGCGGGCGATGATCGCGCAGGGGCGCGGGGGCCGCATCATCAACATGGCCAGCCAGGCCGGGCGACGGGGCGAGCCGCTGGTCGCCGTCTACTGCGCGAGCAAGGCGGCGATCATCAGCCTCACCCAGTCGGCGGGGCTCGACCTCATCGGGCATCGCATCAACGTGAACGCGATCGCGCCGGGGGTGGTGGACGGCGAGCACTGGGACGGCGTGGACGCCCTGTTCGCCAGGTACGAGGGCCGGCCGCCCGGCGAGAAGAAGCGCCTCGTCGGGGCGGCCGTGCCGTACGGGCGCATGGCCACGCCCGATGACCTGACCGGCATGGCCGTGTTCCTGGCCAGCGCCGAGGCCGAGTACATCGTGGCCCAGACCTACAACGTCGACGGCGGCAACTGGATGAGCTGAGGGCCGAGGGCCCGAGGACCCGAGGCCCGAGGGCCCGGGGCCCGAGGGCCCTCCGCTCAACCGGCGGGAGGCGTCTGCCACTCGAGCGACAGCACGGTGCGCGGGCTGCCGGCCCACGAGCACTCGAGGAAGCGCGCCTCCACCGACAGGGCCCCGGACAGCTCGAGCACGCGCTCGAAGAAGCCGAGCGTCTGCCACGACGCCGCCTGCTCGGCCGGCATGCCCATGAGGTAGCCGATCGCGATCAGCGCCTCGCCCTCGTGCAGCATGAGCACGTGGATGGCGTCGAAGTCGAAGTAGACCGAGCGCAGGACCTGGAAGCGGCTGAGCGTCTCCACCGGATCGCCGGCGGCGACCAGGCTGGGCTGGGCCGCGCGCAGCTGGTCGACCGACTGGCGCCCCCACGCGCGCACCGCCTCCAGATCGCCCCCGGCCACCAGCTCGAGGATCTGGTTGCCCATGCGCTCGAAGGTGTCCATCGGGTACCAGCTGCCCGGGTGGATGCGGCGAGACAGATAAGGCAGGTCCTCGGCCGCCAGCCGCTCGCTCCACTCGATGCCCTTGCAGGCGCGCAGCATGCGCACGTAGTCGAGGAAGAGGATCCCCTTCACCCGATAGCGCTCGGCCACGCCGGAGCCTACCAGCCGGACCGCCCGCGCGCGCGTCGTCTAGCTGAAACCCAGCAGCCGCCCGCCCTGATAGACGGCAAAGCTGGCAGCCCAGGCCAGCACCGTCATGTAGCCGAACAGGAAGAGCGGCCAGCGATAGCCGCGCGTCTCGCGCTTGACCACGGCCAGCGTGCTCATGCACTGGCAGGCGAGCGCGAAGAAGATCATGAGCGAGAGCCCGACCAGCGGCGTGTAGACCGGCCGGCCGTCCTCGCGCACCTCGGAGCGGATGCGCTGGCGCAGGGTCTCGCTGTTCTCGTCCACGTCGCCGCCGGCGCTGTAGACCACGCCCATGGTGGAGATGAACACCTCGCGGGCGGCGAACGCGCCGATGATGCCGACGCCGATCTTCCAGTCGAAGCCGAGCGGCGCGATGGCCGGCTCGATGGCGTGGCCCAGCCGCCCGCCGTAGCTGTCGCGCAGCCTGGCCGCGTCGCGCTCGTGCTCGATGGCGGACACCCGCTCGGCGCTCGGCGCCGCCGCGATGCGCGCGTCGAAGTCGGTCGTGGTCGCGCGCGGGAAGCTGAGCAGCGCCCACAGCGCGATCGTGCAGGCCAGGATCACGGTGCCGGCCTCGCGCAGGAAGTAGGACGAGCGCTCCCACATCATGCGGACCACGTCGCGCATGCGCGGGATGCGATAGGGCGGCAGCTCGATGACGAACGGCAGCCGCTTGCCGCGCAGGGGCTTGACCCGGCGCGACAGCACCCAGGCGGCGACCAGCGCGGTCACCGCGCTGAAGAGATACATCCCGATCATCATCAGGCCCTGCACCGGGAACAGCCCGAGCACGTGGCCGGCCGGGAACAGCGCCGCGATGACCAGCGTGTAGACCGGCAGGCGGGCCGAGCAGGTCATGAGCGGCACCACCATCATGGTCAGCAGCCGATCGCGCTGCCGCTCCATCGTGCGGGTGGCGAGGATGGCGGGCACCGCGCATGCGAAGCCCGACAGCATGGGCACGAAGGCGCGGCCGTGCAGGTTCATGGACTTCATGATGCGGTCCATGAGGTAGGCGACGCGCGCCATGTAGCCCGAGTCCTCCATGAGGCCGATGAAGAAGAAGAGGAGCAGGATCTGGGGCAGGAACACGACCACCGAGCCGAAGCCGGCGATGACGCCGCCGACCAGGAAGTCGGCCATGATGCCGGGCGGCATGACGTCGCGCGTGCGGTCGCCGAGCCACGCGAACGCCGCCTCCACCAGGCTGATCGCCGGATCGGCCCAGGTGAACAGCGACTGGAAGACGATGAACATGATGGCCAGGAAGACCGCGAACCCGGCCACGCGGTGGAGCAGGATGCGATCGAGGCGCTCGGTCAGCGTGCGATCCGGCACGCCCTGGCAAAGTCGCGCCACCTCCCGGTCGAGCCAGCGGTAGCGCGCCTGCACCGCCTCGTCGTCGATCCAGCAGCCGGCCGCGCGTCCGCCCGACGGCACCGCCGCGACCGCGCGCCGAAGCGGGTCCGGAACGCCGCGCAGCTCGTCGCCGTCGCCGACGCTCATGAGCGCCCACAGCGCCATGGCCTGCGTCTGCGGCCACCCGGCCGGCAGCGCGGCGCGCACGCGATCGATGTGGCCGGCGAGCTCGCCGGACGGCTGCCAGCGCCACACCGCCTCGGGCCCCGGCGCGTCGGCGGCCGCGGTCGCCTCGGCCAGCTTCTGGCCGATCATGGCGCGGAGCTCGGCGATGCCGCGGCGCCGGCGCCCGTCGAGCTCGACCACCGGACAGCCGAGCGCGGCCGACAGCGCGCGCGCCGACGGCGCGAAGCGCCCCGCCTCGTCGATCATGGTCAGCGCCACGGCCACGCGCAGCCCCAGCTCCTGGGCCTGCAAGAGCAGGTAGAGCCCGCGCACCGGCTGGCAGGCGTCGACGCAGAAGACGATCAGCTCGGGCCGCTCCAGCCCGCCCATGCCGAGCATCGCCTCGAGTGCGATCTGCTCGTCCACCGAGCGCGCGGCCAGCGAGTAGGTGCCGGGGATGTCGACCAGGTCGACCTCGCCGCCGCCGGCCAGCTCGAGCCGCGCCACCTTCCGGTCGACGGTGACGCCGGGGTAGTTGCCGACCTTGGCGCGGCTGCCGGTCAGCGCGTTGAACAGCGTGGTCTTGCCGCTGTTGGGGTTGCCCGCGAGGGCGACGACCGCGCGGCGCCCCTTCATCGGCGGACCCGCACCATCGCGGCCTCGTGGCGCCGGATCGACAGGCGGCCGCTGCGCAGCTCGATCTCGAGCGGATCGCCCAGCGGCGCCACGTTGACCAGGGCGACCTCGGTGCCGGGCGTGAGCCCCATCTCCATCAGGCGGCGCCGGAACACCCGCTCGCCGCCGAGCGAGTCGACCACCGCGCGGACGCCGCGCTCCAGCTTCTCGAGCGTGCCGTCCTCTTCGGCGTCCTGGCCGTGCGCGTGCCGCGACCGACGGCCCTGCCTGACTTTGAAAGTCACTTTCAAAACAGAGTATCACGCCCCGGGCGCCAGCGCGAGAGTCGATCTCTCTCGATGCGACCTGCGCGGCGTCCAGGCCTCCCAGGGTGGAGGCGCGTCTCTCCTGCGCCGGCTGTCGCGCGGATCGGGGCCCTCCAGGGCGCCTCGCTCGTCAGACCTTCGCGAAACCGCTGGGGAGAACTTGCGGGGCTTGGAGTAATGAGAACTCTTCGCTATTGTGCAGCCGAAATGCAACACAGGGCCACCACCGACGAGATCCTGCGCACCATTCAAGCGGTGATGAAAGAGCTCTTCGATCTGGACGCCGACCAGGTGCACCCCGGCGCCCGGCTCATCGAAGACCTGGACCTCGACAGCATCGACGCCATCGACCTGGCCGCCAAGATGGAAGAGGCCACCGGTCGCGCGTTCGACGAGGCCAGCCTGCGCAGCTTGCGCACCATCCAGGACGTCATCGCGACCCTCCAGAGCGCCCTCGCGGAAGAGTCGCCAAGAGAACGGATTCCGGCCTGAGGCTGCCCGTCCTGGCGATGTCGATGTCGGGGTCTCGCCGGGTCGTGATCGCGGCCGTTCTCACCCTGGGCGCGGTCGCGCATGCCGGGCCTTCGGCGCCCTGCCCGCGCGCGCCGGCGGGGGCCGAACCGGGCGCGCGCTCGCGCGCGGGCGGCGATGTCGCGGCCCTGTTCGATCTCCTGCGACTTGACCGGCTCGAGCGCCTCCAGGCCACATTCTCCGAGGAAAAGCACATCGCGCTGCTCGCGCGGCCGCTGCGCCAGAGCGGGACGATCTACTTCGACCGGAGCCGCGGCATCGCCCGCCTGACCCGCACGCCCCGGCCGGAGCGGATGCTGCTGACCGAGAGGTCGCTGCGCATCGAGCGAGCGGGCAAGATCGAGGACATCCCGCTCGACAAGAGCAAGGCGCTCAAGGCGTTCGCGCTGGTCTTCCCGGCGCTCCTGCGCGGCGAGCGGGCCGAGCTCGAGGCGGCCTTCGGGCTCGAGCTGCGCGGGGCGCCCGCGGTGGCGTGGTCGCTCGCGCTGACGCCGCGCGATCCGGGGCTGTGCGGCCTGATCTCGCGCGTGGTGGTGTCGGGCCGGGGCGCGGAGGTCTCCTCGCTACAGGTGGTCGAGGCCAGCGGCGACATCACCGACACCCGGCTGAGCGGGATCGCCAGGAACGCCGCGGTGCCGGCCGCGGAGGTCGCCCGAGTCTTCGGGGGACGCTAGTGGGCGGGCGCCGCCGCGTCGTGAGCATCGGGGTGCTCCTCGCGACCGGCCTGGCGCTGGCCATCACCATCCCGCGGCTTCGCTTCACCACCGAGATCACGCATTTCCTGCCCGGCGACTCCGGGCAGGCCGGAGGGGAGGTGGCCGGTCTCCTGGCCAGCGGCGAGACCGCGCGCATCATGGTCCTGGACCTGACGCTCGGCCGGTCGGCGCCGGCCGGAGCGCTCGAGGCCACCGCGTCGGCGCTGGTCGCCTTCCTGCGCGGCCAGCCCGACGTCGCGTCGGCCAGGAGCGGCGTGAGCGACGAGGACGTGGCCGCGTTCCTGCGCTTCCTGTCGTCGTGGCCGGGCTCGACCTTCGTCCCCGCCGAGGCGAACACCGAGGCCGGGATGCGCGCCCGCCTGGTCGACCTCCAGGACCGCCTGGCCAGCCCGCTCTCCGTCGTGGTCCGGCCGATCGCGCCGCACGACCCGCTGGGCGGGACGCTCGAGCTCCTCGACGCGCTCCGCCGGGCGCAGGGCAGCGCGCTGGTCGACGAGGGCGGCGTCCTCTTCACCGCGGACCGCGCGCACGCGTTCGTGTTCGTGGAGACCCGCTCGTCGCCGTTCGACACCGGGGCCCAGCGCGCCTTCCGCGCGGTGCTGGACGGCTGGCTGCGGGCCTCCGCGCCGTCGGCGCGCCTGCAGACCGCCGGCGCCGCGCAGTTCGCCATCGCCTCGGAGGCGACCATCAAGCGCGACATCAACCGCATCGGCGTCCTGTCGACCATCGGGACGGTGGCGCTGTTCCTGGTGCTGTTCGGCTCGGTTCGCCTCATCGCGCTGGGGCTGGTGCCGATGCTGTTCGGCAGCGCCGTGGCGCTCATCGCCTGCCACGCGCTGTTCGGCGCCATCCACGGCATCACGCTGGCCTTCGGCACGTCGCTGCTCGGCCTCGGCATCGACTACGTCGAGCACTACTACACCCACGTCGTCCTCGACCCGGCCACCGATCCGGCGGCGACCATGCGCTCGGTCGGTCCCAGCATCGGGCTCGGCGCGCTGACCACCATCATCGGCTTCGCCGGCCTCGCCGCCTCGGGGGTGGCCGGTCTGCGCGAGATGGCGCTGTTCGCGGTGGTCGCCATCGCGGCCTCGCTGGTCGCGACTTACTTCCTGGTGCCGCCGTGGATGCCGCGCGACTACCGGCCGCCGCGCACGCTGGCCCGGCTCGACCGCGCCGCCCTGGGCCTGCTCCGCTGGCTGACCCGGCGCGCGCCCACCCGCGCCCAGCGCGCCGCCGCCGTCGCGCTCGCCGCCCTCATGGCCGCCGGCGCGGTCGGCGTGGCGGGGGCGCGCTTCACCGACGACGTCAACCTGCTCATCGACGACAGCGGCCCCGAGGTGCGCGACGAGCGGGCGGTGCGCGCTCGCCTCGGCATCGAGGAGACGAGCACGTTCGCGGTGGTGACCGGCGCCGACGACGAGGCGCTGCTGGCCCGCCTCGGCCGCGTCACCGGCGAGCTGGAGCGCGCGCGGGCGGCGGGCGCGGTCGCCTCGTTCGTGCCGCTCGGCCGCCTCCTGCCCAGCGCGGCCGAGCAGCGCGCGCGCCTGGCCGCCGCCCGCGCCGCCGCGCCCGGGCTGCGCGCGCTCATGAGCGAGCTCGGCTTCGTGCCGGAGCAGTTCCAGCCGTACTGGCAGGCGCTCGACGGCGCCCCGGCCCCGCTCACGCTGGCCGCGATGCGGCGCTCCCCGCTCGCGCCCTACCTCGCGACCTGGGCGCCGCGGGGCGCCACGCCGACGGTGCTGGTCCCGCTGGCCGGCGTGACCGACGCCCAGGCCCTGCGCGCGCGCGTGCCCGACGCCACCATCATGGCGCCGAGCCGGACGGTCGTGGAGCTCTTCCGCGGCCTGCGCACGCGCACGCTGGCGGCCTCCGGGCTCGGGCTGCTGGTCATCTTCGGCCTGCTGGCGGCCCGCTATCGCAGCCTCGCCAGCGCCACCGCCGCGCTCCTGCCCGCCGCGCTGGCCTGCACCGCCACCGTCCTCATCCTGGGCGCCGCGGGTGCCTCGCTCACCATCCTTCACATC
>DATFRY010000126.1:0-14288 GCA_035262925.1 Kofleriaceae bacterium | reverse complement strand
GAAACTCGCCCATGCTGGCGGCGTCGCGGCTGGTGGACCGAGGTCGTCGGCCGGCGTCGCTCGCTAACCAGCGGATGTCGCGCGACATCGCGCCGCGATCGCGGCGAGCCTGGGCGCGGCGCCGGCCCGGGGGAGAAGCCCCGGCGCACGGCCGCGCGCACGGCCGCGCCCGCCCTCAGCCGGCACGGCGCTGGCCCGGGGTGTCGGGCTGCCGCCGGCCGAGATCGACCGCGATGGTCACCGCGCTGCCGACCGCCACGCGCGACTGGCGCTCGCGCAGGCCCGCGCGGTTGGCGTCGAACCAGCTGCGCGCGTCGTCCTCGCTCCACGCGCGCGCGTCGCCGCACGCGCGCAGGGCGCCCTGGAGGGCGCGCGCGTCGGGGGGCCGCTGGGCCGGGTCCTTCTCGAGGCAGGCCAGGATCAGCTCCTCCAGGTCCTGCGGCACCGGCTTGCCCAGCCGCTGAGACGGCAGGACCGGCATCGAGTGGAGGTGGTGGCCGCACACCTCGAGCACGGTGCGCCCGGTGAAGACGTCCTTGCCCGTGATGAGGAAGTAGCCGACCGCGCCGAGCGAGTAGAGATCCGTGCGCGCGTCGATCGCGTCGGGCGTGGTGATCGCCTCGGGCGCGCTGTAGAGCGGCGTGCCGGTGAAGCTGTCGGCCTGGCTGAGGGCGGGCAGGGTGGAGTCGGCGCCGCTGGCCTCGGCCACCTGCTTGACCAGGCCGAAGTCGAGCACCTTGGCCACGTCGGGCACGCCGCCCTGCTCGGTCAGGAAGATGTTGTGCGGCTTGATGTCGCGGTGGATGAGGCCGATGCCGTGCGCCTCGGTGAGCGCGCCCGCCGCCTGATCGAGCACGTGGATGACCCGGCCGGCCGGCATGGGCCCGCCGTGCTCGACCACCTCGGCCAGCGTGGCCCCCTCGAGGTACTCCATCGCGTAGTAGAAGATGCCGTCGGGCGTGCGGCCGTAGTCGAAGACGCGGATCGTGTTGGGGTGGGTGAGGCGCGCGGTCAGCTGCACCTCGCGCTCGAAGCGGGCCACCGCCTCGGGGCCGAAGCGCTCGGGCGGCAGGAGCTTGATCGCGGTGGGGCGCCGCAGCATCGCGTGGCGCGCGCGATACACCGCACCCATGCCGCCCTCGCCCAGCTTCTCGATGAGCGTGTACTGGCCGAGACGTCGCGCGTCGCGCACCTCCGCGCGCAGGCCGTAGATGACCTTCGACGTGGCGGTGGTGATGATGAGCGACGCGGCCCACCACAGGCCGCCCATGATGGTCCAGCGCACCGCGATGGTGGTCGCGGGCAGGCGCAGCCGCGGATCCGAGGCCGCGGTGTAGATCGACGGGTCGTGGTGGATGCGGTGGAGGGTGAACACGCTCACCAGGAACGGCACCGCCCAGAACAGGCCCAGGAGGAGGGTGCGGCGCGCCGTGCTCGGCACCATGATCGAGCGCGCGATGAGGGTGTAGCTCAGGCACAGCAGGAGGACGCTGTCGGGCCGCGCCGCGTACGACACGCGAAAGCACATGAGCGTGGCCATGCTGCCGGCGACCAGGAGCCCGAGGAACTCGGTGACGCGGATGAAGCGAGGCGAGCGCGGCGCGCCGCGGCACAGGATCCAGATGGTGGAGAAGGCGCCCACCGACAGCGCCTGCCACGGCAGGTAGGCCCGGCTCGGGCTGTCGTCCTCGGACAGCGAGGTGCCCACGCGCCAGGCGAAGAAGATGCCGAAGACGATCGCCAGCATCAGGCCGAACGCGGCCATTCGCTTCTGTAGAAAAGCCCGCATCTCCTCGCGCGACTGGCTGTCGGTGAAGAGAGTGGAAGAGATCGCGGCGGTGCCCCGCGAGCTGGGGGCGTCCGCCTGCGCGATGACGGGGGGCTCCTGCACCGGCGGCGCCGATTATATCAGCCGCCCGCGCGGGCGACGGTTGCACCCTGCGCTATGCTCGCCGCGCCCATGCGTCGTCTGGACAAGGTTTCGGCCGCGCGCGACCGACCCACCGGATCCGCCGCCGACGGAGTGCCCGCCGCCGGCGCTCGCCGAGGACGGCCGCGGCGATCCCTGTCGTCATTGCGCGGCGCGGCGCTCGTCGCCGCGGCGACCGCTGTCATCGGCTGTCAGGGTCAGCCCTCGCTGCTGTGCGATCGCGTGCGGCTGGTGTGGCCCGCCTTCAACATCGATCCGGGCGACGACACCAGCCCGGAGCCCGGCCTGCAGATCGACTTCGACCTGCGCACCTCGCTCCTGCCGGGCAGCCGCGGCGTGCTGACCGTGCAGGGCGAGGAGGGGGACCCGGTGCGGCACCCGGAGCCGGCCATCGCCGACGACGAGGGCACGCTGCGCTTCACCGGCGTGACGGTGCCGCTCGGCCGCGTGACGCTCGACCTCACGGTCGAGAACGAGTGCGGCCAGTCCGAGTCGGTGCGCGAGCCGTTCGTGTGGGACGGCCTCGGCATGCCCGCCTGCGACATGGATCTCGGCGTGGAGCCGGCGGTGGTCGACGAGCTCGCGCCGCTGCGCGTCCTGCGCGCCGAGCACGACGACGACCCGGGCACGCCGGGCATCGAGCTGCCGGTCCTGGTCGACGCGGGCCGCCCCGACGTGACCGTGACGCTCTTCGTCCTCGACGCCGCGACCGGCGAGGAGGAGGCGATCGAGCAGGAGACGGGCGACGACCTGACGGCGGAGTTCGCGGTCGCGCTGGGCGAGGGCGAGCACGCGCTGCGCGCCATCTGCCCGTGGGAGCCGGCCGGGCTGCGCCCGTCGACGCCGACGTTCCGCTTCCTGGTCGACACCCAGCCGCCGGACTGCGCGCTGGTCGCGCCGACCAGCCGGATCGCGGCCGCCGACGATCTCGATCCCGACGCCGACGGCGTGCAGTTCGAGATGCGCGGGCGCTCCGACGCCGACGACGTCGCGGGCCAGCCGGCCCTGTTCACCTCGCAGGGGGAGGAGGTGGAGGGGAGCGCGCTGGACGAGGACGGTCTGAGCTCGACCACGGCCACCATCGTCCTCGACCCGCCGGGCGGGGCGCAGGAGCTCTCGTTTCGCACCCGCGATCGCGCCGGCAACCCGTGCGAGGCCGCGGTCACGTTCTGACCGGACCCGGCGACGAGCGCCCGGTCGGCGGTCGGCGGCGGCCCGTCGGGTCACGGCGCCGCCCCACCGCTGGCCGATGATCTCGTATGAGGCCGCACCGGCGCCGCGGCTCGTGTAGGCTTCGCGCGTGCCAGCTGCCAGGCGCCGCGCGTTCGGCCCGCTCCGCCTCGAGTCGGACATCGACGGGGTCAGCCGCCTGCTCGGCTGGTCGTTCGCCTTCCCGCCCGAGGACACGCGCGACTGGCTCGAGCGCGGCGGCCTCGAGAACGTGCGCGTCCTGCGCGACGGCCGCACACCGCTGGCGGCGCTCATGCTCATCCCGATGGGCCAGTTCTTCGGCGGCGCCAGCGTCCCGATGGTCGGCGTCGCCGGGGTCGGGGTGGCGCCGGAGCGGCGCGGGACCGGGGTGGGGGGCGAGATGTGCCGCGCCACCGTGGCGGAGCTCCACCGGCGCGGCGTCGCGCTCAGCACGCTCTACCCGTCGACCCAGAAGCTCTACCGCGGGGCCGGCTGGGAGGTGGCGGGCGGTCGCTGGGAGGTGCGCATCGCGCCAGGGCTCATCCGCGTGCGCGAGCCCAGCACCTCGATGCGCGCGATGGAGATCTCGGATCGGCAGGCGGCGATGGAGCTCTACCGGCAGTGCGCGCCGGCGCGCAACGGCGAGCTCGACCGCGGCCCGTACTGCTGGAGCCGGGTGTTCGAGCCGCGCGGGCACGCGCCGCTCGGCTTCCTCATCGAGCATCGCGGCAAGCTCGAGGGCTACGCGGTGCTGTACCAGGTCGCGCGCGAGCCGCCGCACTCGGATCTCGTCGCGCAGGACATGTGCGCCGCCACGCCGCGGGCCGCGCGCGCCCTCCTGTCGCTGCTCGCGCAGCACAAGACGCTGGTGGAGACGGCCGTGTGGCGGGGCGCCCCGGCCGGCGCGCTGCTCCATCTCCTGCCCGAGCGCGGCTACGACGTGCGCCTGCGCGATCCGTGGATGCTGCGCATCTGCCACGTCGAGCGGGCGCTCGAGGCGCGCGGCTATCCGCCGGGCCTTCGCGCGGAGCTCCACCTCGCCGTCGAGGACGACGTGCTGCCGCGCAACGCGGGCAACTGGACCCTGCGCGTCGAGGACGGGCGCGGGCAGGCGACGCGCGGCGGCGGCGGGCGCCTGCGCACCGACGTGCGCGCGCTGGCCGCGCTCTACACCGGGTACATGACGGCCGAGGCGCTGGCCATGACGGGAGCGCTGTCGGGCCGCGCCGCCGACCTGGCGACCGCGAGCGCGGTGTTCGCGGCCGGCGCGCCGGCCATCACCGACATGTTCTGAGCGCGACCGTGGGCTCGCGGCTCAGGAGCGCGCCGGCGCCGCCGCGGTCGGTCGCAGCCTGAGCGCGAAGAACAGGCCGAGCGCCGACGAGACCGCCATGGCGAAGTACGCGCCTCCGCCGACCTCACCGTAGAGGAGGCCGGCCAGCGGCATGCCGAGGCCCAGCGCGATTCCGCTGCCGACCGCGACGTAGAGGCCGGTGGCGCGCTGGACCGCCGGCGCATCGATCGTGTCGCGGATCCACGTCATGGCGCCGAGGTGCATGGCCGCGAAGGTGGTGGCGTGCAGCGTCTGCAGCGCGAACAGGATGGGAACCGACTCCACGCGGGCGAGCAGCGGCCAGCGGATGACGCCGCCCAGCCCCGCCACCGAGAGCATGCCGACCGGGCCGAGACGCGCGATCGCGCGCTGGCTGACGGCGAACAGGGCCACCTCGGCGATCACGCCCCAGGCCCACATCCACCCGATGGTCGACTCGGGGATGCCGATCGACTGCCAGTAGCGGGTGCCGAACCCGTACAGCACGGCGTGGCTGCCCTGCATGCAGCCGATGGCCGCGAGGAAGGTGGGCATGCGCGGCCGCGCCAGCATCGAGCGCAGGCTCGCGAGCAGCGCGGGTCCCGAGGCGGGGGCGGGGGCCGGCGCGGGGGCCGTGAAGGTGGCGGCGTCGACCGCGGCCGCGGCATCCGCCGTCGCAGCCGCCGTGGCAGCAGCGAGGGAGGCAGCGCCAGCGCCGGCGCCGGCCCGATCGGACGGCGCGGGTCGGCGCGCCGGAGCGCGCGGCAGGAAAAGGCTCGCGGCGGTGAGCGCGGCTGACGCCGCGATCATGAACGGCAGCACGAGCGCCGCCGAGCGTCCCTGCAGGGCCAGGCCGCCGAGGCTCGACGCGAACACGAACGTCGCCGAGCCCCACAGGCGGACCCGCCCGTAGTCGATGCGGCGGGCGGCGGCCGCGCCGACCGCGATCCCGTCGACCAGCGGCAGGACCGGCGCCAGCGTCAGCCCCGAGAGCGCCGACAGGAGGAGGAGCGGGGCGAACGAGTCGGCCAGCGCGAACGCCGCCATGCAGGCCAGGGTAGCGGCCGACAGGACCGCGGCCAGGCGATGCGGGCTGCCGCGGCGGTCGACCCAGCTGCCGGTCCACGGCGCCGCGAGCCGCGCCCAGGTGAAGACGCCGAGCAGGAGGCCGATCTCGTCCGGCTCCATGCCGCGATGGGCCAGCCACACCGGCCAGTACGGCAGCTGGATGCCCATCATGCCGAACAGGGCGACGTAGGCGAACGCCAGCCGCGCGGCCTCGCCGTGCGGGGCCGGCTGCCCGCCGCGGGACTCTGGCAGGGCTGCCCTCCTCACCAGCGCTGGTGCACGAGCGGCCGGATCCGCGTCTGGTAGATGGAATCGATGCGCGCGAGCACCTCGCGCGAGAGCGGCGGGACCTGGTCGGCGCGGGCGTTCTCCTCGACCTGGGCCGGACGCCGGGCGCCCGGGATGGCGCAGGTGACCTCCTCGTGCTGGATGATCCAGGCCAGCGCCAGCTGCGCCAGGCTGAAACCGGCCGGCACCAGCGGCCGCAGCTCCTCGACCGCGGCCAGGCCGACCTCGTAGTCGACCCCGGAGAAGGTCTCGCCGCGGTCGAACGCCTGGCCCTCGCGGTTGAAGTTGCGATGATCGGCCTCGGCGAACGTCGTGGTGCGGTTCATCTTCCCGACCAGCATGCCGGACGAGAGCGGCACGCGGGCCAGGATTCCCACCCGACGCTCGGCGGCGCGGGCCAGGAAGAGATCGGCCGGGCGCTGTCGAAAGAGATTGAAGATGATCTGGACGCTCTGGACGTTCGGGTACTCGATGGCCTTGAGCGCCTCTTCGACGCGCTCCACGCTCACGCCGTAGAAGCGCAGCTTGCCGGCGCGCACCAGCTCGTCGAGCCCGTCGAACACCTCCGGCATGTAGTACACGTCGGTCGGCGGGCAGTGCAGCTGCAGGAGGTCGATCGCCTCGACCTCGAGGTTCTTCAGGCTGCGCTCGACGAAGCCGGTGAGGCTGTCTCGCGAGTACGCGGCCCGCCCGTGGGGCTGGGCGCGGCGCCCGGCCTTGGTGGCGACGTGAAACGGCTGGCGCGTGTCGCGGCGCAGCCGAGCGAGCAGGCGCTCGCTGCGACCGTCGCCGTAGACGTCGGCGGTATCGAAGAAGTCGACGCCCAGCTCCAGGGCTCGCCGCAGCGCGGCGAGCGACTCGTCGTCGGAGACATCGCCCCAGCTGCCGCCGATGGCCCAGGCCCCGAAGCTGATGGCGCTGACATTCATCCCGGTTCTTCCCAGCTCTCGCGTGCGCATCGCTCTTCTCCTCCACGTGGGTTCGCGCGCCGGCACAACAGGCTGCCAGATCGCGCCGTCATTGTGACCCTGTTGCTCCCGGGAGCGCCTCCATCGAACCGCCCAACCGGCCGCGCTCCCGAACTGAACGGAGCGCACGTCCTCGTGCTGCATTGACGTGTCCGGGTCAGCCGTCGAGAATGGGGGTGCCCTCGACCTGACAACGTTGTCGTAGGTGCATCGATGTTCGGGCATCGAAAGGAGAGGGCATGTCCCCCTGTGAAATCCACGCGGGTCTCGTCACCAGGACCAGGCTGCGCGCGCCGCTGCTGGCAGCGATCGCCGCCGGGCTTCTCACGTCCTGCTCGCCGATCGGGGACCCGGAGCCGGACGCCGACGCCGACCCGGAGTCGGCGCCAGGCGACCAGGTCGGCACCACCACCGCCGAGCTCGGCCGCCACGGCCGGCGCGACTTCGTCGTGGCCGACGGGACCGGCCTGCGCCTGCACGGCAGGCCGTATCACTTCGTCGGCACCAACTACTGGCAGGCCATGAACCTGGCCAGCCGCGGGCCGGGCGGTGATCGGGCCCGCTTCCTGCGCGAGCTCGACGCGCTTCGAGACGCCGGCATCACCAACCTCCGCATCATGGCCATCACCGAGGGGCCCGACTCGGAGATGCTGCGCATCGTCCCGGCCCTGGTGCAGGCGCCCGGCGTCTACGACGAGGATCTGCTCGACGGCCTCGACTTCGCGATCGCGGCGATGCGCCAGCGCGGCATGAAGGCGGTCATGACCCTGGGCAACGAGTGGCACTGGAGCGGCGGCTTCGGCCAGTACCTGGTGTGGACCGGCGCGGCCGACTCGATCCCGTATCCGCCGCCGCGCGAGGGCGGCGACTGGGACGAGTACCAGCGCTTCGTGTCGCAGTTCTACGGCGACCCGGACGCGGTCTCGCTCTACCTCGAGAACATCGAGAACCTCGTCGAGCGCGTGAACCGGTACACGCACACCCGCTATCGCGACGAGCCGGCCATCATGGCCTGGGAGCTGGCCAACGAGCCGCGCGCCCTGCAACAGACGAGCGCCTACCTCGACTGGATCGCGACCAGCGCCGCCTTCATCAAGCAGCTCGACCCCAACCACCTGGTCACCACCGGCAGCGAGGGCGACACGTCGTCGCCCAGCTACTCGGGCACCGAGTACCTCCGCGACCACTCCGCAGGCGGCATCGACTACGGCACGGCCCACTTCTGGGTGCAGAACTGGGGCTGGTACGACCCCTTGCGCGCCGAGGAGACCTACGGCCCCGCGACCGACATGGCGCGCGCCTACATCGCCAGCCACGTCGAGCGCACCGCCCTGCTCGACAAGCCGATCGTGTTCGAGGAGTTCGGCCTGGCCCGCGACCAGCAGAGCTTCGACCCCGACTCCACCGTCGCGTGGCGCGACCGCTACTACGGCGAGATGCTCGACGACCTGGTCGACTTCGCACAGGAGGGACAGGTGGCGGGGACCAACTCGTGGGCCTGGGCGGGCGAGGGGAGGCCGGTGTCGCCTTTCGGGCTGTGGTGGGTGCCGGGCGACCCCTTCATCGGCGATCCACCGCACGAGCAGCAGGGCTGGTACAGTATCTACGACACGGACGCGTCGACGATGGCCGTCATCGCCGAGCGCGCCGATGCGATGAGCGACCTGGATTGCCGGCGAGGCGCGGACGCGGCGTGGTAGCGCGAGGCACTCGCAGCGCCGCCGCGCGCGCACCGGAGCGGGCGAGACCCGATGCCGGAACCGCGCAGCGACTGCTCTCCGGACCCCCGCGCGCCCCCGGTAGCCGGCCCACGATGGTCCACGTGGCCGCCCGGGCCGGCGTGAGCCTCAAGACCGTGTCGCGCGTGGTCAACGCCGAGCCGGGCGTGGCCGAGTCGACGGCGGCGCTGGTGCAGGCCGCCATCGACGAGCTCGGGTTTCGCCGCAACGAGGGCGCGTCTCACCTGCGGCGCGGGTCGACCACCGCCAGCCTCGGCCTGGTCCTCATGGACGTGGCCGATCCGTTCTACTCGACCCTCACCCGCGCGGTCGAGGAGGTGGCGCTGCGCCACCGCTTCCTGGTCCTGGCCGGCTCGTCGGACGAGGACATGGCGCGCGAGCGCGAGCTGGCCCTGTCCCTGTGCTCGCGCCGGGTCGACGGGCTGCTCGTGGTCCCGGCCGGCACCGACCAGACCTATCTCGAGCCCGAGATCCGCGCCGGCACACCGGTCGTGTTCGTCGATCGCCCGGGGGCGGGGGTCGACGCCGACGTCGTGCTGGTCGACAACGCCGGCGGCACGAGGGCGGCGGTCGAGCACCTGGCCGCGCGCGGCCACCGGCAGATCGCCTTCCTGGGCGACAACCCGGCCATCTACACCGCGCGCGAGCGCCAGCGCGGCTACCGCGACGGCATGGCGGCCATCGGCCGGCGCCCCGACGAGCGCCTCATCGCGATGGGCCCGCACAGCCCGCTCTCGGTGGCCGCCGCGCTCGAGCGCCTCCGCGGCGGCGCGCGCCCGGTCACCGCGCTGGTGACCGGCAACAACCGGATCACCGTGATGGTGCTGCGCGCCCTGGCCGCGGGGCGCCGCTGGCGCCCGGCGCTGGTCGGCTTCGACGACCTGGAGCTCGCCGATCTCCTCCGCCCGGGGGTCACCGTCATCGAGCAGGACGCGTCGGGGCTGGGCCGCAGCGCCGCCGAGCTCCTCTTCTCACGCATCGCCGGCGACCGCAGACCGGCGCAGAAGATCGTGCTGCCGACCCGCCTGATCGAGCGCGGGTCGGGCGAGACGCGGCCATCGTGAGGGGACAGGAGGCAGGAGACGGGAAACAGCAGACAGGAGACAGGAGACGGCTCGCTGGCCACTGGCAACCGGCCATGGTGACGACCATCGCTGTTGGGGCCGCCCTGCGGGCCTGCTCTCCCGCTGACGCTCTCCCCTACGCGCCGCGCGCGTGGGGACCGAGAGCGTGCAGAAGGAAGAGAGACAGGCAGCAGTCGATCGGGTGGCGGTGGCTCGGCCATCGCCGGTTGCCAGCGGTCAGCGACCCCGTCTCCCGTCTCCGGGTGCCTGTCTCCTGCCTCCTGTCTATCCGGTCTCTAGCCTAGCTACACGCGGTCCGCGGGTGCGGGTGCGACGGCCTGGTCGCCGCCGCGGGAAGCGGCAGCGCCGAGTCCCGCTCCGCCGCGCTCTCCGGGCTGGGTCCCAGGGCCACCTCGAGCGCCTCGCCGATCCGGGTCACGAACCGGATGTCGAGGTCCTTGCGCACCTCCTCCGGGATCTCGGTCACGTCGTTGCGGTTGCGCTCGGGCAGGAGGACCGTGTGGATGCCGGCGCGATGGGCCGCCAGCACCTTTCCCTTGATGCCGCCGACCGGCAGGACCAGGCCGCGCAGCGTGATCTCGCCGGTGATGGCCACGTCCGGCCGCACCGGCTGATCGAGCATGAGCGAGGTCAGCGCGGTGGTGATGGCCAGACCGGCCGAGGGGCCGTCCTTCTTGATCGCGCCCGACGGCACGTGCACGTGGATATCCGAGTCGGCGAAGCGATGGGAGTCGATGCCCAGCCGCTCCGCGTTGGCGCGCACCCACGACAGCGCCGCCCGGGCGCTCTCCTCCATCACGTCGCCCACCTGGCCGGTCAGGCTCACGTCGCCCTTGCCCGGCATCACGCGGGTCTCGACGAAGAGCAGGTCTCCTCCGGTCGGCATCCAGCCCAGCCCGGTGGCCACGCCCACCAGCGGGACCTGATCGGCGACCTCCGACGTGAAGCGCGGCGGCCCCAGGATCGCGGCGAGATCGTCCGCTCCGATCGCGGCCCGGGCGTCGGGTCCGCCTGCCGCCAGCTCGACCGCCGCGTGGCGGCACAGCGTCGCCAGCTCGCGCTCCAGGTTGCGCACGCCGGCCTCGCGCGTGTAGTGGCGGATGACCTCGCCCACCGCCTCGTCCGACACCTTGAGGTGGTCGCGCTCGATGCCGTGCTCGGCCATCTGCTTGGGGATGAGGTGCCGCCGCGCGATGGTGAACTTCTCGCGCTCGGTGTAGCCCGGGATGTGCACGACCTCCATGCGGTCGAGCAGCGGGCCCGGGATGGTCTCGGCCTGGTTGGCGGTCGCGATGAACATGACCTGCGACAGATCGACGGCCACATCCAGGTAGTGATCGACGAACTCGCTGTTCTGCTCCGGGTCGAGCACCTCGAGCAGGGCCGAGGCGGGATCGCCGCGCACGCTGCTCGACAGCTTGTCGACCTCGTCGAGCACGAACACCGGGTTCATGCTGCCCGCCTTGGTCAGGCCGCTGACGATGCGGCCGGGCAGGGCGCCGATATAGGTGCGCCGGTGGCCCCGGATGTCGGCGTCGTCGCGCACGCCGCCCAGCGCGACGCGCACGTACTTGCGCCCCAGCGCCGCCGCGATCGAGCGGCCCAGCGACGTCTTGCCCACGCCGGGCGGGCCCACCAGGCACAGGATCGGCCCGTGCTTGTCGGGCGCCAGCTTGCGCACCGCCATGAACTCGAGGATGCGCTTCTTCATCGTCTCCAGGCCGGCGTGATCCGCCTCGAGGATGGCGCGCGCGGCCGGCAGGTCGATGTTGTCCTGGGTCGTGATGCCCCACGGGATGTCGAGCAGCCAGTCGAGATAGGTGCGCGCGATGGTGTGCTCGGGCGACGAGGTGCCGACCGAGTGCATCTTGCGCACCTGCTTGAGCGCCGCGGCGCGCACGTCGTCCGGCATCTTCGCCTTGCTGATGCGGTCGCGGTAGGTCTCGAGATCGCCCTCCTCGTCCGGCTCGCCCAGCTCCGACGCGATGCTCTTCATGCGCTGGCGCAGCACCTGCTCGCGCTGCTCCTTGGACATCTCCTGCAGGAGCTCGCCGCGGATGTTGGCCTTGAGCTTGACCACCTCGCTCAGCCGCCCGAGCGGGCCCAGCACGCGGCGCAGGCGGATCGCCACGTCGGGCTCCTCGAGCAGCGCGATCATCTCGTCGCGCTCCAGCTCCAGGTGCGCGGCCGCCATGTCGACCAGGTCGTCGGCGTCCTCGACCTCGTCGAGGCCCTCGCGCACCTTGTCGGCGGTGGCGTCGGCCTGCTCGGCGAGGATCTCGGTCAGGTAGGCGCGCGCCTGCTCGACCATCGCCCCGGTGACCTCGTCCTCGGGCGCCTCGATGGTGGTGAGCGGCGTGGCGGCGCCGACCAGGTGCGCCCCGTCGGCCGCGTGGTCGATGCGCTCGAGGGTCACGCGCGGACCGCTGCGCACGATGATGGTGTAGCGATTGGGCGAGTGCCGCGCGATCTGCATGACCTCGCCGACCACGCCGACCGTCAGGAGATCCGACGGGCTCGGCGACTCGGTGCCCGGGTCGCGCTGGGGGACCAGGAGCAGGCGCCCGCCCTCCGCGATGGCCGCGTCCACCCCGGAGATCGACACCCGGCGGCCCACCTCCAGAGGCAGGACCACGCCGGGGAGGACGATTTCCCGCCTCGTCACGAGGATCGGGAGCGGCACCTTCGGATCGATGGGTGGGATCATGTCTTGTCTCCGCCCCGCCGCTTGTCGGCGCGGGCCATGAAGGTCACGAGCAGCCGCCTGGCTTCCTCGTCGACCTGTTTTGGTACGTCGATGTGGACCGTGACGAAGTGGTCGCCGTGGTGGCCGCTGCCGTCCTCGGCGCCCTTGCCCTTCAGTCGAAGCTTCACCCCGCTCGATGTGCCCGGCGGGATCTTCACACTCGCTTTACCGCTCAGCGTCGCGACGTCAACTACCGTCCCGAGAACCGCCTGATCGATCGAGAGCCGCACGTCCGAGTGAACGTCGTGGCCGCGCTGGGTCACCAGACTCCCGTCGGACGCGCGAACCTTGCGCTCGCTCGGCTGGCTGCGCCGGCGCCGCGGCTGCGCCGGCTCGTGGAAGTCGAACGGCGACTCGGCGCCCATGCCGTCGCCGAAGAAGCTCTCGCGGAACCCGCCGGCCGCGCCGGCTCCACCCGGCGTGTTGTACACGCGGTAGCGCACGCCGCCGGCGCCGCCGCCGCGCGGCGCGCCCGCGCCCGGCCCGCTGCCGCCGCCGAACATCTGGGCCAGGAGGTCGCCCAGGTCGAAGCCGCCGGGGCCGCCGTCCACGCCCGGCGCGCCGCCGCCGAACCCGCCCCCCCGGCGCATCGCGTCGTAGCGGGCGCGCTTGTCGGGATCGGCGAGGATGTCGTAGGCGGTGGAGACCTCCTTGAAGCGGTCCTCCTTGGCCTTGTCCCCGCCGGTCGAGTCCGGGTGGTAGCGCTTGGCCAGGCGGCGATACGCCTTCTTGATATCGGCGGCGCTCGCGTCCGGCTTCACGCCGAGTGCTTCATAGGGGTCGCGCAAGGTTGGTGTCCTCTTGGTCTACTGCGCGGCTACGCCGCCTCGATCCTGGCTCCTCCGCGCCGGAACGTGATGCTCTTCGCGTCGCCCTCGCCGCCGACGTCGGCCACGATGCGGTCGCCGGCGGTGAACTGCCCGGCCAGGAGCGCGCTGGCCAGCGGGTCGATCAGGTTCTTCTGGATGCTGCGCTTGAGCGGCCGCGCCCCGAACACCGGGTCGTACCCGCGCTCGGCCACCAGGTGGGTCGCCGCCGGCGTGAGCTCCAGCTCGAGCCCGCGCTCGCGCAGGAGGCCCGCGAACCGCGTCACCTGGATGGCGACGATGCGGTCGAGCTCCCCGCGGTCGAGCGGCTCGAAGAAGATGACCTCGTCGATGCGGTTCAGGAACTCCGGCCGGAACGTGGTCCTCAGCTCCTCCTCCACCCGCCGCTCCACGCTCTTGCGGTTGTCCGCGGTGAGGTCGCGCAGGTGCTGCGACCCGACGTTGGACGTCATGATGACGAGCGAGTTGCGGAAGTCGACCGTGCGGCCGTGGCCGTCGGTCAGGCGCCCGTCGTCGAGCACCTGGAGCAGGATGTTCCACACGTCGCCGTGGGCCTTCTCGATCTCGTCGAGCAGGACCACCGAGTAGGGGCGCCGCCTCACCGCCTCGGTCAGCTGGCCGCCCTCGTCGTAGCCGACGTAGCCGGGAGGCGCGCCGACCAGCCGCGACACGGTGTGCTTCTCCTGGTACTCGGACATGTCGATCCGCACCATGGCGTGGTCGTCGTCGAACAGGAACTCGGCCAGGGCGCGGGCCAGCTCGGTCTTGCCCACGCCGGTGGGGCCGAGGAACAGGAACGAGCCGATCGGCCGGTTGGGATCCTGGAGGCCGGCGCGCGCGCGCCTGACCGCCGCGCTGACCGCGGACAGCGCCGCGTCCTGGCCGATCACGCGCAGGCGCAGCGTGTCCTCCATGTGACCGAGCCGCTGCACCTCGCCCTCGAGCATCTTGTCGACCGGGATGCCGGTCCACTTCGAGACCACCGCGGCGATGTCGTCCTCGTCGACCTCGAGCTTCAGCATGCGCGGCCCCTTCGGCGCGTCGCCGCCCTCCTGATCGGCGAGACGCTTCTCGAGCTGCGGAATGCGGCCGTACTGGAGCTCCGACGCCTTGGCGTAGTCGCCGGCGCGGACG